>NZ_JBYVMD010000023.1:0-101380 GCF_058145955.1 Pseudomonas sp. A39
CCGAACTCGGTGGCGGTGATGCCCAGTTCGATGATGTCGCCCTGGCGCGAGGCGCTGACGAAGTTGATTTCGGAGATGTACTTGGTGACCACCCGCTGGTTGCCCAGCTGGACGATGGCATAGATCGCCGCTTCTTCATCGATCCAGCGCAACAGGCTGCCGCCGAACAGGGTGCCGTTGGGGTTGAGGTCTTCGGGTTTTACCCATTTGCGGGTGTGGAAGTTCATGGTCACTCCAAAGCGTGTTGCGAAATGATGGGCAACATCATGGCAGAGCCCGGCCCCAAGCTCTATGAGCCATTGCCTATCACGCCTATGTGCTATCTTCATGTTGCCGACAGAAAGGCTTGGGAAGTCTGGCGCACACGGCTATAATCGCCCCCGCTTCAAAACGGTCATCTTCAGTTGATACCGTTCTCCCGCCACCTGTCCGAGGGGCGCTGCAGCAGGTTCAACCTGTCAGGCTCGGATGGGGCGTTGTCCGGCCTGGTACACTTGGCCTGATACTAAACGCACAACGGCGCCCATTCGCACACTACGAATGGAGGCTCTTCATGAGCGCAGTAAACACGCCTGCAGATTTCAACGACTACAAAGTCGCCGACATGTCCCTCGCCGCCTGGGGCCGTCGTGAAACCTTTATCGCCGAATCCGAAATGCCTGCCCTGATGGGCCTGCGCCGCAAGTATGCCGCTGAGCAACCGCTCAAGGGTGCGAAGATCCTCGGCTGCATCCACATGACCATCCAGACCGCCGTGCTGATCGAAACCCTGGTTGCCCTGGGTGCCGAAGTACGCTGGTCGTCCTGCAACATTTTCTCGACTCAAGACCAGGCCGCTGCCGCCATCGCTGCTGCCGGTATCCCGGTATTCGCCTGGAAAGGCGAGACCGAAGAAGAGTACGAGTGGTGCCTGGAGCAAACCATCCTGAAAGATGGCGCGCCTTGGGATGCCAACATGATCCTCGACGACGGCGGCGACCTGACCGAGCTGCTGCACAAGAAGTACCCAGCAATCCTGGACCGCGTCCACGGCGTGACCGAAGAAACCACCACGGGCGTACACCGCCTGTTGGACATGCTGGCCAAGGGCGAGCTGAAAATCCCGGCCATCAACGTCAACGACTCGGTGACCAAGAGCAAGAACGACAACAAGTACGGCTGCCGTCATAGCCTGAACGATGCCATCAAGCGCGGCACCGACCACCTGCTGTCGGGCAAGCAAGCCCTGGTGATCGGCTACGGTGACGTGGGCAAGGGCTCGTCCCAGTCCCTGCGTCAGGAAGGCATGATCGTCAAGGTCTCCGAAGTCGACCCGATCTGCGCCATGCAAGCCTGCATGGACGGCTTCGAAGTGGTTTCGCCGTTCATCGATGGCGTCAATGACGGCACCGAAGCGAGCATCGACAAGGCCCTGCTGGGCAAGATCGACCTGATCGTGACCACCACCGGTAACGTGAATGTTTGCGACGCGAACATGCTCAAAGCCTTGAAGAAGCGTGCTGTTGTCTGCAACATTGGTCACTTCGACAACGAAATCGACACCGCTTTCATGCGCAAGAACTGGGCATGGGAAGAGGTGAAGCCACAGGTACACAAGGTTCACCGTACCGGTGCTGGCGCGTTCGACGCCCAGAACGACGACTACCTGATCCTGCTGGCTGAAGGCCGCCTGGTTAACCTGGGCAACGCCACCGGCCACCCTAGCCGCATCATGGACGGTTCGTTCGCCAACCAGGTCCTGGCCCAGATCTTCCTGTTCGGCCAGAAGTACGCCGACCTGTCGCCCGCCCAGAAAGCCGAGCGCCTGACCGTGGAAGTATTGCCGAAGAAACTCGACGAAGAAGTGGCCCTGGAAATGGTCCGCGGCTTCGGCGGCGTGGTGACTCAACTGACCAAGACCCAGGCCGACTACATCGGCGTGACCGTTGAAGGTCCGTTCAAGCCGCACGCTTACCGTTACTGAGTAACAGCCCCCTGCTTTGCTGGGGCGGGCTTGTTGTGGCGAGGGAGCTTGCTCCCGCTGGGCTGCGAAGCGGCCCCAAGATTTTGGGAGCGCTTCGCACTCCAGCGGGAGCAAGCTCCCTCGCCACATCAAGCTCGCTCCTACAGGGGGCACCGTCGGCATTCTGAGTTTCAAAGGGTATTACCATGTCCCAAGACCGTCGCTACAGCTTCGAATTCTTCCCGACCAAGACCGATGCTGGGCATGAAAAACTGATGGCGACTGCCAAGCAGTTGGCCAGCTACAACCCCGACTTCTTCTCCTGCACCTACGGCGCCGGCGGTTCGACCCGTGATCGCACGATCAACACCGTGCTGCAGCTGGAAAGTGAAGTCAAAGTTCCCGCCGCTCCGCACTTGTCGTGCGTGGGCGACAGCAAAGCCGACCTGCGCAGCCTGCTGACCCAATACAAGGCAGCCGGCATCAAGCGCATCGTCGCCCTGCGCGGCGACCTGCCGTCCGGCATGGGCATGGCCAGCGGTGAGCTGCGCTACGCCAATGACCTGGTGAGCTTTATCCGTGAAGAAAGCGGCGACCACTTCCACATCGAAGTGGCGGCGTACCCGGAGATGCACCCCCAGGCCCGCAACTTCGAAAACGACCTGCAGAATTTCGTGCGCAAGGCCAACGCCGGCGCCGACAGCGCGATCACCCAATACTTCTTCAACGCCGACAGCTACTTCTACTTCGTCGAGCGTGTACGGGCCATGGGGGTGAACATCCCGATCGTGCCGGGCATCATGCCGATCACCAACTACAGCAAGCTGGCGCGCTTTTCCGACGCCTGCGGGGCCGAAATCCCACGCTGGGTGCGCAAACAACTGGAAGCCTATGGCGACGACGTCAAGAGCATCCAGGCGTTCGGCGAACAGGTCATCAGCACAATGTGTGAAGAATTGTTGCAAGGTGGCGCGCCAGGCCTGCACTTCTATACCCTGAACCAGGCTGAACCCAGCCTTGCCATCTGGAACAACCTCAAGCTGCCACGCTGAAGCTTGTCCGGCTGTGCCAAGGCCCTCGTCTCGACGAGGGCCTTTGTCGTTTTACATGCCCACGGAACCCAGCAGTCCATGAATACAGTGTCCACGACTTCCCGCCCGCAACTGGTCTACCTGGTCTTCGGCTCCGAGACCTACCACCAGGAAGCGGTGTTCAGCATCGCCAGCGCGCTGGCCTTCCTGAACGACACCCCGGACGCCGCCGTGGATATCCAGGTATTCAGCGATAACCCCGAGCCCTATCGCCTTTTGCCGGTGCGCGTGCGCCCGCTGGACGAAGCCACTCGCAAACGCTGGAGCGAGCCCCACGGCTATCACTTCCGCACCAAACATGTGGTGCTGCGCCAAGTGCTGGAAGAGTCGCCGGTGGCCATGCTGATCGACACCGACACGTTCTTCCATCATTCACCGATGGACCTGTTCGAGCGCGTGCAACCCGGCACCCTGCTGTGCAACGCCTTCTACACCCGGTACGGCGACAACCCCGAAAGTATTCTGTACACCGCGCTGCGCCAGCGCCTGCTGGACATGGGCGTCGCCGACGATGACATGATGACCCTCAATTCCGGGGTCATGGGCCTGACGCAACAGGACGCGCACATCCTCGACCGCTCCATCGCGTTGATGGACGAACTGTTTCCCTATGCCGAGGGCGCCTACACCCTCGAAGAGTTCTGCCTGTCGATTGCCGCTTATCGCAGCGTCAACGTGCGCGAGTGCCCCGACCTGATCCATCATTACTGGAGTCGCAAGCAACTGTTTCGCGCCAAGGTCAAGGCCTGGATCGCCAAGCATGCGGCCGCCCCTACCAGCGCATTGGCACTGGCCGACACCCGCCAGGTCTCCTCGCACCTGCCGCGCCCTCCCCGCCCGCAGCGCTTGCTGTACAAGCTGATCACACTGCTGTTACCCAAGCACCAGCAGCAGTTCATCCGCGAAATCCTCTACGGCTGCTACGAGCACGAGAACGAATTCGATCAGGCATGTGGCCCGGTTTGGTGGGACAAAGCCCGACAAAACCAAGAGGAACGTCAAAAGCGCCCGCTTGACGCGCATCAGTTGGAACACTGGTTCGCCAACCCCGTGGTACGCCTGATTCTCGGCGAGCGGCGCACAGCGATCTACGAACACTTGATGACCTCACCCGCCAAATAGCCCCGCCCGCGGATGCGCGTGCCAGAGCTTCTCTTTAAGGCAGGAGCGTCGTAACCTCAGGGCATGCCTGTCATTCTGAAGTTGCTGACTGCTGCCCTCTTTACTTGCCTGAGCCTGGCGGCTTATGGCGAGAAATTGCGCATTGTCACCGAGCCATGGGCGCCTTATGTGTACGACGACAACGGCACGATGCGCGGGCTGGACTACGAAACCACGGTGATCGTGTTCCAGCGCCTGGGTATTGAGGTGCAATGGCAATTCCTGCCTTGGAAGCGCTGCCTGGCCATGCTCGACCAAGGCCATGCCGACGGGGCGCTGGACATTTTCCACAGCCACGAGCGCGACGCCGTGCTTCTATACCCCAGCGAACCGCTGTCGGAAGTGAATTTCGTGCTCTTCTATGCCAATGATCGCCCCCACCCTGTCCAGGGCCTCGAAGACCTGCGCGACCTGACCGTCGGCACGTCGCCGGGTTACTTGTACGGCGCAGCATTCAGCGACTCCACCCTGTTCAACCGCGAAGCGGCCCCCAGCCATGAGGCCAACTTCGGCAAATTAATGTTGGGACGCATCGATTTGGTGATCACCGACCGCCGGGTAGGCCAGCATGTGATCAAGGCACTGGGCCTGGAGGGCAAGGTCAGCCAGGCGCCGGCTGTGGTCAGCCACCAGCCGCAGTTCCTTGCGGTGCGCCGTGGCGCGGGCATGGATCTGCTGGTACAACGCTTTGCCGCCGAGCTCAAACGCTTCAAACAAGAACCTGCGTACACCGCTTTGAGCATCAAATATGGTGGAATCCAAGCAATTACGGGGGTTGGACACACCGTTGAGCAGCAGGAAAGCAGCGTACCGTGATTGCTCTGTTATACTCCGGCCTTTCCGCCAGGCTCACGCCCGGCCGCTGAGGTCTTGAAAAAGGCACCCAACCCCGCTACAGCGCAGCTTTCAGCCCGCGCGAGCCGGTGGAGTGCCCGCCAGACGCAGCAGGACCGGACGGGGTTGCGCTCCCCTAAGCGCCATTCACGCCCGGCAAGATTATCCCTTTGGGCCAAGCCCTAACTAAAACAGGATTACTCATGTCCTTTGCTTCCCTCGGTCTCTCCGAGGCTTTAGTCCGCGCCATCGAGGCAGCGGGCTATACCGAGCCTACTCCGGTGCAACAGCGGGCCATTCCCGCCGTGTTGCAAGGTCGCGACCTGATGGTTGCGGCTCAGACAGGTACTGGTAAAACCGGCGGTTTCGCCCTCCCGATTCTGGAGCGGTTGTTTCCCAACGGTCACCCGGACAAATCCCAGCGTCACGGCCCGCGCCAACCGCGCGTATTGGTCCTGACCCCAACCCGCGAACTCGCCGCCCAGGTGCACGACAGCTTCAAGCTGTATGCCCGCGACCTGAAGTTCGTCAGTGCCTGCATCTTCGGCGGCGTCGGCATGAACCCACAGGTTCAGGCCATGTCCCGTGGTGTGGACGTGCTGGTGGCGTGCCCCGGTCGTTTGCTCGACCTGTGCGGCCAAGGCAGCGTCGATTTGTCCCACGTGGAAATCCTCGTGCTGGACGAAGCCGACCGCATGCTCGACATGGGCTTTGTCCATGACGTGAAAAAGGTCCTCGCCCGCCTGCCGGCCAAACGTCAGAACCTGCTGTTCTCGGCAACGTTCTCCCAGGACATCACTGCCCTGGCCGGCAAGCTGCTGCACAACCCTGAGCGCATTGAAGTCACGCCACCGAACACCACGGTCGAGCGTATCGAGCAACGCGTCTTCCGCCTGGCCGCCAGCCACAAGCGTGCGCTGCTGGCCCACCTGATCACCGCCGGCGCGTGGGAACAGGTGTTGGTGTTCACCCGTACCAAGCACGGCGCCAACCGTCTAGCCGAGTACCTGGACAAGCACGGCCTCACCGCTGTCGCCATCCACGGTAACAAAAGCCAGAACGCGCGCACCAAAGCCCTGGCCGACTTCAAGGCCGGTTCCGTGCGCATACTGGTGGCCACCGATATCGCCGCCCGCGGCCTGGATATCGACCAACTGCCACACGTGGTCAACTTCGAGCTGCCAAACGTCGATGAAGACTACGTGCACCGTATCGGCCGTACCGGCCGTGCCGGTCGTTCGGGTGAAGCCATTTCCCTGGTTGCACCGGACGAAGAAAAACTGCTGAAAAGCATCGAGCGCATGACCAAGCAGAAAATCGCCGACGGCGACCTGATGGGCTTCGATGCCAGCGCCGTAGAGGCTGAGAAGCCTGAAGTGCGCGAGCGTCCGGACGTGCGCAACCCACGCAACCCACGCGGTCCGAAGGGTGATGGCCCGAACGGCGGCGGTGGTGGCGGTGGTCGTCGCGACAAGGGCAAGGACAAGGGCGGCAAGGAAAAAGCGCCTACCAACGGCCGTGGCGAACGCCCAGCCCGCGAGCAGAAGCCCCGTGAAGGCACCCCGGCCCGCGAACAGCGCCAGCCGAGTCAGCCGCCACGCGCCGCCGCTGACCGTGCCCCGGACGAGTTCCTCGACGACGACGTGGATAACTTCGGCAACCGCGTTGACTACGTGCCTCAGGCCAAGCCGGCCCAAGGCCGTGGCCGTCGTCCCGGCGCGCCTGCACAAGGTGCGGGCGCAGGCGCTCCACGTGGCGGTCAGCCACAAGGCGCTCGCCAGAACGGCCCACGCAACAGCAGCGGCGGCACCACCGGCACTCCACCGGCCAAGCGCAGCGGCCCGCGTAATGGCGCACCGCGTGACGGCCAAGCCCGTCGCGAAGACTCGCGCAGCAACAACCGCCGCCCAGCCCGTGACGACCAGCCTCGCTTGTCCGAACCGGCCGTGCAGAACCCGCGCGGTGGCCCAGCGCCGAAGATCATCCACAAGGAGTCGAAAGCGGATCGCTTCCCGACACCCGAGCAACTGGATCAGTTGCCAGGCCGTCCTCGTGGTGAAAAGCCAGCATTGCTGACTCGCAACCGCTGAGTTTTTAGCCCCATAAAAAATGCCCCGTATCTTTCGATGCGGGGCATTTTTTTTGGACTCAATAACGATCCAATGTGGAAGGGGCGGTGCGACGATTCGACTTGCCCCCGATAGCTGAGTGTCAGCTGACCTACTTTTAACTGACACACCGCTATCGAGGGCAAGCCCTCTCCCACAAGGACCGCATTGCCAAGCCAGACATTACTTCTGCTTGACGCCTTCCAGCGAGATGTCCAGGTCCACGGTCTGCGAGGACGGGCCGGGGCCTTTGATGCCGAAGTCGTTCAGGTTGACGGTGGTCTTGGCGTTGAAGCCAGCACGTTCGCCGCCCCATGGATCCTTGCCTTCACCATTGAAGGTCGCCTTGAAGGTCACAGGCTTGGTCACGCCGTGAAAGGTCAGGTCGCCCGTTACGTCAGCGGTTTTCTCGCCGGTAGATTTAACGGCGGTGGACACGAACTTGGCGTCGGCGAACTTGGCAACGTCCAGGAAGTCTTTGCTGGCGATGTGCTTGTCACGCTCTGCGTGGTTGGACCACAGGCTGGCGGTTTTCACGTCGACCGCGATTTTGCTGGCTTCCGGCTTGGCGGCATCCCAGCTGAAGGTACCATCCCAGTCCTTGAAGGTACCGTGGATGTAGCTGTAGCCCAGGTGGCTGATTTTCCAGTCGATGAAGGCGTGCTGGCCTTCTTTGTCGATCTTGTAGTCAGCCGCCATCACCTGACCTGCAGACAGCAGGGCAGTACCGATGGCCAGAGCAGCGAGAGTCTTTTTCAACATGCTTTCTATTCCTTGTGAGTCGAGGTTGAACATCAGGCTTTGCGCCCCAGCATTCGCGTAAGGGTCACATCACGATCAATAAAGTGGTGTTTCAACGCAGCCACGCCGTGCAAGCCGGCAAAGACCACCAACACCCAAGCGAGGTACAAGTGCACCACGCCCGCAGTGTCTGCCTGGTCCGGTAGACCGGAAACCACGGCAGGAATTTCAAACAGGCCAAACACCGGGATACCGACACCGTCTGCGGTGGAAATCAGGTAACCGGCGATCATCACGGCGAACAGCCCGAGATACAGGAACGCGTGGCCGAACGCCGCACCGATACGGGTCAGGCGGCTGTAGCTGGCCAGCGGTGGTGGTGGCGGGCTTACCAGGCGCCAGACGATACGCACCAGCATAATGGCGAACAGCGTGATGCCAATGCTCTTGTGCAGGTCCGGCGCGTCTTTGCGCCAGGCGCTGTAGTAGTCGAGGCCGACCATCCACAAGCCCAGGGCGAACAAGCTGAACACCACCAGGGCCACGCCCCAATGCAAAACAATGCTGACCCAACCATAGCGGGCCGAAGAATTACGTAGCTGCATGTCCCAAATCCCGTAAGAGCTGCGCCCAAGACTAGCGATTTACCTATCGAATTAAAGCGGAAAATTTCGCTTTGAAATATCGAGAAATACGATCAAGAGCCTATGCACAATAAGTTAACCAAGGATTAAGGACTATTCCTAAGAAACGTGACAGACCGTCCTGTGTTTACCGCGAATTCCCTCACAATAGGTTGTGACACGCGCCACCATTGCATAGGCTTGCGCGATTGTTTTACCTGCGCTCGCCGCAGGACCGCTTCGAGGAGAGAACCGATGGGCTTGAACAACCAGTGGATGCAACGCGACCTCGCGGTGCTGTGGCATCCCTGCACCCAGATGAAAGACCACCAGCAACTGCCGCTGATCCCGATCAAGCGCGGCGAAGGCGTGTGGCTGGAAGACTTCGAAGGCAAGCGCTACCTCGACGCCGTCAGTTCCTGGTGGGTCAACGTGTTTGGCCATGCCAACCCGCGCATCAACCAGCGCATCAAGGACCAGGTCGACCAACTGGAACATGTGATCCTCGCCGGTTTCAGCCATCAACCGGTGATCGAACTGTCCGAACGCCTGGTGCAAATGACGCCCGAAGGCCTGACCCGCTGCTTCTACGCCGATAACGGCTCGTCGTGCATCGAAGTCGCGCTGAAAATGAGCTTCCACTATTGGCTCAACCGCGGCCTGCCGAACAAAAAGCGTTTCGTCACCCTGACCAACAGCTACCACGGCGAAACCATCGCCGCGATGTCGGTGGGCGACGTGCCGCTGTTTACCGAGACCTACAAGGCGCTGCTGCTGGACACCATCAAGGTGCCAAGCCCGGACTGCTACCTGCGCCCCGAGGGCATGAGCTGGGAAGACCACTCGCGCACGATGTTCCTGGCCATGGAACAGACCCTGGCCGAGAACCACGACACCGTCGCCGCCGTGATCGTCGAACCGCTGATCCAGGGCGCCGGCGGCATGCGCATGTACCACCCGGTTTACCTCAAGCTGCTGCGCGAGGCCTGCGACCGCTACGGCGTGCACCTGATCCACGACGAAATCGCCGTAGGCTTCGGCCGCACCGGCAGCATGTTCGCCTGTGAACAGGCGGGTATCCGCCCGGACTTCCTGTGCCTGTCCAAGGCCCTGACCGGCGGCTACCTGCCACTGGCGGCCGTGGTCACCACCGATGACGTCTACGACGCCTTCTACGACGACTACCCGACCCTGCGCGCCTTCCTGCACTCCCACAGCTACACCGGCAACCCGCTGGCGTGTGCGGCCGCGTTGGCGACCCTGGATATATTCGAAGAAGACAACGTCATCGAAAATAACAAGGCCCTGGCCCAGCGCATGGCCACGGCCACTGCGCACCTGGTGGACCACCCGCATGTGTCGGAAGTGCGCCAGACTGGCATGGTGCTGGCCATCGAGATGGTCCAGGATAAAGCCACCAAGACCGCCTACCCGTGGCAGGAACGTCGTGGCCTGAAGGTATTCGAGCACGCCCTGGAACGTGGTGCGCTGTTGCGGCCACTGGGCAGTGTGGTGTATTTCCTGCCGCCGTATGTGATCACGCCGGAGCAGATCGACTTCCTCGCCGAAGTCGCCAGCGAGGGCATTGATATCGCCACCAACAGCAAGGTCAGTGTGGCGGTGCCGAAGGACTTCCACCCAGGTTTCCGCGATCCGGGCTAATACCAGCCCCTGTAAGAGCTCGCGCTTGAAAAACCTTTTCAGAGAACAGAAATGAGACTGTCCCGCTTTTTTACCGACACCCCGCTGAGCCTCGGCGACCACGAGCTGCCTGAAGCCCAGGCGCATTACATCAGCCGCGTGCTGCGCATGGGCGAAGGCGATGCCGTGCAATTGTTTGACGGCTCCGGCCAGGAGTTCCTGGGCAGCTTGCTCGAAGTCGGTAAAAAGCGCGTCACTGTGCAACTCACCGAAAGCGTTGGGGGCCAGGCCGAATCGCCGCTGCATATCCATCTCGGCCAGGGCCTGTCCCGTGGCGAGCGCATGGATTGGGCGATTCAGAAAGCCACCGAACTGGGCGTCAACGCGATCACGCCGATTTTCAGCGACCGCTGCGAAGTGCGCCTCAAGGATGAACGCGCCGACAAACGCCTGCTGCACTGGCGCCAGGTGGCCATCAGCGCCTGCGAGCAATGCGGGCGTTCGACGGTGCCGCTGATTCACCCACCGCTGTTGCTGGCGGACTGGTTGAAGCAGACCGAGGCAGATTTGAAGCTGGTGCTGCACCCGGTGGCCGAGCCGCTGGTCAGCCATGCCAAGCCCTCGAGCCTGGCCTTCTTGATCGGGCCTGAGGGTGGGTTGACCGACGCAGAAGTCCAAGCGGCCCAAGGTGCCGGCTACCACGCCGCCCGCCTCGGCCCGCGCGTCTTGCGTACCGAAACGGCGCCGGTGGTGGCGCTGGCTGTGGCCCAACAACTCTGGGGCGACTTCTAACCCTCTTGATTGGGTGACCAAGCCGTTACATCACTCCACCGGATCACTCACTGGCTTGGCAATAATCGCCTTCAACTCACGGGTCATCGGGAATTCCAGGTTCAAGCCCTTGGGCGGAATCGGTGATTCAAACCAGCGCTGGTAAATCCCGTTGATCTCCCCACTGCGATAAAGGTCGCCAAGAGTCTCGTTGACCACTGCGAGAAATTGCGGGTCGTCCTTGCGCACCATGCAGCTGTAGATTTCCCGCGACTGCTCCTCCCCCACCACCACCCAATTGTGCGGGTCCTTGGCCTTGGCGCGCTCGCCGTAAAGCAACGCGTCATCCATGTAGAATGCCGCCGCGCGGCCGGTCTCGAGCATCTTGAATGCTTCGCCATGGTCCTTGGCGCTGATCACGAACATATTGGCCTTGTGCTCGGCGTTGTAGCTTTTGAGGAAACGCTCATTGGTGGTACCGGCGGTGGTCACTACGTTCTTGCCCGCAAGATCGGCAAAGCCTTGGATGCCACTGTCCTTGGCCGTCAGCAATTGCCCCTTCACGTAGATAAACCCGTAGGAAAACGCCACCTGCTTCTGCCGCTCGGCCGTCACGCCTGTAGAACCGCATTCCAGGTCGACAGTGCCGTTCTGCACCAGCGGAATACGCGTTTGGGACGTCACCAGGGTGTACTTCACATTGAGCGTGGCCACCCCGGTTTTCTGCCGAATGCGCTCAACGATCTTATCGGCCAGCTCCACCGAATAGCCCATGGGTTTGCCGCTGTTATCCCCGACGTAGGAAAACGGCACCGACGCATCGCGATAGCCCAACGTGATGGACTGGGCGTTAGCGATCTTGCCCAGCGTGCCGTCCAACGGCGCTGGGTTCGCATGGGCTTGAGCGCCCAGCAAAAGCCCCAGGGTGCAGCCGGCCAACAGGATTTTTTTCATTGTTATTCTCCGTGGGTCTTTCGGTTATTTTCGTACCGCAATCACGCTGATTTCCACCAGCACACTCGGCCGCGCCAGTTCCGCTTGCAGGGTCGTGCACGTCGGCGCCATGCCCGAGAGGAACACCAGGTCCTTGAAGGTCACTGCGCCCGAGAGGCGCTCATTGCTGCTGATTCGGGTGATGGTCATCAATACATCCTCATGCGGCGCGGGGCGCAAGGCCCTGCATATCAATGGAAGGCGCGTGTTGCCCGATCAACTCAGCGAGCAACTGGCCACTGCCGCACGCCAGGGTAAAGCCGAGTGCACCGTGGCCCAGGTTCAGCCATAGGTTGCGATAGACACTGGCACCAATCAGCGGCACGCCAGTCGGGGTGGCCGGGCGCATACCCGCCCACTCCACCGCATGGGCGTAATCGCCCGCCAAAGGAAATGTCTCCAGCGCCTGGCGCTTCATCAGCGCCAGGCGCTTGGGTTCAAGGCTGGCGTCGAAGCCGACGATATCCACCATGGCCGCCACCCGCAGTTGTTCGCCGATGCGCGCATAGACGATCTTGCGGTCGTAGTCGGTGATGCTCACGTTCGGCGCCTGGTGCTGCGCGCCAATCGGCACACTGAGGCTGTACCCCTTGAGCGGGTACAGCGGCAGCGGCACACCCAACGCCGCGCTGCGATACCCGGCCGCCAGTACCAGATGCTCGACCGGCATCACCTCTGCGCCCAGTTCGATCGCCTGCACCACACCGTCAGCGTGGCGCATGCCGGTGACCTTGCGCCCCAGCAAAAAGCGGCAGCGGCCGGACGCTTCAAGCCGCGCCGCCAAGCGCTGGCAGAAGGCATGACAATCCGCCACCTCCTCATTCGGCGTGTAGATCCCGCCGACAAAACCACCGCCCGCCAGCGCCGGCTCCAGGCGCGCGCAATCGGCGGCCGACAGCACCTGCTGCTGAAGAATATCGGTGACCTTGCTGCGGGCATGCGCAAAGGAACTGGCGTTGCGGAAGGTGACCAGTTTGCCGTTGCGCCGCCAGTCGAAGCCGTCCAGGTGATCATCCTCACGCCATTGCTGCAACGTGTCCTGGCTCAGGGAGGCAAGTCGCAGCAGGTGGGCGGTATTGCGTGTGTTCACCGAGCTACGGCAGGCGCCGAGGAACGCGGTCATCCAGCGCCATTGCTGAGGGTCGAGGCGTGGGCGCAGCTTCAACGGCGAGTCACCGCGCAACAGCCAACCGACGGCCTGAAGCGGCACGCCGGCATCGGCCAGCGGCGCCACATAGCGATAGGACAATTGCCCGCCATTGGCAAAACTGGTTTCACTGCCCAGGGTCTCGCACGCGTCGATCACCGTCACCTCGTGGCCCGCACGCACCAGCGCATACGCGCTGGCCAGACCAATCACCCCACCCCCAATGATGTGCACCATTCCCGCCGCCCGCCGTTGAATCAAGAGGCCTCAAGCCTAGGGGCAGGTGACAGGCCGCCGACAATGAATAAAGATGGGTCACCTATAAACAAAGGTTATGGACTTGCCATGCGCTTGCGTCATATCGAAATTTTCCAGGCCATTCGCCAGACCGGCTCCGTCAGCGCCGCCGCACAACTGCTGCATGTGTCGCAACCAGCGGTGACCAAGGTGTTGCAGCACGCCGAATTGCAGCTGGGCTTCCCGCTGTTTCTGCGCGTACGCGGCAAGTTGCAGCCCACGCCGGAAGCCCTGGCGCTGGAAAGCGAAGTGGAGAAAGTCACCGAAAGCCTGCAAGGCGTACGCCGCCTGGCCAAGAGCCTGCGCCGTGCACCGGGCCACAGTGTGCGCATCGGCGCGATCCCGGCGCTGGCCCTGTCGCTGCTGCCGCCAGCTATTCTTGAGTGGAAGCGCGATTACCCGGACATGGCCTGTGAATTGTCCAGCGACCACAGCCGCGAACTGGTACAGAAGCTGCTGATGCGTGAGATTGACCTGGCGCTGACGCTCAACTTCTCTGGTCATCCAGGGCTGACCACGCAAGTGCTGGCCAACGGCGTGTTGGTGGCATTGGCGTCCAAAGGCTATTGGTCTGATGCCGAGCTGAGCAGCCCACTGCCCCTGGCTGACCTGGCGGGTACGCCGCTGATAGGTCTTTCCAGCGCCGACCCGCTGGCGGCTAAACTCGACAGTTACCTGGAACACGTCGACCCGCCGCCAAGGGTGACGATCTCGGTGCAAACCTACTCGCTGGCCCGTGCGATGGTGGAATCCGGCGCCGGCCTCACGGTGATCGACCCCTTCACCGCCCTGGGTGCTTCGACCGCCACCACCTGCATCCGCACGCTCACCCCGCCGCTGCCGATCACGCTGTACGCCCTGACCCGCGCCGATGAACCGCCGCCGCATATGCTGGCTAATCTGCTGGAGATCTTCGGCCACCGTGCCCGGGCGTTATTGGAGCGGCTCTAACAGAATACCGATGATCTAATGTGGCCCGCTCCCACAGGGCTAAAGCACGTAATGCATGATCGCCACAAAGTGCAGCAGGCTCCCGCCAATCACAAACAAATGCCAGATCCCATGGGAATGCCGCAGGCGGTCCTCCAGGGCAAAAAAGATGATGCCGACGGTGTACAACACCCCACCCGATGCGAGCCATACAAACCCCGCCATGCCCAGTGCGGCGATCAGCGGCTTGACCGCCACCAGCACGATCCAACCCATCACCGCGTAGATCACGATCGACAGGATGCGCGCCTCGGAGCGCGGCTTGATCTCCTGCAGGATGCCGATCACCGCCAGCCCCCACACAATCCCGAACAACGTCCAGCCCCATGGCCCGCGTAACGTCACCAGGCAAAACGGCGTGTAACTGCCGGCGATCAACAGGTAGATCGAAAAGTGATCGACCTTCTGCATGATCGCTTTTCGCCGCCCCTGCACGCTGTGGTAAACCGTCGACGCGCTGTACAGCACCATCAGCGTAAAGCCATAAATCGCCACGCTGACGATCTTCCAGGGGCTGCCATCCAGGCTCGCCACCACCAACATCCACACGGCGCCAATACACGCCGCGACTGCACCGAGCAAATGGCTCCAGGCGTTGAACCGTTCCCCGTGATACATCTGTCACTGACCTCCTGTAACCGTTAAACACTGGCTGGCAAGCGTCCAGCCTTGCGCATAAGAGTGCAAGCAGGATATGACGTTCCGAGGACGCCAGACGGTTTTGCGGGCACAATCGACCGCATTCGAACAAGAGCCCATGGCCATGCTGATCGACGAAGAATTCACCCTCAAGAAACTGGAAATCTTCCTGGCGTTCATGCGCACAGGCAACCTGGCCCGCGCCGCCGCCGAGCTGCAGACCAGCAACGTCAGTGTGCACCGCGCCATCCACTCCCTGGAAAACGCCCTGCGCTGCCCGCTGTTCAAGCACGAGGGGCGCAACCTCACGCCGCTGGAAAGCGCTTACGTATTGGAAGAGCGCGCGCAGAAACTGGTGGCCGACGTGGTCGACAGCGTACGCCTCACCCGTGAAGCCGCCGGGTTCTCCGCCGAGCGCTTCAAACTGGGCTCACTGTATTCGCTGACCGTGAAGACCGTGCCGCAACTGATCATGGGCCTGAAGATCCGCCGCAGCGAACTCAATATCGACCTGATCCTGGGCTCCAACTTCGACCTGCTCTACAAGCTCAAGAACATGGAAGTGGACGCGATCCTCATCTCCCTGGACGAACACGCCAACGACCCCGATTGCGAGCAGATCGCGCTGTTTTCCGACGACATCTTCCTCGCCACCCCGGCCGACTCGCCCTTCGACCGCGAACACGAAATCGACCTCGCCGACGTGCGCGACGCGACCTTCATCACCCTCACCCAAGGCTTCGCCACGCACCAGGATGGCAATCGCGTGTTCAAGCAAGCGGGGTTCGAGCCTAAGGTGGCGATGCAGGTGAATGACATCTTTACGCTGCTGAGCATGGTCAGTTCGGGGGTGGGTTACGCGCTGTTGCCGGGGAGGATTGCGGCGGTGTATGAGAACCGGGTGAAGTTGATACCGCTGCAACCCAGGTATCGGTTGCAGCAGCATATTGGGGTGGTGTTTTTGAAGGCCAAAGAAAGGGATCCAAACCTGCTGGCGTTGCTGGCAGAGTGTCGGATGTATGCCAACCGCCAGGTGCCGGCCTGACACACCGCTATCGGGGGCAAGCCCCCTCCCACACTGGGTACGATTCCAAGCCTACATTTGAAATGCCATCAAATGTGGGAGGGGGCTTGCCCCCGATGGCGCCACGCGAGGCACCGCGAAAGCTAACCGACCAGACCACGCACAATGAAATAGAGCAGCGAAGGCCCAAGCAGGCAGCCCAGCCCGGTGTGGAACGTCGCCGTCAGCGCACCATACGGCACCAACCGCCGATCCGTCGCCGCCAGCCCCGCCGTCACCCCACTCACCGTACCGGCCAAGCCACCAAACACCATCGCCGAACGCGGGTTATCCAACCCCATCCAACGCGCCGCGACCGGCGTGCCGACCATCACCAGAATCGCCTTGATCAACCCGGTGGCAATCGACAGCGCCATCACATCCGAGGTCGCGCCAATGGCCGCACCGGTCACCGGGCCGACGATGTAAGTCACGGCACCCGCGCCGATGGTGGTCATGCTGACGGCATCGCGATAACCGAACACCCAGGCCATGCTCGCGCCGACGATAAACGGCAAGATCGTGCCCAACAGCAGCGCGATCACGCCAATCATTCCGGCCTTGCGGGCTTCGGTGGCTTGCACTTCAAACGCCGTGGCGACGATGGCAAAGTCGCGCAGCATCGCGCCGCCCATCAGGCCGATGCCGGAGAACAGCGCCAGGTCAGCCAGGCCTTTCTGGCCGCCCGTAACGGTGCCGCCGACCCAGGCCAGGACCAGACCGATGACGATGGCAATCGCCGAGCCATGAATGCGCCCAAACGTCAGGCGCTTGGACAGCACCACGGAAATCCACATGACCACGCCAACGAAGGCAAACGCGGTGATCAGACCGTTATGTTCCAAGCCTTTTTCAATGAGATCCCACATATCAGCGACCTCCCACTGGCGCGATCAGCGGCTCTTCATCGGGTAACGGCTCACCCTTGTGAGTGCGACTGATCAGGGCGATGGTGCAACCACAGACCACCACCGAACCAATCGCGGCGAGCACCGCCACCGGGCCGCCGTGCAGGGCCGTCACGACGTTTTGTTGCGCGGCCATTGCCACGACCACGGGGATGTACATGGCGCCCCAGAAGCCGACGCCCATTTCGCAATCCTTGGTCATGCCGCCGCGTTTTTGCATCCACAAGCGGGCGCAGATCAGCAGGATCATCGCGATCCCCACCCCGCCCACGTTGGATTTGACACCCAGCAACACACCGAGCATGTCGCCCATGATCACACCCGCAAGCGTGCAGATCGCCAGCAGTGCCACACCGTAAATAATCATTGTTGTTGTCCTCAAAGTGCTCGATCGAAATTGTTGTTTTTGTGCTTCGAAAGCCTTGGGTGGTGCTTTATCGGTGGCGGCGTTCCTCCTCTTGCAGCAGGGCCTGCAAGGTATCCAGGCGTGCGCCTTCGCAGGCAATCACCGTGCCCTGTTCAAACACCCGGCGTGACAGGCCGGTGAGCACCGCGCCCGGAGGCAGTTCGATTTGCAGGCGCACACCGCGCTCATAGGCGCTTTGCACGGTGCCGCGCCAGTCGACGACGCGGCACATGTTGAACGCCAGGTCATCGCGCAATTGCTCGGGGTGATGGATCGGCCGCGCGCGGGTGCTGCTCAGGTAGGTGATGCGCGGTGCCTTGAGCGGCACGAAGGCGCGCGCCAGGGCCTGGGCAGGCGCTTCCAGCAACGCGCAATGCGACGGCACGCTGACAGCCAGGCGCTTGGCGATGCCGTTGCCTTTGATGCGGTCGGCGACACGCTGCATGGCCGCGTTGCTGCCGGCGATGACGGTCTGGTTGTCGGCATTGATATTGGCCAGGTACACCGGGGTTTCAGCACTGTGTATGTCGGCCAGCGCGCTTTCGACGGTGGATAACTCAGGGCCAATCAGCGCGGTCATGCCGTAGCCCTGTGGATAAGCGTTTTGCATCAGCTCACCGCGCAGGCTGACGAGTTTGATGGCATCGTTGAAGTCCAAAGCACCGGCGACCACCGCCGCCGGGTAGGCACCGATGGACAGGCCCGCGACGTAATCCGGGGCGTGTTGCAGCAGGCGGGCGTGGGCCACGCCGACGATCAACAGGCAGAGTTGTACCGCGCGGGTATTCGCCAGGGCCTCAGTTGAATCCAATGCACGAACATCTTCACCCAGCGCATCGCTGGCCTGCTCCAACACCTCGGCCGGCAACGCCTGGAGCATGCCCGGCCGTTGGGCGCCCTGCCCCGGGAACACCAGAAGGCTGCTCATGCCACGGCCTGCCAAGGATCAAGCACCAAGTGCGCGCCGCTGGCGGTTTTAAGCAGCACGCGGCGTGAGCCACTCGCCCATTCGCGCAAGGCAACGGCGCCAAATGGAGTCTGCAGTTGCAGGTCCACGGCGCACGCCGCCGTCTCCAGGATCGCCAGCAGGTCGTTTGCATCACCTCGAGCCAAAGGCTCGGGTGTGCGCAGAATTAAATCCAAGTCGCTCTGAGCATGCAGCGCTTCGATCCCGCTGGCCAATTCGAAACCCGCGCTGCCCGTGACGCCCCAGGTCTCCTGCGTCAGCACCCGCCGCAGGGCTGCGAGCGCTCGCAACGCCGGCAAATCCCGTGGCGAGATCACACCGCGCAACGCTTCGGGTATCACGCGCCGCTGCACCGCTGCCATGGGCATCTCGGCGGCGAAACGCTGCTCCCGCAGGCGCCCGCGCACGCCGACCGCCACGTAGCCCGGTGCGGCGATGGCGCGACGCACCACCACCGGGTGTCCGGCGCTGATCGCTTCCACCGCCCAGGCCGGAGCCTCGGCAGGCAGATGCGCCGGGGTCATGCCCCAGAGCAAATCGTGGGCGTTCACCATTGCTCCCGCAGCAACTGGCGTACGTGGCTGGAGGCTGCGCGATGGGTTGCACCGAGGCGCCCGCTCAAGTCGGTGCTGCCGATATCCTTGATTGCATGCACCAGGCAATCGCTGACCCGCGCCACGTCGTCCGCCGTGGGCTGTTCGATCTGGCTGACCGACAAGGTCTCCCAGAGCAAACCGAGGCTGGCATAACTGTCGATGTCATAGGCCATGGGCGGCACGCTGGCGGCCAGGGCTTCCAGTTCTTCAACACTGCGCAACGTTACACGCGCGGCCGAAGCCTTGCCCATGGCGTGCACCATCACGCCGGGGTCGCGCAGGGCGATCAGGCGGTTGGCCTGGTAGCCGTGGGCGAGGAAGGCGCCGGACATGGCCTTGCCCACCAACAGCGCAATCACCGGGTGCCCGGCGAGGCGAGCGCGGGCGTAACTGTCGGCGGCGGCGGCCAGGGCCTGGTGGATGCCGAGGGCTTCTTCGCGACGGCCATAGGCTTGGCTGGGCACGTCGACGATGGCGATGATCGGGCGTTTGTCGCCTCGGGCGATGGCTTCATCCACCGCTTTGGCCAAGCCCCAGCCTTCGAGCAAGCCGACTTCGCCATGACGCGCACGCGGGAAGCGGTTTTGCGCGTCAGTGACCACGGCAATAAAGCGCACGGCGTGCTCGCCCAACAGGCCGTCGGCCACTTTCAGGGAGTTCGGCAACCCCTCGACAGACGTCGCACCCGCGCTCAGCGCGTCGAACCACTGCAAACCTCTCATGAGCGTTCTCCTTGATACAGCTCGCGCACCGTCGCCGGGTCGATCTGCGCCGTGGCATCCAGTTCGGCCAGGCGCGCCAGGTAGTACGCGGGCTGGCGGCTGCGTTGTTGGGTGGGCAGGCCTTGTTGCAGCAATGCGCTGACGGTCTGTTGAATCTCGGCCACATCGTCCGCCACATAACGGTCGGCCAGGCCACTGTTGAAACGTTGCTCACCGCCCGTAAGGCTCCAGATGAAAGGCCGGTCGCGGGAGTCGTACTCCTCCAGGCCGGCCTCCTGTTCGATGACTTGCGGGCCATTCAGGCCCAGGCGGGCTTCGCGCGTGACCACCAGGTAACTGCACAACCCGGCGGCGATGGACATGCCGCCAAAACAACCGACGCTGCCGGCCACCACGCCGATCACCGGCTGGTACTGGCGCAGGTCGACAATCGCCGCGTGGATATCCGCGATGGCGGCCAGGCCGAGGTTGGCTTCCTGCAGGCGCACGCCACCGGTTTCCAGCAGCAACACCGCGCGAGTCGGGATGCCTTTGCGGTTATCTTCGGCTGCCAGCTCCAAGGCGCCGGCGATTTTCGCGCCGCCCACTTCGCCAAGGCTGCCGCCCTGGAAGTTGCCTTCGATGGCGGCAATGACCACAGGTTTTCCGTCGATGCTGCCCTTGGCAATCACCACGCCGTCATCGGCCTGCGGCACCACGCCTTGGCGGCTGAGCCACGGTGACATGACGCGCTGGAACGGGTCGATCAATTCGCGGTAAGAGCCCGCGTCCAGCAAGGCCTTGGCGCGCTGCCGAGCGCCCAGTTCAACGAAGCTGTGTTTGGCGAGTAAGTCAGTCATGGCCGATCTCCTCGAAACCCTGCTCCAGGCGCAAGCGCACCACGCCGGGGGTGGCGCCGAAGTCGTGGATATCAATGTTCAAGGCCGGTGGGGTTTGCTCTTGGAAGATGCGTTCGAACAGGTGCTGCCAGCGCTGTTCGGCGCCATTCACCGAAGTCTGTACCTGAATGGTCAGGGTGCCAGGCGTGCCCGGTTCCAGCAGCACTTCCAGGTCGCCCGAGCCGACGCAACCCACCAACGCACGGCCTTTTGGCGGCTGCCCGGCGGGGAATTCAAAGGATAAGGTTTCCATCACAACGCTCCGTCGAGGCGGTCGATAAACAGGCAGGCGGCCAACAGGTCGGCGGCGCCGCCCGGGGAGGCATTCAGGGCCAGCAGTTGGAGGTCCAGCGCGTGCAACTGGCGGCGACCGTCCAAGGTTGCGCTGCCGCCGGCATCCAGCACGGCCTGGGCGCCGTGTTGCATGGCTTGGAGGCCTTCGGTGCCGGCGCGGTAGAGCACGCAGGTGTCTGCCAGGTCCGTCATGATCGCGAGCAAGGCGTCCAGGCGGGCGTTCTGTTCGCCAGCGTTTTGTTGTCGGCTTCTGTGCAGTTGCGGCAAGCCGCGTTGCACCACCGACGGGAAGCCCAGTTGCGCTTCTTCACGGGCGCCGCGTGCGCCATAACGTTGGGCGACCTGGGCACCGTGGCTCATGGGCTGCGGGGCGTAGCGGTCGTTGAGCAAGGCCAGTTTGGCTGCCGTCAGCGTGACGGCGCGTGGTTCCAACGCGGCAGCCGCCGTCAACAAGCCAAGGGCCCAGATCGCGCCGCGATGGGTGTTCACGCCGTGGGTGGTGATGAGCATCGCTTGCTCACCTTCTCGGCCAATACGCCCGAGCGCTTCACGCAGGGGCAAGCCGACTTCACCGTGTTCAATCGCGGCCTCGGCCATTTCCTTGAACATCGGCCACAGCGACAACGCCGAGGCGTGCATCAGGCCCAGGTGCAAATCGCTGTGGGCGCCGTTGCCACGCCGGTCCACCAAGGCGGGTTTGGGCGACAGGTCCGCTTCATCGATCAGCGCATCGACAGCCCTATCCGCCAGGCGATCCGCGAGGCTGAGTTCATGCAGTTTGAGGGCGCGCATTTACCAGCTCCTGAATTTGGCGGGCGGGTTGTACAGGCCACCGGACCATTCCACCAGGTCGGCCACGCTCTTGGCGGCCAACAGCTCGCGGGTGGCGTCGGTGCGGCGGATGCCCAAGTCTTCGGGCAAGGCGATCAGGCCTTCGCGGCGCATGCGCGCGGTGTCTTTAGGGTTGTGGCGCATGCCGATGGCCGTGACGCCTGCGACAGCGGCGATCATCGCCTGGCGCTCTTCGAGGGAGCGCGCCTTGTACAGGTAGGCGATGCCCTCTTCGGTGAGCAAGTGGGTGACGTCATCGCCGTAGATCATGATCGGTGCCAGCGGCATGCCGCTTTTGCGCGCGACTTCGACGGCGTCGAGGGTGTCGACAAAGGTGGGTTTGCCGCCTTCCTGGAAGGTCTCGACCATTTGCACCACGAGTTTCTTACCGCGTTCCAACAAGGCTTCGGGCGCATCGTCGTGGCGCATATCCAGCCAGGCCGGCGTGCCGTGGCGGCGACCGCGTGGGTCATGCCCCATGTTCGGTGCGCCGCCAAAACCGGCGAGTCGGCCACGGGTCACGGTGGAGGAATGGCCGTCGCCGTCGACCTGCAGGGTGGCACCGATAAACAGGTCCACCGCGTATTGGCCGGCGAGCTGGCAGAACATCCGGTTGGAGCGCATCGAGCCGTCGCGGCCGGTGAAGAACACATCCGGCCTCGCGGCGATGTAGTTCTCCATGCCCAGCTCGGTGCCGAAGCAGTGCACGCTTTGCACCCAGCCACTTTCAATCGCGGGGATCAACGTGGGGTGCGGGTTGAGGGTCCAGTTGCGGCAAATTTTGCCCTTGAGACCGAGGGATTCGCCGTAGGTGGGCAGGATCAGCTCGATGGCGGCGGTGTTGAAGCCGATGCCGTGGTTGAGCGACTGCACATTGTGTTTTTCGTAGATGCCACGGATCGCCATCATCGCCATCAGCACATGCACCGGCTTGATGTGGCGTGGGTCGCGGGTGAACAACGGCTCGATGTAGAACGGCTTGTCGGCCACCACCACGAAATCCACCCAACTGGCGGGGATGTCGACACGGGGTAAATCGGTGACGTCGTCCACCAACTGGTTGACCTGCACGATCACGATGCCATCGCTGAAAGCGGCAGGCTCGATCAGCGCCGGCGTGTCTTCGGTGCTGGCGCCGGTGTAGATATTGCCGGCGCGGTCGGCCATGAAACCGGCGGAGAGCACCACGTTGGGGATCAGGTCCACCACCAGCCGCGCATAGAGTTCGATGTAGGTGTGGATCGCGCCGATTTCCAGCAGGCCGTCTTCGAGCAACTGGCTGATGCGCAGGGATTGGGTGCCGGCGAAGGAGAAGTCCAGCTTGCGCGCGATGCCTTTTTCAAACAGGTCCAGGTGCTCGGAACGGCCAACACTGGGCATGATCATGTGCAAATCGTGGAGCTTGGCCGGGTCGGCTTTGGCAAGGGAACGCGAGAGAAAATCTGCCTGTTTCTGGTTATTGCCCTCCAGCACCACACGGTCGCCGGGCAGGATCAGCGCCTCAAGCGCCTCGACGATCCTGTCACTGGGCAACACCGCCCCGTCTGCGTATTTCTTGACCAGCCCGAGCCGCCGCTGCTTCTCGTCGCGCCGCCGCGTCCAGCGCGAGTCGGGGGTAATTGTTGTTGTCATGGTCGCTCCACGAGGTTTGCTGTCGTGGGACTACCTTAGGGATGACCAACCGGACGATCAATCACGCTGGTTGAGCAACAGTTACGGTGAGAGTAACGATGCTTACTTTCTTAAACTTCAACGGGAACCCGGCAGCCTCAAATATTCACCCATCTAACGACATGCGAAGAAAGTAGTTATTACTGCACAATCACCTTGCGAGATGTCTTTATGACCCAAACTGCTCGATTGATGGAAACCCGCCCCCCCGAATCGCCTCCGCCCCCCTCACAGCCCGTTACCCCTTCTGCGGCACAGACTATTACCCAACAGCAGCCTGCCCTCGCTTCACCCACGTCAACCTATTTACCCAACGGCTATCACTTGCCCACATCACCGGGCATAACGCCGGTCACGGTGGATCGTCCCAATCTAGCAATACGCCACAATATCAGCGACGAGGAACTTCTCATCCGTCAACATGAAAGTCTGAGTGCCCAGATTCAACGCCTACACAGCCAGCAACCCAGCCTCAAAACCTTTGTGCAGACGCAACTTGAGCAAGCCTTTCCAGACGTCAGACCGCTCAATGCCGAAACGACGCAGCACGCCATCACCAAGGACATCGCCACCCAATACCCCAAGAGCCTGCAGGCGTTCTGGACCACGCCCCGTCCGAAGGAGAGAGAACCGCGCACTCTGGAGGCGCCGCAAAACCAGCTACTGACCCTGCACAAGCAACAACTGTCGGTCCTGGCGGCGCTGCGCGTGAGCGACGGCACATTGACCCCGGCCAGCAAACAGCTGATTGATGCCGCGCTGCAACACCCCACGCTGGCCGAACGCGAGCATGCCTTCGCCAACGGCGCCCGACCTGGGGTTTACCCGATCACCGTCGATGACGGCACCGAACGGGGTGCGCTGCTGGCCGGCGCTTTTCTCATCACCAAGACCGATAATTCCTGGGCCACAGAACCCACATGGCCGAACGGCCGCGTGCTCCCGCTCAACGATGCCAATGGCCCCGTGGTGTTGTATACACCCGGTGAAGGTTTCGAGGAGTTCACCACTCCCGCCCAGGCACGTCAGGCATTGGCCGATCGCCTTGAACAAGGGGGTGCCACTGCCGACCGGCTGTTGCAACAGATGCCACTGGCCATGCAAAACCGTGACGCTCCCCCCACCGGGGATGACCTGATGCTCAGCGCTGAACCGCTGACCGGGGATGTCCTGGCCGAAGGGATACCCTGGATGCTCAAGCGTCAGCAAGAGGAAATCCAGGCAAAAGCTGCCCAGGCATTCACGCAATCCGGTGGCAACCCGCTGACAGAGCCGACTGCGTTGGAGGCTCTCGAGGAATCCGCCGACTGGTCGTACTTGCTCGACGGTAGCAATGCGCTGTCAGCACGCGACGCCAAGCTGGCCGATAAGCTGCAACCCCAGTGGCTGAAAAACCTGAGCCCGAAACAAATAGCACTGTTCGACCACCTGGAGCATGCCGAAAAACAAAGCACGCGCACGCTGGCGTCCCTGCTGGAAAAGATCCCTGACCTGGCATCCTTCGCCCGGGACAGGATCACGGCGGCCATCCAAAGGCTATCTCCGCCTGGGCGGTTGGATGCAGACCAGTTAAAGGTAACGGTTACAACGAAGACCCGGATTAATCTCAGTCGACCCAGCAGCAATGAAACGCCGTTTATCAAAACCCACAACGTGTCGCTGACAGATCTGGCGCTGAAAAACCCCACCGAGTTCCCGACCGCTGAAAGCAGTCACTTCACCGAAACTACCTTTACGTTGCCGCTCACCGATTCCCAAGGCAAACCTATCCTGGACGTTAGCGGCAAGCAGGTCATCTGGACCACCGAGCAGCTTAAGACGCTGGTCAATACCGCAGATGTCGGTGGCGAATACACCAAGCTGCTCAAGGAAACGCTGGCCGCGGATACCGAGTCAGGGCCCGCGAGCGAGATTCGCAAAGCATGGAAAGCCAACCTGAGCGATAGCCTGGAAAAGGATGCGCTTCTGGCAGAACTCAACCCGGATGTTTACAAGGCAAAAGCAACGCTCGACACCACCACCCAGCGAAGCGCGCAATGGGTTGCCGCCGTGCTGGGCAATCCCGACTCGGCCGACCGGCCTCAGGTCGATGGAAAAACCATCACCGCCAATGCCCTTATCCAGCGCGGGATACCGGTACAGGGGGTGATGGTGATTGGCAATCAGACGGATGACGCGCTGGTCCTGTACACACCGGGTGCGCCCGACGGCATGTCGTTTCGTGAAGTAGCAGACCAGGATTCGCTGAATACCTTGCTGGAGAAAAACGAATGGCGGGTCTACACCGCAAGCAGGAAATCACCCGTCAATAAAGATGACGTGGCCAAAGCCTATGATGCGCTCAAGCAGCAAGCAACCGGCCAGCTGACGAACCCCTTCAAGGCCATTGATTTGCTCGTCAAGGTGCTCAAGCTGACGGGCGCCGGCACGACACTCCAGCCCATAGAAGGTAACGTTCAGGATGAGCTGTACAAACAGCACGTGCAGTTGCTCATCGACAAAGCGGACCACCAATCTGTGAGCAGCGCGGAAGTCGCGGCTCAATCGACAATCAACAAAGTCCTGTTCGGAGTTGAAGTGGGCTTTGCACTGCTTGATCTGTTGCCCGTGGTTGGCAAAGGCCTTTCGGCGGGAGCGCGATTGGCAAAGACTGGCCTGAGGACCCTGCGTGCCAACGGAAAAACGCTGCGGCGGCTGATCAAGGGTCCCGGCCTGGGGCCTGCGGTGTATGCCGATGGTACCGGGGCGCCGACACGTCTCTCGAGTGTTCGCACAGCGCCTTTACGCCCAGCATCCAGCCACACGCCGCCACCCAGACCGCTACGCCCTTCCGTGATTGACACGCCAGCCCCAAAGCGGGACCTGAGCGCTTTCAGCGTTCCGGACGACGTCATCAAAGGCGTCCCGATGAAGGCGAATGGCACCTATCAGGTTGGCGAAAATTGCTACGTGCGTTATACCGACGCGACTGAGGTCAGCAAGGTGTACCTGATCGATTCAAGCTTTCATGCACGGTCCGGAAGGGTTTCCATCCTGGACCCCAATGAGCCTGCGACGAGATCAACGTTCTTTCGACGAAGGGAGAACCTGGTGCGTGCCACCAACGGTGAATGGCGAGCGAGCAGATTGCCAGCAGGCACCCCAATAAAACGCCCGCTGGAGCCCGCTGTTTCGACTTCAGGACACACGCCAAACGGTCAACCACTCACTAAACGCCCCCGACTGCCAGAGGCCTTCCCCGGTGAAAAAGCGCAGCTGGAACCGCCTGTCAAAGGCAAAACCGTTTTCTACAAATATGTAGCGAAAGATCGCCATGCCACGTTCAACGCCGACCGCGCTTTTAGCCCTTCAGATACCAATTTGAAGGGTGACCCCCTTCCCCGAGGAAAAGGCCGGCACTACTTTACGGACCTGGCGCCAGACGATATGCCCAGCAAACAGCTGTCCGAGACCATCTTCGGGCGGCGTAAATTCGGCAATTGGCAGGATAAAATGACGTATCACTACGAAGTGAATACATCGGGACTGAACCTCATCCAAAGCCCTGACAACCCTCATATCTTTTACCTGGAAACACCGTTTTCCATACCAACGACCTATCGAAGCGGACCGAACGCTGATTTGACCCAGCGCATTATTTCGCATGGGAGAACACCTTTGACAACCTGACCCCGCTTTGCAGACAGACGCATGGCGGCGGCCAATGAGCCCCAAAAAGGGAACGATAGGTTAATGCCAGTCAGTTAAGACGTAGAAAGGGTAAAAAATAACCTGTGGCGAGGGAGCTTGCTCCCTCGCCACAGGTACAGTGTTTGCCCTTAACTGACTGGCATTAATCGATTTATGCCGCCATGGACGGGGAAATTTGTTCCAGTGCTTGATCCACCAACAGTTGCCCCAACGCTGCCATTTGCTGAATCCCAAGCATGATGGCGCGCTGGGTAGTGTCCAGGTCGAAGGCTAGATTGCAGGTGAGTGCGTTGAGGGAGGACAGGGTTTCGCTGGCGTTGACCAGCAAGGTTTCGGTGTCTTGGTGAGGGTTTACGGTGAAGAGGGGCGGATTGGGGGTAGGTTTGATCATGATTTACAGCTCCGATATGGGATGGAGACTGCCATCTGCCGCTTGCACGCGAACTAAGGTGGCAGCTGTGCGCAGGTGTGCAAGACCGGGCATATCGGACCCCGGCAGACCCCGAGGGATCTCCCACGCACAGCCGCCATAACAAATACAGCAGGCATAAAAACGCCCGTTGAATGGCTATGGGCGCCGGTGCGCCGACATGTAACCGGACTTGCACGTCCGTGTCACCGTTTTTTGCGATGACGGGACGAAGACTAGGCGCGCTGGCTGCACGCGACAAGTTCATGCACGGCCCAAAATCTTGCAGGAAAAATCCGAAGGCCCAGCAACACCCCCCCTGTGGTGAGGGAGCTTGCTCCCGCTGGGCTGCGCAGCAGCCCCAGTACAAACACCGCGTTTCTACAGGCAGAAAGCGGCGGTAGGTTTTGGGGCCGCTTCGCGCCCCAGCGGGAGCAAGCTCCCTCGCCACAAACGAGGTCTGCAGGCAGCGGTTTATGCGGGTTGAGTGAGTATCTGAGATGAGCGCGATCCCGTGTGGGAGCGGGGGATTCAAGCTAATCCGGATTCGACCAGCAACGCTTCCAACCCCATCAAGTCCGGCACCTTCGCCACATGCTCCCCTACCTGCACCGCCGCCAACTCCAACGGGCACAGCGGCACATCCACATAACTCAACTCGCTGTCGAGCTTGTAAGACCGTGGAATCCCCTGAATCACCAGCGCGATAAACTTCAACGTCGGTCGCCCGCCCAACGCGTTCAACACTACGATTCGCGAGCGTTCGCCGGTCACACTCGCCTCGCCGCACACCGCTTCAAAGCTGATCAGCGGTATCTGCCGATCGCGCCAGGTTACTTGCCGCAAATACCACGGCGGCGCATCACTGGCGGGTTCACCGCGCTGGAAGTCGATCAGCTCGGCAATGGCGACGTTGGGCAGCACCAGGTGGCGGTCGGCCAGCGGCAGCAGCAGGCCGGTGAGTTGGCTGGTGCGGTGGTCAAGCATGGGACTTGCTCCAGTAGGCGATGCTTTCGAGCAGCACCGATTCCTGGTACGGCTTGCCGAGGTAGTCGTTGACGCCGATGGCCATGGCGCGATCGCGGTGTTTCTGGCCGGTGCGCGAGGTGATCATGATAATCGGCAGGCGCATCAGCCGGGGGTCGTTGCGCACCTGGGTGGCGACCTCGAAGCCGTCCATGCGCGGCATTTCGATGTCGAGCAGCATCAGGTCCGGGGTGTGTTCTTCGAGCACAGCGAGGGCGTCGATGCCGTCTTTGGCGGTGAGCACGTTCATGCCGTTGCGCTCCAGCAGGCGGCTGGTGACTTTGCGCACGGTGACGGAGTCGTCCACCACCAGCACCAGCAACGGGCGTTTTTTCAAGGGGTCGTTGAGGATCAGCGGCGCATCGACCGACTGGGCCGGCAAGGCCGGCTGGCGGGCGCGGATATGCGCGAGCAAATCGATGATCAACACTACGCGCCCGTCGCCCAGAATCGTCGCGCCCGACAGGCCCTGCACCCCGGCAAACTGCGGGCCCAGGCCCTTGACCACAATCTCCCGCGTACCGGCCATGGCGTCCACATGGATGGCCACGCGCCGCTCGTTGCACTGCACCAATAGCACCGGCACCGGCTGGTACTGGCCCAGCAGTTTCGGGCGGCTGACGGTGTGCAGCAAGTCGCCCAGGTAGAACAGCTCATAGCGCTGGCCGGCGTATTCATAACACGGCGGGTCTTGCTGGTAATGGCCCGCCAGCTCATGGGGCAGCACCCGCACCAGACCTTCGATGGTGTTGAGCGGAATCGCGTACTGGTCGTCCGCACATTGCACCATCAGCGCACGGTTGACCGACACGGTAAACGGCAAGCGAATACGGAAATGCACACCCTCGCCCGGCGTCGAATCAATGACCATCGAGCCACCAAGCTGACGCACTTCCTCATGCACCACGTCCATGCCCACGCCGCGTCCGGAAATCTGCGTGATCTTTTCGGCGGTGGAGAAGCCCGGCTGCAGGATGAACTGCAACACGTCGCGGTCGCTGATCTCTTGATGCGGGCCCAGCAAGCCACGCTTGATCGCCTTGCGCCGCACGGCCTCCAGCGGTACACCTGCGCCGTCATCGCGCATGTCGAAAACGATGTCGCCGCCTTCGTGGGTCAGGTCCAGGGTGATGCGGCCTTTCTCGGGCTTACCGGCCAGCAGCCGCACATCGCGGGACTCCAGGCCATGGTCGACGGCGTTGCGCAGCATGTGCTCCAGCGGTGCCGCCATGCGTTCCAGCACATTGCGGTCCATCTCGCCCTCGGCGTTGCCGACGATGAATTCCACGTCCTTGCCCAGCTCACCCGCCACCTGGCGCACGATACGCTTGAGGCGCGGCAGCATGCGTTCGAACGGCACCATGCGCGTGCGCATCAGGCCTTCCTGCAACTCGGTGTTGATGCGCGCCTGTTGCTGCAACAGGTCGTGCGCGTCCTCGTTGCGGCGCTCGAGGGTGTCCTTGAGGTCGAGCAGGTCGGAAGCGGACTCGGACAGCGCGCGGGACAATTGCTGCAGCTGCGAGTGGCGGTCCATTTCCAGCGGGTCGAATTCTTCATAACCCAGGCGCTCGGCCTCGGCCTGCTGGCGACTGAGGATGCGGCCCTGGGTCTCGGTGTCGAGACGCCGCAGTTGGTCGCGCATGCGCTCGATCGTGGTTTCCACTTCGGTCAGGGCAATGCGGGCGTCGTTGACTTGCTGCTCGATACGGCCACGGAAGATCGAGGTTTCACCGGCCAGGTTGACCAAGTCGTCGAGCAGCTCGGCAGAGATCTTCACCATGTCGGCGGCGGGGTCTACCACGGCCTCCGCCTTGCCCGTCGGCAACGCCACCGGTGTCACCGGTTCGTCGCTGGGGTGCACCAGGCTTTTGATGCGCTCGATGAGCTTGTCCACCGAGCCGACCGGCAAACCGTCGGCCACCGCGTCGATCATCTGCGCCAGGCGGTCGTGGCAGCCTTGCAGCAACGCAAACAGCTCGGCGGACGGCGCCAGTAGGCCTGCGGACAGCCCTTCGTAGAGAAACTCCAGTTCATGGGCCAGATCGCCGATCGGCCCGATCTCGACCATGCGCGCGCCGCCCTTGAGGGTGTGCAGGTCGCGTAGCAGGGTTTCGACTTCCTGGCGGCTGCCGGGCTCGGCCTGCCAACGCAGCAAAGCGCTGCCTGAGCTGTCGAGAATGTCGGCGGCTTCTTCGAGGAAGATATCCAGCAATTCAGGATCAGCTCCCGAGGCTTGTACAGCCTCGGTCGGTGCCGTCGGTGTGCTGCCCTGGCGGAATCCACGCAATTGGGCGATCAACTCGCCGGCATCGCTCAGGGGCCGTTGCTGTTGCAATTCATCAAGCTGCAAGGCCAGCCGCTCATGGCTGGCCATCAGTAACAGCGACAGCTCGGGAGAGTAGCTGTAGCGACGGTCCACCAGCCCTTCATACAAACATTCCAGCTCGTGGGCCAGGTCACCCACCGGCCCGATTTCGGCCATGCGCGCGCCGCCCTTGAGGGTGTGCAGGTCACGTTGCAACGAGGACAGCGGTCCCGCGTTATCCGGCTCCAGCAACCAGCGTTTGAGCGACTGCCCGGCGCTGTCGAGGATGTCCACGGCCTCTTCCAGGAAGATCTCGACGATCTCATCGTCCATCGTCGTTGGCTGATCCAATTGCGCCGTGGCCGCCCCCAGCTCGGAGATGCTCAAGGCGCGGCTGCCGTCGCTTTTGATCAGGCCGGTGGCCGACGGGTCAAGGGCCTCATCCAGCAACTCGCGCAACGCCTGTACCCGTGCCGGCGCCGGGCTGATTTCCTGCCCGGCGGCCAATTGGTCGAGCATGTTGATCAAGGCTTCATGGGCCTGCTCGGCCTCGTGGAAAAACCGCTCGCTCACCGCGAGGCTGCTCTCCTCCACCGCGCCATAGAGGTCGAGCAGCGCTTCGCAGAGTGCGTCGATGGCGTGCAGGTCGGCGACGTGCGCGCCCTCCCCCAGGGTGGTCAGTTCGTCCAGCAGCGCGGTGAGTTCCTGGCGTTCGCCGGGATGCTGTTGCCAGCGGCGCAGCAGGCTTTCGGCGTCGAGCAGAATGTCCATGCCCTGGGCCAGGAAGTTGGCGATCAGTTGCGGGTCGCGCTTGATACGCAGGCCGGTGTTTGGGGCGTCGAGCAATGCTTCAAGCTGCTGATCCAGCAGGCGTTGGGTGCGGTTGATCAGGTCCTCTGCGCCTTTGATCGGCGCCAACGGGTCGCTGTCCAGATCACGCAGCCCGCGCTGGAACAGGCTCTCGGCTTCGAGCAGCAACTCCACTTCGTCCAAGTCCAGCGGCAGGCGGTGTGCCTTGTATTCGCGGGTGAGGTGGTCCAGCGGGCGCGCCAGTTCGGCGATGGGCAGCACGCCGGCCATGTAGGCGCTGCCTTTGAGCGTGTGCAGGGCGCGTTGCAGTTCATCGCTGACGTGCAGCGGTACATGCTCGGCGGCCTGTTGCAGGAAGTGATTGAGGCTGTCCAGATGGCTTTGGACTTCGTTGCGGAAGATCTCCAGCAGCATCGGGTCATGGGGTTCGGCAGACGGCTGCGGCGTACCGCTGGCCAAGGCGTGGGCGCGGGCGGCCAGGGCGTCGACTTCATCGCGCTGGCGCTGGTCGTCGGTGGCGAAGTCCGCGATCAACTCCGGCAGCAAGGCCACCGCTTCATCCAGCACCTGTTGCACCTCGGGGCTCAGGGCTACGCTGCGTTCCAGTACGCGATTGAGCAGGTTTTCCACAGCCCAGGCCAGCTCGGCCAGGACCAGTGCGCGGACCATGCGGCCGCTGCCCTTGAGGGTGTGGAAAGCACGGCGCATTTCGCCCTGGGCGGTTTTGTCCGCGCTGTTGGGCAGGTAACGGTGCAGCACGTCGAGGACTTCGTCGGTTTCCTCGAGGAAGACCTCGCGCAGTTCATCGTCGATGGGCTCTTCGTCGGCCGGTGGCGGCAGCAGGCTACCGGGGCGTTGCAGGGCCGGCGGGTTCAGGCGCGACGTGGGGCTGGCCAGCGCGTCGAACTGCGACTGGCTCGGCGCGACCTCCACCGCCAGCGCTCCATCCGGTGCAACCAGGGCTTGGCGCCAGGGTTTCTCGGCAGGCAGGTAACCCAGCGCCGCCAGGCCTTGGGTGGCCAGCTCCAGCACCCGTTCACCTGCGGCATCGGGGTCTTGGAGCATCCGTTCGAGGTAGTACTCCAGGCTGCTGATCACGTCGGCAAAATGCGCCAGTTGCCGCTCGGTCGGCGGCGCGTCGTTGCCCATCAACTGTTCATCGACGTAGTCCGTGCAACCGCGCATCAGGCTCGCCGCGCGGGGTAAAGGGATCATGGCCAGGGCACCGCGCACCTGGCTCAGCAGTTCCGGCAGGGACTCAAGGCGCTGGCGGTCCCAGTCGGCTTCGATGCAATCGATCACGAGTTCCTTGGCTTGCTTGAGGCACTGGCAGGATTCACGGATCACCAGTTGGTGGATCTGGGTCAGGTCGGTGGTGGGCAGGCGGCTTTCTTCGCGGCTTTCCGGCTCCACGGTGCCGGCCATGCCGGCCAGTGTGGCTTCGACATAGAGCAAGGCGCCGGCAACGTCCATCAGCACGGCATCGTTGGGCTCGCGTTGGCCCTGGGCCAGGCTCAGCACCACGGCAAGCTGGTCGATGATGACTTTACGCGGCTGGCCGAAGCCCAGCACCGCCAAGGTGTCGGCGATCTGCCGCAGTGGCGCGAGCAGCGCGTCGAGGTCGCTGGTGTGCTGACGGTCGCTGCGTACGAACAGGTCGAGGCGTTCTTTTACCCGCACCAACTCTTCACACAATGCACCCAGCACCGAGCCCATGGCGTTGCGGTCCGGCCCGGCCAGGCGTGCGCGTTCGGCATCGACCACCGTGCTGTCCGGCAAGGCTTCATCCAGGCCGTAGCGTTCCTTGAGGCTTTGCATGCGCGGTGTCGGCCGGGTGACCTTGGCCACATAAAACAGCAAGCTCTTGAGCAACTCATCTGGCGCCGGCTGGTTGATGCCGCCGATGCCTTGGGCGAGCAGGCGCTTGAGCTGTTTGTCACTGGCCTTGAGCAAACTGCGCAGCGCTGGGCTGTTGGCGATCACGCCGATGAGCATGCCTTCGACCAGCGCCGAAGTGACTTGCCACAGCGGCAACAACGGCGCGCCCTGGCACAAGGCTTCGAGACGCGCGAACACCCGCGCCATGTCCTCCAGGTTGCTGGGGCCGTGGTCTTCGCGCAGCAGCCCGGCCAGGGCCTGTTGCAGCAGCTGATGCCACTGGCGCAGTTGCTCTTTCAGGTCGGGCACCGCGCGTTGCGCCAGGGCTTCATCGGGCAGCGGCGCGATGGTGAGCAGTTGCGGGCTGAACAGGCTGGTCTCCGACAGCAGGCTTTCGCCGCGGGCGCTGCGCAAGTCGTTGAGCAGCGGCAATACCACCAGCGGCAGGTCGCGGCGGGCGCTGTGCACGCGGTCCAGGTAGAGCGGCAATTGGTTGAGGGCCTGTTGCAGCAGGCGGATGCTTTCGTCGCGCTGGCTCACATGGCCGGCTTGCAGAGCCAGGGCCAGCGCTTCGATTTCCTCGGCCAGCAGGGCCGCGCCGTAGAACTCGACCATTTGCAGCGCACCATGCACCTGATGGATGCCGGCCAGGCATTCGCTGATCGCGTCGCCGTCAGTGGTTTCGACGTACGCATCCAGCGCCGAACGGGCCTGTTGCAGGGTTTCGGCAATGTCGCCCTTGACCCATTCGAGGGCCACGTAGTCGTGCCGATCAACCATAACTGCTCCGCTTAGAATTCGTGGGTTGCTGGTGGTGCGAGATCTCAAGACAGATAGAGATCAAATGTGGGAGGGGGCAAGCCCCCTCCCACATTGGTACTGCATTTCAATCATCGACCTGTTTGGGTGGCGGCAAGGTAAACCCCGACACCGACCGGCGCAGCTGGCTGGCCATTTTCGCCAGGTTGCCGATGCTTTCGGCGGTGGCCGTGGAGCCCGACGAGGTCTGGGTAGTGATCTGCTGAATCACGTTCATGGTCAGGGAGATCTGCCCCGCCGACGAGGTCTGTTGCTGCGCCGCGTTGGAAATACTCTGGATCAGCGCCGCCAGGGTTTTCGACACGCCTTCGATCTCTTCCAGCGCCACCCCGGCGTCCTGGGCCAGCCGCGCGCCGCGCACCACTTCGGTGGTGGTCTGCTCCATGGAGATCACCGCTTCGTTGGTGTCAGCCTGGATCGCCCGCACCAGGGTTTCGATCTGCCGGGTGGCCGCCGACGAGCGCTCGGCCAGCCGTTGCACTTCATCGGCCACCACCGCAAAGCCGCGCCCGGCGTCACCGGCCATGCTCGCCTGGATCGCGGCGTTGAGGGCGAGGATGTTGGTCTGGTCAGCAATGTCGTCGATCAGGCTGACGATGTCGCCAATTTCCTGGGACGACTCACCCAGACGCTTGATGCGCTTGGCGGTGTCCTGGATCTGTTCGCGAATGTTGTCCATGCCGTGGATGGTGTTGTGCACCACCTCGTTACCCTTGTTGGCGATCTCCACCGAGCGCTCCGCCACCGCCGAGGACTCGGCGGCGTTGGCCGACACCTGGTCGATGGACTGGGCCATCTGGTTGATCGCCGTGGACGCTTCGGCGATCTGCTGGGCCTGGTGCTCCGACGCCTGGGCCAGGTGCATCGCGGTGGCCTGGGTGTCCTGCACCGCACCGGCGACTTGCCCGGCGGTGAGGTTGATGGTGGCGACCAAGTCGCGCAGTTGGTCGACGGAGTAGTTGATGGAGTCGGCGATGGTGCCGGTGAAGTCTTCGGTCACCGAGGCCGTCACGGTGAGGTCGCCGTCGGCCAGGTCTTCGATTTCATCCAGCAGGCGCATGATCGCGTTCTGGTTGCGCTCGTTCTTCTCGGCGGTTTCATGCAACTGGCGGTTGGTCTCGCGCACCATCACCAGGCCGATCAGGATGATCGAGGTCAGCGCCAACAGCCCCAGCACATAACCGCCGATGGTGTCGAAACTGCGCCCGCTGGCCAGGTTTTCAAAACCGGTGGCCAGGTGCGAGGCTTCATCGAGCAGGGTTTGCGACAGGTTGAAGATATTGCTCGCCGAGGCGCGGACCTGGAACAGTTGCGGCGAGGTCTCGAGGATTTCATCCACGGAACCGGAGACAAATTCGAACAGCTCGGCGATTTCCGCCAGCCGCGCCCGGGCGTCGCGGTCTTCGACCTGGGTGATGCGCAGGCCGGGGTTGCCCTGGAGCATGCCATTGAGCACCTGGCCGAAGCGGTTGGCGTCACGGCCAAACGCGTCGGCGGCCTGCACGGCGGTTTCGTCGCCGGCCAGTACGGTGTTCACTGCACCAAGGATCCGCTCGGCCAACAGTGACTGGCGCTGGGCCAAGGCCACTTGGCTGGCCGGGGCGCCACGCTGCAGGAGGATGTCGACGACCTTTTCCGACTCCATCTGCAACTGCGGCACGGTTTCGGCCAACGTCGCGGCGACCTGATGCAAGGACAACACGGTCTGTTCGCTGGCAAGGATGGCGTCGGTGTTTTTCAGCAGCGCTTCCCAGTCGGTCTGCACCGCGCGCATTTCGGCGCGCACGGCGTTGGGCGCGGCAGGCAGGCCGGTTTCCGGGTCACCTTTTTTCAGGTAGCCCCAGCGCTGGGCGAAGTCGTTGCGCGCATCGCCCAGCAGCTTGAACGCGGCGGCCTTGCCGGCGGCGGCTTCGGTGGCGTTCTTGGCGATGCGCTGGGACAGCACGCGCAGCTCACCGGCGTGGCCGATGTACTGTTTGTCATAGGTGGACTGGGTGTTGAGGTACGCAAAGTTGGCGAACAGCAACATGATGAACACGATCAGTGCGATGAACAGCACGATGATCTGCGAGCGGCTGCGCGAGCCGGCCTGGGGTTTTGGCGTGGTGGCGGTGGTCATGCGGCAACATCCATGAAGCCTGGGGCCTGGGCCAGGGCGAAGGGGCTGAAGACCTGCCACTGTTGGTCGCCCTCGAACTGGCCCTGGATAAACGGAACACCGGGCGCGGCGCTCGCCAGCAGTGCGTCTTGTGCGAAATGCTGCATCCCCACCACCTCGTCCACCAGCAGCCCGACAAACAAGTCGTTGAATTCCACCACCAATACGCGCCGCTGTTTGCGCGCCTTGGACAGTTCAAGCCCGAGAAACCCACCCAGGTCCATCACCGGCAACAGGCGTCCACGCAGGTTAGCCACGCCCTTGACCCAGGCCTTGACCCCGGGCATCAGCGTGCAGCGCGGTTCATGCAGGACTTCGGCAACTTCGCCCATGGGTGCCACATACCAGTGCGGCCCCAGGCGAAAACCGATTCCGCTCCAACGTTGCAGGCGGGCTTCCTGGGACGGCAGGTCGGCGGCCAGCAGGCGGCAGCGCCGGTCGATGTCCAACAGCAGCTCGAAGGCGGTTTGCGACTCGGTCATGATGGCGAACCGTCAGCCGGCCAGCACCTTGTTCAGGGTGGCGATCAGGGTTTCTTCATCCACCGGCTTGGTCAGGTAATCCTTGGCGCCCTGGCGCGCACCCCAGATCTTGTCGGTTTCCTGGTCTTTGGTGGTGATGATGATGATCGGGATGCCGTTGGTTTCCGGCTCCTTGGACAGTTGGCGGGTGGCCTGGAAGCCATTGAGGCCCGGCATCACGATGTCCATCAGCACGGCGTCGGGTTTTTCCTGGCGGGCCAGGGCCACGCCGTCCGCACCGTTTTCGGCCTTGAGAACCTGATGGCCATGCTTTTCCAGCATGCCGGTCAGTTTGTACATTTCGGTCGGCGAATCGTCGACGATCAGAACACGTGCCATGGTTTTCCCCGCTACATAAGTTCGCGCCGACCCTCGTGAGGCGACGTCAGTGTGCTTGTTCTACTGCGGCGAAGCCGGGCACGTAGGCCTTGATCGCACTCAGCAGTTCTTCCTTGCTGAAAGGCTTGGTCAAAAACTGATCGACGCCGACGATGCGCCCCTTGGCCTTGTCGAACAGGCCGTCCTTGGAGGACAGCATGATCACCGGGATCGACTTGAACGCCGGGTTGTTCTTCACCAGGGCGCAGGTCTGATAACCATCCAGGCGCGGCATCATGATGTCGACAAAGATGATGTGCGGGTGATGATCGACAATCCGGGCCAGGGCATCGAAACCGTCGATGGCCGTGATGACATCGCACCCCACGTTCTTCAACAAGGTTTCAGCGGTACGGCGGATAGTCTTTGAGTCGTCGATCACCATCACTCTCAAGGCGTTGGAATGCTGTTCCATATCTGCTCTGCCATCGCCACAGCGAATCGGTTTTCGGTGTGTACTGCCTGATGTTGCACAGGATGAGCGCCGCAAGCCTTGGAATTCAAGGGCTGCTGCGCCGTGGCAGTCTTTTTAGCACAGTCTCCGGGCGCAATCTATCGAGCAACCGGCCAGGTGGTTTTTCCTTGACCCACAACAGCCACAGCGCCACTCTGACGCCACTTTTATGCGCCCTAATTTGCTAGAGGAAATCCCCCATGAGCGTTCGCGTCGGCATTGTCATGGACCCTATCGCCAGCATCTCCTATAAAAAGGACAGCTCGCTGGCCATGCTCCTGGCCGCCCAGGCCCGCGGCTGGACGTTGTTCTATATGGAGCAGCGCGATCTTTACCAGGGTGACGGCGAGGCCCGCGCACGCATGCGTCCGCTGCAGGTGTTTGCCAACCCTGAGAAGTGGTTCGAGCTGTCGGACGAAATCGACAGCCCGCTGAGCGATCTGGATGTGATCCTGATGCGCAAGGACCCGCCGTTCGACATGGAATTCGTCTACTCCACCTACCTGCTGGAGCAGGCCGAGCGCGCCGGCGTGCTGATCGTGAACAAGCCGCAGAGCCTGCGCGACTGCAATGAAAAGCTGTTCGCCACCCTCTTCCCGCAGTGCACCCCGCCCACCGTGGTCAGCCGCCGCGCCGACGTGCTGCGTGAATTCGCTGCCAAGCACGGCGATGTGATCCTCAAGCCGTTGGACGGCATGGGCGGCACCTCGATCTTCCGTCACCGCGCAGGCGACCCGAACCTGTCGGTGATCCTGGAGACCCTGACCGCCCTGGGCACCCAGCAAATCATGGGCCAGGCCTACCTGCCGGCGATCAAGGACGGCGACAAGCGCATCCTGATGATCGACGGCGAGCCGGTGGACTACTGCCTGGCGCGCATCCCGGCGGCTGGCGAGACCCGCGGTAACCTGGCAGCCGGCGGTCGTGGTGAAGCACGCCCTCTGTCGGACAAGGACCGTTGGATTGCTGCCCAGGTTGGCCCGACCCTGCGTGAAAAGGGCTTGCTGTTTGTCGGCCTGGACGTGATCGGCGAGAACCTGACTGAAATCAACGTCACCAGCCCCACCTGCATTCGCGAGATCGACAACGCATTTGGCACGAACATCGGCGAAATGTTGATGGCTGCCATTGAGCGCAAGCTACAAGCCAAGTGACATAGAACAGCCGGACACACACCAACATTGCGTTATCATGCGCCACCTGTGAAACGCGCGATGTTGGTTTTTTTGTCATGACGCTCCCGTCCGAACTGCCCCCCGAACTCTCCCATAGCGGCGTGCGCCCGGCTGATCGGCTCGGATTTACCCTGTTCCTCGCTGCACTGATTCACCTGGCCCTGATCCTCGGCGTGGGGTTCACCCTGGTCGAACCCAAGCAAATCAGCAAAACCCTGGAAATCACCCTCGCCACGTTCAAGAGTGAAAAGAAGCCCGAGAAGGCTGACTTTCTCGCCCAGGACAACCAGCAGGGCAGCGGCACCCTCGACAAGAAGGCCGTGCCCAAGACCACTGAAGTGGCGCCGTTCCAGGACAACAAGGTGAATAAAGTCACCCCGCCGCCGGCGCCCAAGCCCGAGGTGAAGCAGGCCGCGCCCAAGGCTGCGGTGACCACCGTCGCGCCCAAACCGCAAAAAGCCCCGACCCAGCGCGAAAAAACCAAGACCGAACCGACGCCCGAGCCCGTGAAGCCCGCGCCGACGTTCGACAGTTCGACACTCTCCGACGAGATTTCCAGCCTGGAAGCCGAGCTGGCCAACGAACAGCAGCTGTACGCCAAGCGCCCGCGCATCTACCGGCTGAACGCCGCCTCGACCATGCGCGACAAAGGCGCCTGGTATAAGGACGAGTGGCGCAAGAAGGTCGAGCGTATCGGTAACCTCAACTACCCGGATGAAGCGCGACGCCAGCAGATTTATGGCAATTTGCGCTTACTGGTGTCGATCAACCGCGACGGCACGTTATATGAAGTCCAGGTGCTGGAATCGTCAGGTCAGCCACTGCTGGACCAGGCCGCCCAGCGCATCGTGCGCCTGGCCGCGCCCTTTGCCCCGTTCAGCGGCGACTTGAACGACGTCGACCGCCTTGAAATCATCCGCACCTGGAAGTTTGCCAAGGGTGACCGCCTGTCCAGCAACTGAATACGCCCTTTGTGGTAAGCGGGGTTGTTGTGGTGAGCGGGCTTGCCCCGCGCTGGGGGGCGAAGCCCCCCCAATCCAGGCACAGAGGTTCTCCAGCTAAAATGAAACATCCGGTTTTGGGGCGGCTTCGCAGCCCAGCGCGGGGCAAGCCCGCTCACCACAACAACCCTGTTTGCCACAATTATGGTCCACCCCAGCTTGTCAGTTCGCCCCTCCACCGCCACACTAGCGGACATGAAAAATGTCAGCCCGACCTACCTCAAGCACCAATTCCTGATCGCCATGCCCCATATGGCCGACCCGAACTTTGCGCAGACCTTGACCTACATCGTCGAGCACACCGCCAAAGGTGCCATGGGGTTGGTCATCAACCGCCCGCAAGAGCTGAACCTGGCGGATATCCTTGAGCAACTGCGCCCGGAGGTCGACCCTCCAGCCCGCTGCCAGGGCGTGCCGATCTACATCGGCGGGCCGGTGCAGACCGATCGCGGCTTTGTGCTGCACCCCACCGGGCCGAAGTTCCAGGCCACGGTCGACCTGGAAGGCGTGTCGCTGTCCACTTCACAGGACGTGCTATTCGCCATCGCGGACGGCGTGGGCCCTGAGCAAAGCGTGATCACCCTCGGCTACGCGGGTTGGGAAGCCGGCCAACTGGAAGCCGAGCTGGCCAGCAACGCGTGGCTGACCTGCCCCTTTGACGCCGAAATCCTGTTCAACACCCCCAGCGAACTGCGCCTGGAGGCAGCCGCGGCCAAACTGCGCGTCAACCTCAACCTGCTGACCAGCCAGGCGGGGCACGCCTGATGGCTTTGCGCTTAATCCTCGGTTTTGACTACGGCACCAAGCAGATCGGCGTAGCCGTCGGCCAGGTCATCACCGGCCAGGCTCGCGAACTGTGCACCTTGAAAGCCCAGAACGGCATACCGGACTGGAACCAGGTCGAGGCCCTCATTAAAGAGTGGAAGCCCGACGCCGTGGTGGTCGGCCTGCCCTTGAACATGGATGGCACGCCCAGCGACATGTGCCTGCGCGCGGAAAAATTCGCCCGACGCCTCAATGGCCGCTACAACATCCCCTTCTATACCCACGACGAACGCCTGACCACCTTCGAAGCCAAGGGTGAGCGCCGTGACCGTGGCGGCCAGAAGGGCAGCTACCGCGACAATCCCGTGGACGCCATCGCCGCCGCGCTGCTGTTGCAGGGTTGGCTGGACGACAACACCGCTTTATTTGAATCCTGACTGACGCGGCTTGCCGCGTCTTTTTACGTTTGAGCCCGGACCTTGCCTGCGCCAAGGTCCTGAAGGAGCCTGCATGAGCTTGCCGAACCCCGCCGAACTGATCAGCCAAATGGCCAAAGACCTCACGGCCCATCTGCAACACCGTGCCATCAGCGAGCCACGTTTCATTGGCATTCGCACCGGTGGTGTGTGGGTGGCCCAGGCGTTGCTGGAAGCGCTGGGCAGCGACTCGCCCCTCGGCACCCTGGATGTGTCCTTCTACCGCGACGACTTCAGCCAGAACGGCCTGCACCCACAAGTGCGTCCGTCGGCGCTGCCTTTCGAAATCGAAGGCCAGCACCTGGTGCTGATCGACGACGTGCTGATGAGCGGTCGCACCATCCGCGCCGCCATGAACGAATTGTTCGACTATGGCCGCCCGGCCAGCGTGACGCTGGTGTGCCTGCTGGACCTGGACGCCGGTGAGTTGCCGATCAGCCCGGATGTGGTCGGCGCCACCCTGTCGCTGCAAGCCCACCAACGGGTAAAATTGTCCGGTCCCACGCCGCTCGAACTCGAACTGCAAGACCTCGCCCTTTAAACCGCCTTGTAAAGAGTCCCCGCGATGACGCCTCTAGATGCCAAGCGCCCGCTGCAGCTCAATGCTCAGGGTCAGTTGCAACACTTCTTGTCCCTCGACGGTTTGCCCCGCGAACTGCTGACTGAAATCCTCGACACCGCCGACTCGTTCCTCGAAGTCGGTGGCCGCGCGGTGAAGAAGGTCCCGCTGTTGCGCGGCAAGACCATCTGCAACGTGTTCTTCGAGAACTCCACCCGCACCCGCACCACCTTTGAACTGGCGGCCCAGCGACTGTCGGCCGACGTGATCACGCTGAACGTGTCCACCTCGTCGGCGAGCAAGGGCGAAACCCTGCTCGACACCCTGCGCAACCTGGAAGCCATGGCCGCCGACATGTTCGTGGTACGCCACGGCGACTCCGGCGCCGCGCACTTCATCGCCGAGCACGTGTGCCCGCAGGTAGCGATCATCAACGGCGGCGACGGCCGTCACGCCCACCCGACCCAGGGCATGCTCGACATGCTCACTATCCGTCGGCACAAGGGCAGCTTTGAAAACCTCTCGGTAGCCATCGTCGGCGACATCCTGCACTCGCGGGTGGCACGCTCGAACATGCTGGCCCTGAAAACCCTGGGTTGCCCGGACATCCGCGTGATCGCGCCGAAAACCCTGCTGCCGATCGGTATCGAGCAGTACGGCGTGAAGGTCTACACCGACATGGCCGAAGGCCTCAAGGATGTGGACGTGGTGATCATGCTGCGCCTGCAACGCGAACGGATGTCCGGTGGCCTGCTGCCGAGCGAAGGCGAGTTCTACCGCCTGTTCGGCCTGACTACCGCACGCCTGGCCGGCGCCAAGCCGGATGCCATCGTGATGCACCCTGGCCCGATCAACCGTGGCGTGGAGATTGAGTCTGCGGTGGCCGACGGTAACCAGTCGGTGATCCTCAACCAGGTGACCTACGGCATCGCCGTGCGCATGGCGGTGTTGTCCATGGCCATGAGCGGGCAAACCGCGCAACGTCAATTCGAGCAGGAGAACGCCCAGTGAAGCTCAGCATCCTCGGCGCCCGCGTCATCGATCCGGCCAGTGGCCTGGATCACGTCACCGACCTTCATCTGGAAGCCGGCAAGATCATCGCCATCGGCGCCGCGCCCGCAGGCTTCAGCGCCAGCGAGACCCTCGACGCCAAAGGACTGGTGGCCGCGCCTGGCCTGGTCGACCTGAACGTCGCCCTGCGCGAGCCAGGCTACAGTCGCAAGGGCAACATCATCAGCGAAACCCGCGCCGCTGCGGCCGGTGGCGTGACCAGCCTGTGCTGCCCGCCGCACACCAAGCCGGTGCTGGACACCTCGGCGGTGACCGAGCTGATCCTCGACCGCGCCCGTGAGGCCGGCAATTGCAAAGTGTTCCCTATCGGCGCCCTGAGCAAAGGCCTGGAAGGCGAACAACTCGCCGAGCTGATCGCCCTGCGTGACGCCGGTTGCGTGGCCTTCGGCAACGGCCTGGAAAGCTTTCGCAGCACCCGGACGCTGTTACGCGCCCTGGAATACGCAGCCACCTTCGACCTGACGGTGATCTTCCACTCCCAGGACCGCGACCTGGCTGAAGGCGGCCTGGCCCATGAAGGCGCCGTGGCCAGCTTCCTCGGCCTGCCGGGCATTCCGGAAACCGCCGAAACCGTGGCCCTGGCCCGTGACCTGCTGCTGGTGGAACAAAGCGGTGTGCGTGCGCACTTCAGCCAGTTGACCAGCGCCCGAGGCGTCGCCCTTATCGCCCAGGCACAGGCTCGCGGACTGCCGGTCACGGCGGATGTGGCGTTGTATCAGTTGATCCTGACGGATGAGGCGCTGATCGACTTCTCCAGCCTGTACCACGTGCAACCGCCGCTGCGCACCCTGGCCGACCGCGAAGGTTTGCGTGCGGCGGTCAAGTCCGGTGTGGTCTCGGCGATTTCCAGCCATCACCAGCCCCATGAGCGGGATGCCAAGCTGGCACCGTTTGGCGCGACAGAGCCCGGCATCAGCAGTGTCGAACTGTTGCTGCCGCTGGCGATGACACTGGTGGAGGATGGATTGCTGGACTTGCCGACACTGCTGGCACGCCTCAGCGCAGGCCCGGCTGAGGCATTGCGCCTGCCGGCGGGTAAGTTGGCGGTGGGTTCGGCGGCGGACCTGGTGCTGTTTGACCCGGCCCGCTCCACGGTTGCCGGGGAGCACTGGCTGTCCAAAGGTGAAAACTGCCCGTTCATCGGCCATAGCCTGCCGGCGACGGTGCGCTACACCTTGGTGGATGGGCGGATCAGCTACCAGGCCTGAAAAATCCCACATCTAATGTGGGCATGATCAATGTGGGAGGGGGCAAGCCCCCTCCCACATGTTGATCTCCACCAGAAGTTAAAGATCAGCGGCCGCTGTTGCGCTCGGCATTGCGGATCGATATCTGTGTATTCAACGTCCAGAAGTCATACAACACCCCCACCAAGAACAAACCGCCGGTCAGCAGGTAGATCAGGCCGGTGATCCATTTGCCTTGGTACATGCGGTGCACGCCAAACACCCCGAGAAACGCCAACAGCACCCAGGCCACGTTGTATTCGATCGGCCCGGCGGTAAAACGCAGGTCCGCTTCACGGTCCATGGCCGGGATCAGGAACAGGTCGATCAGCCAGCCGATACCCAGCAAGCCAAAGGTGAAAAACCAGATCGTGCCGGTCACCGGTTTGCCGTAATAGAAGCGGTGCGCCCCAGTAAAACCAAAAATCCACAGCAGGTAACCAATCACCTTGCTGTGGGTGTCTTGCTGCGAACCAATCTGCTGATAGGTGTTCATCGCGTACCTCTTTTGCCTCGATAGATAAATTTTTTCACTTTCTTTGTGACTTTTTTACAGGCGCCCGACGTACGGCAAATGGTATCTTCCCTGCCCTGAAAGCCTTATGCCACCTGACTTGTGTAGGACAATTGCGGCGAATCGTCGCGTTTTTCCTGATTTTGACGTCAAGGTTCAGTCGACAAACGGCCTGAGAACGACACAAAAAGCTGTTATAAAGTTGCGCGCAAACCCATAAGAGCCACGCCTAATGCGACCATTTTTCAAGACATGGCTAACCATTTGCCTATTAATGCCACTGGCCGCCCACGCCACCAATCGTGAGCAACGACTTCCTAACGTTAACGGTTTCACCCCTAAAGTTCACAGCACACCCAGCACGGCCAAATCGGTAAAGCTGACCGTCAACCGCCCGACTCAACTGAGCAAGGCCCACGGTAAAGCAAACCCGGCCCTGATGGCAGTCAACACCAAACAGAGCAGCACCGTCCTCAGCCGCGCCGTGAACGTGCTCGGTACTCCTTATCGTTGGGGCGGCAGCAGCCCAAGTAAAGGGTTCGACTGCAGTGGTTTGGTGAAATATGCGTTTAACGACGTAGCGGCCGTGGATTTGCCGCGCACCTCCAACGCCATGGCCGCCGGCCACGGGCAGAAGGTTGACCGCAAGGACCTGAAACCGGGTGACCTGCTGTTCTTCAAACTGAAGAGCCGCCAGGTGAACCACGTTGCCATCTACCTGGGCAACGACCGTTTCATCCACGCACCGCGCCGTGGCAAGGCGGTCAGCATCGACACGCTGAAGAAGCCGTTCTGGGACAAGAACTACGTGATCGCCAAGCGGGTGCTGCCGAAAGAGCAGAACAATCTGCGGGTCGTCCAGCGCTAAGCCTGCCGCAAAGCTATAGGCGGCTTGTTGTAGTGAGCGGGCTTCTGTGGTGAGCGGGCTTGCCCCGCGCTGGGGCGCGCAGCGGCCCCAATGAGGCCACCGAATTTCCGCAGATACAACTCGTCGCCTGGTTTTTGGGGCGGCTTCGCCACCCAGCGCGGGGCAAGCCCGCTCACCACAACAAGCCCGCTCTCATATATCTGCTGGCACCCTCGCCTTCCCCCGTGCGTCTTCACGACTGATCACCCCCTCCCCGACCAGCGCCTTCAAGCTCATATCCAACGTCTTCATCCCCAACGCCCCACCGGTCTGGATCGCTGAAACCATCTGCGCCACCTTGTCCTCGCGGATCAGATTGCGAATGGCCGGCGTGCCCAGCATGATTTCATGGGCCGCTACGCGCCCGCCGCCGACCTTCTTCACCAGGACCTGGGACACCACCGCCTGCAACGACTCCGACAGCATCGAGCGGACCATGGCCTTTTCCCCCGCCGGGAACACATCCACCAGCCGGTCTACGGTCTTTGCCGCAGACGTGGTGTGCAGGGTGCCAAATACCAGGTGCCCGGTCTCAGCCGCTGTCAGCGCCAGGCGAATGGTTTCCAAGTCGCGCAATTCGCCTACCAGGATTACGTCCGGGTCTTCACGCAGCGCTGAGCGCAGGGCAGTGGAAAAACTGTGAGTGTCACGGTGCACCTGGCGCTGGTTGATCAGGGCGGTCTTAGGTGTGTGGATAAACTCGATAGGGTCTTCGAGAGTGAGGATGTGCTGGCGCCGATGCTGATTGAGAAAATCGATCATCGCCGCCAGGGTGGTGGACTTGCCCGAGCCGGTCGGGCCGGTCACCAGCACCAAGCCTCGTGGCAGCAGGGCGATACGCCGGAACACTTCGCCAAGGCCAAGGCTTTCCAGGCTCTGCACCTCGCTGGGAATCGTGCGAAACACCGCCCCCATGCCACGGTCCTGCGTGAACACATTGGCCCGGAAGCGCGCCACGCCAGGCAGTTCAAACGCAAAATCCGTTTCAAGAGATGTTTCGAAATCCTTTTGCTGGTGCTGATTGAGCAACGGGCTCAATAAGTCCGCCACTTGCCGGGGTGAGAGCACCGGCCAATCCAACGGCCACACCTCGCCATCCACCCGCAACATCGGCGCCAGGCCGGCCGACAGATGCAGGTCGGAGGCGCCACGGCTTACGCTGGCCGCCAGCAATTCAGTGATATCCATAGGGCTTTCCATTTCCAGTAGAATGCCGCGGACTCCATATCCACGGGCGCATCTTGAATGTCGACGATAGCAGACAACATCGGCCAGGTTAGCCAGCGCATCCGCGCCGCAGCCGACGCCGTGCAACGTGACGCAAGCAGCATCCACCTGCTGGCCGTGAGCAAGACCAAACCCGCGCCAGCCGTGCGCGAAGCCTATGCCGCCGGAATGCGCGACTTTGGCGAGAACTATCTGCAGGAAGCTTTGGGCAAACAGGCCGAATTAACCGACCTGCCCTTGAGTTGGCACTTCATCGGCCCCATTCAATCGAACAAGACGCGCGCTATCGCCGAGAACTTCGCTTGGGTGCATTCCGTGGACCGCCTCAAAATTGCACAACGCCTGTCCGAACAACGCCCGGCCGACCTGCCACCGCTGAACATCTGCATCCAGGTCAACGTCAGTGGCGAAGCCAGCAAGTCCGGCTGTACGCCCGCCGACCTGCCGGACCTGGCCAATGCGATCAGCGCCCTGCCGCGCCTGAAGTTGCGTGGCCTGATGGCGATTCCTGAGCCGACTGAAGATCGCGCCGCGCAAGATGCAGCGTTTGCCGCTGTACGCGACCTGCAAAACAGCCTGAACCTGCCGCTCGACACACTTTCCATGGGCATGAGCCACGACCTTGAGTCGGCCATCGCCCAAGGCGCCACCTGGGTGCGGATCGGTACCGCCCTGTTTGGCGCCCGCGACTACGGCCAGCCATGAAATGGCTGACTTCCATCTGAGTAAGGACCTGTCATGAGCAACACGCGTATTGCCTTTATCGGCGCCGGTAACATGGCGGCCAGCCTGATCGGTGGCCTGCGGGCCAAGGGCCTGGGCGCCGCGCAGATCCGCGCCAGCGACCCCGGCGCCGACACCCGTGCCCGCGTCAGCGCCGAGCACGGTATTGAAACCTTTGCCGACAACGCCGAGGCCATCCGTGGCGTCGATGTGATCGTGCTGGCGGTGAAGCCGCAGGCCATGAAGGCCGTGTGCGAAAGCCTGCGCCCGAGCCTGCAACCGCAGCAACTGGTGGTGTCCATCGCCGCCGGCATTACCTGCGCCAGCATGAATAACTGGCTGGGCGCCCAGCCGATCGTACGCTGCATGCCCAACACCCCAGCGCTGGTCAGCCAAGGCGTGAGCGGCTTGTACGCCACCGCCGAAGTGAGCGCCGAACAACGCAACCAGGCGCAAGCGCTGCTGTCCGCCGTGGGCACCGCCCTGTGGTTGGAACACGAGCAGCAGCTGGACGCGGTCACCGCCGTGTCCGGCAGCGGCCCGGCGTATTTCTTCCTGTTGATCGAAGCCATGACCGCCGCCGGGGTGAAGCTGGGACTGTCCAAGGACGTTGCCGAGCAACTGGCCGAGCAGACCGCCTTGGGTGCCGCGCATATGGCGGTTGCCAGCGATGTGGACGCGGCCGAGTTGCGCCGTCGCGTGACCTCCCCCGGCGGCACCACACAGGCGGCCATCGAGTCGTTCCAGGCCGGGGGCTTTGAAGCCCTGGTGGAAAAAGCATTGAGTGCCGCTGCGCACCGCTCGGCGGAACTCGCCGAACAACTGGGCAAATAAGGAGCCAACATGATTGGTTTGAACACCGCAGCCGTCTACGTGCTGCAAACCCTCGGCAGCCTGTACCTGCTGATCGTACTGATGCGCTTTGTGCTGCAACTGGTACGCGCGAACTTCTACAACCCGCTCTGCCAGTTCATCGTCAAGGCCACCCAGCCGCTGCTCAAGCCGTTGCGTCGGATCATCCCGAGCCTGTTCGGCCTGGACATGTCGTCGCTGGTGCTGGCGATCCTGGTGCAGTTGGCCTTGATGGCGCTGACCCTGCTGCTGACCTACGGCACCACCGGCAATTTCGTACAGTTGCTGATCTGGGCGATCATCGGCGTGACCGCGCTGTTCCTGAAGATCTTTTTCTTCGCCTTGATCATCAGCGTGATCCTGTCCTGGGTCGCGCCGGGTAGCCACAACCCTGGCGCCGAGCTGGTGAACCAGATCTGCGAACCGGCCCTGGCGCCGTTCCGCAAGCTGCTGCCGAACCTGGGCGGCCTGGATATCTCGCCGATCCTGGCATTCATGGTGCTCAAGTTGCTGGATATGCTGGTGATCAATAACCTGGCGGCGATGACCATGATGCCGGACATTCTGCGTTTGCTGATCTAACGCGGATCAAATGTGGGAGCAAGCCTGCTCCCACATTTTCGAACTGCACACTGAATTCAATCCGCGCAGGCCTTTGCTTGCCGCTGGGGTTCGCGCTCTTTAGACTTACGCCTCATTTAAACGAGAGCAGGGTCGATGCCAACTGCCTTTCCCCCCGATTCTGTTGGACTGGTCGTGCCCCAAATGGCGCACTTCAGCGAACCGCTGGCCCTGGCCTGCGGCCGTTCGCTGCCTGCCTACGACCTGATCTATGAAACCTACGGCCAACTGAATGCCACGGCGAGCAACGCCGTGCTGATCTGCCACGCCCTGTCCGGCCATCACCACGCTGCCGGCTTCCACTCGGTCGACGAGCGCAAACCCGGTTGGTGGGACAGTTGCATCGGCCCCGGCAAGCCCATCGACACGAACAAGTTCTTTGTGGTCAGCCTGAACAACCTCGGCGGCTGCAACGGCTCCACCGGCCCGAGCAGCGTCAACCCTGAGAACGGCAAGCCGTTCGGCGCAGACTTCCCGGTGCTCACCGTGGAAGACTGGGTGCACAGCCAGGCGCGCCTGGCCGACCTGCTGGGCATCGACCAATGGGCCGCCGTGATCGGCGGCAGCCTGGGCGGCATGCAAGCGCTGCAATGGACCATCACTTACCCCGATCGCGTGCGCCATTGCCTGGCCATCGCCTCGGCCCCTAAATTGTCGGCGCAGAACATCGCCTTCAACGAAGTGGCGCGCCAGGCGATCCTGACCGACCCTGAGTTCCACGGTGGTTCGTTCCAGGAAGCCGGTGTGATCCCCAAGCGCGGCCTGATGCTGGCGCGGATGGTCGGGCACATCACTTACCTGTCCGATGACTCCATGGGCGAGAAATTCGGCCGTGGCCTCAAGAGCGAGAAGCTCAACTACGACTTCCACAGCGTCGAATTCCAGGTAGAAAGCTACCTGCGTTATCAGGGTGAGGAATTCTCGGGGCGTTTCGACGCCAACACCTATTTGCTGATGACCAAAGCGTTGGACTACTTCGACCCAGCCGCCAACTTTGATGACGACCTGGCGAAAACCTTCGAAGGCGCGACGGCCAAGTTCTGCGTGATGTCATTCACCACCGACTGGCGCTTCTCGCCGGCGCGCTCCCGCGAGCTGGTGGATGCACTGATGGCTGCGCGCAAGGACGTCTGCTACCTGGAGATCGATGCACCGCAAGGCCACGACGCCTTCCTGATCCCGATCCCACGCTACTTGCAGGCCTTCAGCAATTACATGAACCGCATAACTTTGTGAGAACGCCATGAGAGCCGACCTGGACATCATCCAAGACTGGATCCCCGCCGGCAGCCGCGTGCTCGACCTTGGCTGCGGCGATGGCGAACTGCTGAGCTGGCTGCGCGACCACAAGCAAGTCACCGGCTACGGCCTGGAAAACGACCCGGACAACATCGCCCAGTGCGTGGCCAAGGGCATCAACGTGATAGAGCAGGACCTGGACAAGGGCCTGGGCAACTTTGCCAGCAACAGCTTCGATATCGTGGTGATGACCCAGGCCCTGCAGGCGGTGCACTACCCGGACCGCATCCTCGACGAGATGCTGCGCGTAGGTCGCCAGTGCATCATCACCTTCCCCAACTTCGGGCATTGGCGCTGCCGCTGGTACCTGGCCACCAAGGGCCGCATGCCGGTGTCGGACTTCCTGCCGTACACCTGGTACAACACGCCGAACATCCACTTTTGCACCTTCGAAGATTTCGAAGCCCTGTGTGGCGAGCGTGAAGCCAAGGTGATCAACCGCCTTGCCGTCGATCAACAGCATCGCCACGGCTGGGCGAGTAAGCTATGGCCCAATCTGTTGGGCGAAATCGGTATTTATCGGGTCAGCAGTCCTGGCCTCACGGACCACAAGATTGCCGTCTAATCATTTTCAAGAGGGACGATCATGAGTCGTTTGGCTGTTTTTCTATTGACCGCATGCCTGGGTGCCAGCGCCATGGCCGCGGACGCTATCGACGCTAATCGCAAGAAAGACTTCGGCGATATCACCGTTCACTACAACACGTTCACCTCCAGCTTCCTGCAACCGGAAACCGCCCAGAAAGTCGGCGTGGTGCGCAGCAAGGAGAAGGGTTTGATCAACGTGACCGTGATCAAGGGCGTGACCCCGGTGGCCGCGCAAGTGACGGGCACCATCAAGGATTTGGGTGGCAAAAGCGAGATCCTCACCTTCAAGCAAATCAACGAAAAAGGTGGCATCAATTATCTCGCGCCCTACGCCGTGACCCAGCGCGAATACAAGACCTTTACCATCAACGTTGAAACCGGCGGCAAAGCCCATAGCTTCCAATTCAACCAGGAACTGTTTCCGGCGGAATGATGAACCTTACCCAACTCGTACTGGCCAGCCATAACGCCGGCAAGCTTAAAGAACTGCAAGCCATGCTCGGCGACTCCGTGCAGTTGCGCTCGATCGGCGAGTTCAACCAGGTGGAGCCGGAAGAGACCGGCCTGTCGTTCGTCGAGAACGCCATCCTCAAGGCGCGCAATGCTGCGCGTATCTCCGGCCTGCCAGCGCTGGCGGACGACTCGGGCCTGGCGGTGGACTTCCTCGGCGGTGCGCCGGGCATCTACTCGGCACGCTACGCCGATGGCAAGGGCGACGCCGCCAACAACGCCAAGCTGCTGGATGCGCTCAAGGGCGTGCCCGACGCCGAGCGCGGCGCACAGTTCGTCTGCGTGCTGGCCTTGGTGCGGCATGCCGATGACCCGCTGCCGATCTTGTGCGAAGGCCTGTGGCACGGGCGCATCCTGCACGCGGCCAGTGGTGAGCACGGTTTTGGCTATGACCCGCTGTTCTGGGTGCCGGAACGTAACGTTTCCAGCGCCGAACTGAGCCCGGCCGACAAGAACCAGATCAGCCACCGTGCTCGCGCAATGGATTTACTGCGCCAACGCCTGAGCCTGAAATGACCCAGAACACCTCTGCGCAGCCACTGATCCACGGTGGCGCGCAAACACTTCGGGCGGCCTTGCCTGTGCTGCCGCCTCTGGCGCTGTATATCCATATCCCGTGGTGCGTGCGCAAATGCCCCTATTGCGACTTCAACTCCCACACCGCCAGTAAAGTGCTGCCGGAAGAAGAGTACGTGGACGCCCTGTTGGCCGACCTCGATCAGGACCTGCACGCGGTTTACGGTCGCGAACTGAGCTCGATCTTTTTTGGTGGCGGTACGCCGAGCCTGTTCAGCGCCGCAGCGTTGGGCCGTTTGCTCAAGGGTGTGGAAGCGCGCATCCCGTTCGCCAGTGATATCGAGATCACCCTGGAAGCCAACCCCGGGACGTTCGAGCAGGAAAAGTTCGTGGCGTACCGCAAGCTGGGGATCAATCGCCTGTCCATCGGTATCCAGAGCTTCCAGCAGCAAAAGCTTGAGGCTCTGGGCCGTATTCACAACGGCGATGAAGCCGTGCGCGCTGCCGGTATGGCGCGCCAGGCCGGGTTCGATAACTTCAACCTGGACTTGATGCACGGTTTGCCCGATCAGTCCCTGGACGACGCTTTGAGCGACCTGCGCCAGGCCATCGCGCTGAAGCCAACGCACTTGTCCTGGTACCAGCTGACCCTGGAACCCAACACCGTGTTCTGGAACCAGCCGCCCGCGCTGCCGGAGGACGACACCTTGTGGGATATCCAGGAAGCCGGCCAGGCACTGCTCGCCGAACACGGTTATGCGCAATATGAAGTGTCGGCTTATGCCCAACCGGGCCGCCCGGCCCGGCATAACCTCAACTACTGGAGCTTCGGTGACTTCATTGGCATCGGCGCCGGTGCCCACGGCAAACTCAGCCACCCCGACGGGCGCATTGTACGTACCTGGAAGACCCGAGCACCGAAGGACTACCTCAACCCGGCCAAAAGCTTCCAGGCCGGCGCGAAAGAACTGACTAACGAGGAACTGCCGTTCGAATTCCTGATGAACGCCTTGCGCCTGACCGAAGGCGTCGAAGCGAAGCTCTACGCTGAGCGCACCGGGCTGGCGTTGTCGAGCCTGGATGAAGGCCGCCGCGAGGCAGAACAAAGTGGCTTAATGCAGGTCGAACCGTCACGCCTGGCGGCGACCGACCGCGGGCAACTCTTTCTCAATGACCTGTTGCAGAAGTTTTTGAGCTGACGCTCTAAGGAAATCGAATGGATTTGGTACTCGACCTGCTCGCCACCGTATCCCGTTGGAGCCGTAGCAACCTGTCGGAAATCTCCCTGGCCCTCGTCGGCTGCCTGCTGGTGCTGTTTGGCGCCGATATCAAAGGCTGGGTGGAAGCGCGCTTGGGCAGCATCGCAGGCGCATTGCGCGTCCCGTTAATGGCGTTGGTGTGCATGATCGGCAGCGGCGCGGCGTTGATCTACGCCACGCCGTGGATTGTACGGGGGTTGAGCCAGTTCAATAACTACAGCCTGGCGCCGGTGTTGATCGTGGTACTGGTACTGATCGGTGTAGTCGCCGACCGCCGCTGATCCTGAGCAAAACGTCGATACAAATGTGGGAGGAGGCTTGCCCCCGATGGCGGTGGACCAGTCACTGTTTGTGGTGACTGACACCCCGCTATCGGGGGCAAGCCCCCTCCCACATTTGATTGCATTTCAAGCTAATGGTGAGTTACGCCAACTTCTCGAACTTCAGATCCCACACCCCATGCCCCAACCGCTCGCCACGGCGTTCGAACTTGGTGATCGGGCGTTCAGCCGGGCGTGGCACGCATTTGCCGTCTTCCGCCAGGTTGCGATAGCCGGGGGCGACGTTCATCACTTCCAGCATGTATTCCGCGTAGGGTTCCCAGTCGGTGGCCATGTGCAGGATGCCGCCAACCTTGAGCTTGCTGCGTACCAGCTCCGCGAAGGAGGCCTGGACGATGCGGCGCTTGTGGTGGCGGGCTTTGTGCCATGGGTCGGGGAAGAACAGCATCAGGCGGTCGAGGCTATTGTCGGCGATGCAGCGGTTGAGCACTTCAATCGCGTCGCAGTCGTAGACCCGCAGGTTGGTCAACCCTTGGGTCAACACACCATTGAGCAGCGCGCCGACACCGGGGCGGTGGACCTCCACGCCGATGAAGTCCTGGTCGGGCGCGGCGGCCGCCATTTCCAGCAGGGAGTGGCCCATGCCGAAGCCGATTTCCAGGGAACGCGGGGCCGAACGGCCGAACACCTGGTCGTAGTCCACCGGCGCGTCGGCCAAGGGCAACACGAACAGGGGCGTACCTTGCTCCAGGCCCTTTTGCTGGCCTTCGGTCATGCGACCGGCGCGCATCACAAAACTCTTGATGCGGCGGTGCTTGGACTCGTCGCCTGCTTCCGGGGTGTTCGGCGTTTCGTTTGATTCAGTCATCAATGGCTCTTACTTGATCAGACCATCCAGCGGCGAAGAGGCGCTGGCGTAGAGTTTTTTCGGCATGCGACCGGCGAGGTAGGCCAGGCGGCCCGCGACGATGGCGTGGTTCATGGCTTCGGCCATCATGATCGGTTGCTGGGCATGGGCGATGGCCGAGTTCATCAGCACTGCGTCGCAGCCCAGCTCCATGGCGATGGTCGCGTCGGAGGCCGTGCCCACGCCCGCATCCACCAGCACCGGGATCTTGGCTTCTTCGAGGATGATCTGCAGGTTGTACGGATTGCAGATACCCAGGCCGGAACCGATCAGGCCGGCCAGCGGCATCACGGCGATACAGCCGATTTCCGCCAGTTGCCGCGCGATGATCGGGTCATCGCTGGTGTAGACCATCACGTCGAAGCCTTCCTTGACCAGGGTTTCAGCGGCCTTGAGGGTTTCGATCACGTTGGGGAACAGGGTCTTTTGGTCGGCCAGCACTTCCAGCTTCACCAGGTTGTGGCCGTCGAGCAGTTCACGGGCCAGGCGGCAGGTGCGCACGGCTTCGATGGCGTCGTAGCAACCGGCGGTGTTCGGCAGGAAGGTGTAGCGATCCGGCGACAGCACTTCGAGCAGGTTCGGCTCGCCTTCGATCTGGCCGAGGTTGGTGCGGCGCACGGCGAAGGTGACGATCTCGGCGCCCGAGGCTTCGATGGCCAGGCGGGTTTCTTCCATGTCGCGGTACTTGCCGGTGCCGACCAGCAGACGGGACTGGTAGGTACGACCGGCCAGGACGAAGGGCTTGTCGCTACGAACGATGCTCATGGGAAATCCTCGAAATGGGGTGAGGTTCTGCAGAATTCAGGAAGCTGCGCGATCAGCCGCCGCCGATGGCGTGGACCACTTCGACCTGGTCACCTTCGGTGAGCGCGGTCTCGGCGTGCAGGCTACGCGGGACGATATCCAGGTTGAGTTCCACTGCGACGCGACGCCCGGTGAGGTCCAGGCGGGTCAGCAGGGCCGCAACGGTTTCACCGTCGGGCAGTTCAAAGGATTCGCCGTTCAACTGAATGCGCATGCCACGGGCCGCCATCGTTTTTAGGGGCCCGCATTCTAGCCCGATCAAGGTTGATGACCCAAGTCCCTCGGTCAGATCGCCTGCAAGCGCCAAGCAGCCAGCCCCAGGAAAAACCAGCCCAGCAAGAACGCCAACCCGCCAAATGGCGTGATGATGCCCAGCTTGCTGATGCCCGTCATCGTCAGCACATACAAGCTGCCGGAGAACAACAGGATGCCGACAGTAAAGGAGATGCCCGCCCAGCTGACCAACCGACCAGGAATATGCGCGGCCAGCAGCGCTACGCCGAACAGCGCCAAGGTATGTACCAGTTGGTAGGTCACCCCGGTATGGAAGATCGCCAGGTACTCGGCGCTCAAGCGGTTTTTCAGGCCATGGGCGGCGAACGCGCCAAGGGCCACACCGGTGAAGCCAAAAAAGGCAGCCAGCATCAGAAAGCTACGCAGCATCAGGAACTCCAGTCAGACTCATCGGGCAGGGTCTGTATAATGGCCCGCTCAACGGGTTCGGCCAAGCCATCTCTATGCTGCGTCTCCTCTTCAAACGCTTTCTCAATGTCGTTAAATGGTTTGCCATCGCCAGTGTGCTGTTGGTACTGCTGTTTCGCGTCGTCCCGCCGCCCTTCACCGCGCTGATGGTGGAGCGCAAGGTCGAATCCTGGTTCGACGGCGAACCCATTGACCTGCAGCGCAGCTGGGTGCCGTGGGACGAGATCTCCGATGACCTCAAAGTGGCGGTGATGGCCGGTGAAGACCAGCGTTTCCCGCAGCACTGGGGCTTTGATTTCGGCGCGATCCAGGCGGCTATCCAGCACAACGAGCGCGGTGGTTCGATACGCGGCGCCAGCACGTTGAGCCAGCAGGTGTCGAAAAACCTGTTCCTGTGGGCCGGCCGCAGTTATTTGCGCAAAGGCCTGGAGGCTTGGTTTACCGGGCTGATCGAGGTGTTGTGGCCCAAGCAGCGGATTCTTGAGGTGTACCTCAACAGCGTGGAGTGGGATGAAGGCGTCTTCGGCGCGGAGGCGGCGGCGCGGCATCACTTTGGGGTGAGTGCCAAAGGGTTATCGCGGCAGCAGGCCAGCTATTTGGCCGCGGTGTTGCCGAACCCTCGGGTGTGGAGTGCCAGTCATCCGACGGCGTATGTGGCAAGGCGCGCTGCTTGGATTCGGCAGCAGATGAGCCAGCTGGGTGGTGATGGATATCTGGTTGAGTTGAATAACGCCCGCAAAGCCCCTTGGTCCGACTGAACCAACACAAAAACAAATGTGGGAGGGGGCTTGCCCCCGATAGCGGTGGATCAGTCAGCTTATTTGTAGCTGACCCACTGCAATCGGGGGCAAGCCCCCTCCCACATTTTTATTGACCGCGTCGCGTGTTAGGCGGCGATGGACAACTTCAGCTTATTCATCGCGCTTTTCTCAAGCTGACGAATCCGCTCGGCCGACACGTTGTACTTCTGTGCCAGGTCGTGCAGCGTGGCTTTTTCTTCCGCCAGCCAGCGCTGGTAGAGGATGTCACGGCTGCGGTCGTCCAGCACTTCCAGCGCTTCGTGCAGGTTGTGGTTGGAGTTGTCACTCCAGTCCGCATCCTCCAATTGACGCGCCGGGTCGTACCGGTGGTCTTCCAGGTAGTTGGCCGGCGATTGGAAGGCGCTGTCGTCGTCCGCTTCGGCGGCCGGGTCGAAGGCCATGTCATGGCCGGTCAGGCGGCTTTCCATCTCGCGCACTTCACGCGGTTCCACGCCCAGGCTTTCAGCCACGCGGTGGACTTCCTCGTTGTTCAGCCACGCCAGGCGTTTTTTCTGGCTGCGCAGGTTGAAGAACAGCTTGCGCTGGGCCTTGGTGGTCGCGACTTTCACAATGCGCCAGTTGCGCAGGATGAACTCGTGGATTTCCGCCTTGATCCAGTGCACGGCAAACGACACCAAGCGCACGCCCATCTCAGGGTTGAAGCGCTTTACCGCCTTCATCAGGCCAACGTTGCCTTCCTGGATGAGGTCAGCCTGGGCCAGGCCGTAGCCGCTATAGCTACGGGCGATATGTACGACAAAACGCAGGTGGGCGAGCACCATCTGCCGAGCCGCCCCCAAATCCTGCTCATAGTAGAGACTCTCGGCCAGTTCACGCTCCTGCTCGGGCGTCAGCAATGGAATGCTGTTGACCGTGTGCACATAGGCTTCCAGGTTCGCACCCGGGACCAAGGCATAAGCAGGTTGCAAAGAAGTGGTCATACGAAAAAACCTCCGACTCACATAACTCGTGCAGTTCAGCACTGCGAAAATTGACCGGGAACCGTAGGACAAGTTCCCTAAACCACTGATACGGTCAATACAAACGAAACCACATTAATCTGACATTAACTACTTCGGTGCCAGCTCACGTAAATGCCGAGCGACCGCAATCCAAGCACCGATATACCCCAACAATACCGCGCCAAGCAAGAGACTAAGACCATCGGCTACCGGCACACCGGCCAGCGCGAAATCGCTGCCGTAGAGTCCGGCCAGCCCGACCACCGCGTCGTTCAGCCAGTCCAGGCCAAATGCCAGCACCCCCCAGGACAAAATCCCCGCACCGAAGCCATAAAGCGCGCCCATGTACAGAAATGGACGACGCACATAGCTGTCCGTGCCGCCGACCAGTTTAATCACTTCTATCTCTGTGCGACGGTTTTCAATATGAAGACGAATGGTATTACCTATCACCAAAAGTAATGCAGACACCAACAGCACCGTCAGGCCGAACACAAACCGGTCGCCGAGCTTGAGGATCGCCGCCAGGCGCTCTACCCAGACTAGATCAAGTTGTGCCTGCTGCACCTTCGGCATCTCTGCGAGCTTTTGTCGCAGGGCCTCCAGCGCCGGCTTGTCGACTTCATTCGGCGTCACCAGCACCACGCCCGGCAGCGGGTTCTGCGGCAACTCCTTGAGCGCCTCGCCCAGGCCGGATTGTTGCTGGAACTCTTCCAGCGCCTGATCGCGGCTGATGTACTCGGCATCCGCCACGCCGGGCAGGTTCTTGATGTCATCGCGCAAGGACTCGCCGTCTTTAGCGCTGGCGTCGATGTTCAAGTACAGCGAGATCTGCGCCGCGCGCTGCCAGGAGCCGCCCAGGCGCTCCACATTATTAAGCAGCAGCGACAGGCCCATCGGCAGGCTCAGGGCCACCGCCATCACCAGGCAGGTGAAAAAGCTGCCGATCGGCTGTTTGCCCAGGCGGCGCAGGCTGTCGAGCAGGCTGGCGCGATGGCTTTCGATCCAGGCGCGCAGCAAGGTGCTGAAGTCCGGACCGTCGTCATCGTGATCGTGTTTTTTCTTCTGCGGTTGCGGGTCGGCCGGTTTCGGCGCCACGCGCTCGGAGACTTTAGGGCTGCGTGTTGCACTCATACGCCGGCCTCCCCGTCGCCGATCAGGCGGCCGCGTTGCAGGGTCAGCATGCGATGGCGCATGCGTGCGATCAGCGCCAGGTCGTGACTGGCGATCAGCACGCTGGTGCCCAAGCGATTGATGTCTTCGAACACCCCCATGATCTCGGCCGCCAGGCGCGGGTCGAGGTTACCGGTGGGTTCGTCCGCCAGCAGCAGGGCCGGGCGGTGGACGATGGCGCGGGCGATGCCGACGCGCTGTTGCTGACCGGTGGAGAGGTCGCCAGGGTAGAGATCGGTCTTGTCCGACAGCGCCACGCGCTCCAGGGCCGAATCCACGCGCTTGACGATCTCAGCCTTGGACAGCCCGAGGATCTGCAACGGCAGCGCCACGTTGTTGAACACGGTGCGATCGAACAGCAACTGGTGATTCTGGAACACCACGCCGATCTGGCGGCGCAGGAACGGGATTTGCGCATTGCTGATGGTTGCCAGGTCCTGGCCGGCCAGCAGCAGTTTGCCGGTGGTCGGGCGCTCCATGGCCAGCAGCAGGCGCAGCAACGTACTTTTACCGGCGCCGGAGTGGCCGGTGACAAACAGAAATTCACCGCGACGCACTCGAAAGCTCAGCTCATGCAAGCCGACATGCCCGTTGGCATAGCGTTTACCGACCTGTTCGAATCGAATCATGAACGCTCCCGCTCGGCAAAGAGTGCCTGTACAAAGGGTTCGGCTTCAAAGGTGCGCAGGTCATCAATGCCTTCACCGACACCGATATAACGAATCGGCAACCCGAACTGTTTGGCCAGGGCGAAGATCACGCCGCCCTTGGCCGTGCCGTCGAGCTTAGTCAATGCCAGGCCGGTCAGTTGGACCGTCTGGTTGAATTGTTTGGCCTGGCTGATGGCGTTCTGGCCGGTACCGGCATCCAGCACCAACAGAACCTCGTGCGGCGCGTCTGCGTCGAGCTTGCCGATCACGCGACGGACTTTTTTCAGCTCTTCCATCAAATTGTCTTTGGTGTGCAGGCGACCGGCGGTATCGGCGATCAGCACATCGATGTTCCGTGCTTTGGCGGCCTGCACCGCATCGAAGATCACCGAGGCGGAATCGGCGCCGGTGTGCTGGGCGATGACCGGGATCTTGTTGCGCTCGCCCCAGACCTGCAGCTGTTCAACCGCTGCGGCACGGAACGTATCGCCCGCCGCCAGCATCACCTTCTTGCCTTCGGACTGCAGCTTTTTGGCCAGCTTGCCGATGGTGGTGGTCTTGCCGGCGCCGTTAACGCCCACCACCAGGATCACAAACGGCTTTTTCGGGGTGATCACCAGCGGCGCTTCCACCGGCTTGAGCATGGCGGCCAGCTCGGCCTGCAGGGATTTGTACAGCGCGTCGGCGTCGGTCAGTTGCTTGCGCGCGACCTTCTGGGTGAGGCTCTGGATGATCACGGCGGTGGCTTCGACACCCACATCGGCGGTGAGCAGGCGGGTTTCGATGTCTTCCAGCAATTCGTCATCGATGACCTTTTTACCCAGGAACAGGCTGGCCATGCCTTCGCCGATACTGGCGCTGGTCTTGCTGAGGCCTTGCTTGAGGCGGGAGAAAAAGCCGGCTTTGCTGGTTTCAACAGGGGAAACGGGTTGCTCGATGACCGCAGGAGCGGCAACCAATGGCTCGACCGCCACGGGTGCTGGTGCTGGTGCTGGTGCTGGTGCTGGTGCTGGTGCTGGTGCTGGTGCTTCAACGATAACCGGCTGCGGCTCAACGATCACCGGAATCGGTGGAACCACATGCTCGGCCTGCACATCTTCAACCAGTGCCACGGGCTCTTCAGCCACCGGCAGTTCCAGCCATGGCTTGTGCTCGGGTTCCGGCTCAGGTTCCGGCTCCGCCTCGGCGACCGGCTGCAATACCGGCTCAGCCATCGGCAATACCACCGGCGCAGGGGTTTCGGCGACCGGTTCGGCTTCTACTATAGGCTCGGGGATCGGTTCGGCTTGAACCTGCGGTTGTTCGTCAACGGTTTCCTGCGGCTTTTTGCGCAGCCATCCGAACAGGCCTTTTTTCTCGCCAGCCGGGGCTGGGGTCTTCTTGTCGTCGTTGGAACCAAACATGGAGACGGCTATCTCAAGGTAGCGATGCGCCAGGGCGCCTCGGTAAATAAATTCGATGCAGAACAGACTGCTTTAACGCCCGCTTGTTCATGCGCAACATTTTGTAAGGCGTAAATAAAGGCCTCAACAAATCGACTCAATATAGGACTGAAGCGACAAAATCGGCGAAAAGTGGAAGATCATCGGGGAAACCCTCCATCTATCCCAACATTCCTACGACCGGATTCGGGACAAGATGACTACCGCAGTGGCCGTCCCTAAATCGGATCAGTATCCTAGCACCTCCTCGCCCGCCGACGCTAAGACCAAGCGGGCAGCCCAACAGGTTTAAAAACGAATGAATGCTCTAGCCCGCCGCGCCGCAGGCCTGCTGTTCAGCACAGTTTGTCTGCCTCTTTCAGCCTTGGCTGCCGACCCACAACCCACCCACGAATTCACCCTGGACAACGGCCTCAAGGTCGTCGTGCGCGAAGATCATCGCGCCCCGGTGGTGGTTTCCCAGGTCTGGTACAAGGTCGGTTCGAGCTATGAAACCCCGGGCCAGACCGGTTTGTCCCACGCCCTGGAACACATGATGTTCAAGGGCAGCGCCAAGGTCGGCCCCGGCGAAGCCTCGCTGATCCTGCGCGACCTGGGCGCCGAAGAGAACGCCTTCACCAGCGATGACTACACCGCTTACTACCAGGTGCTGGCCCGCGACCGCCTGGGCGTTGCCTTCGAGCTGGAAGCCGACCGCATGGCCAGCCTGCGCCTGCCGGCCGACGAGTTCAGCCGCGAGATCGAGGTCATCAAAGAAGAGCGTCGCCTGCGCACCGACGACAACCCGATGTCCAAGGCCTACGAGCGTTTCAAGGCCATGGCATTCCCCGCCAGCGGCTACCACACGCCGACCATCGGCTGGATGGCTGACCTGGACCGCATGAAAGTCGAAGAGCTGCGCCACTGGTATCAATCCTGGTACGTACCGAACAATGCCACCCTGGTCGTGGTCGGCGACGTCACCCCGGACGAGGTGAAGAACCTCGCCCAGCGCTACTTCGGCCCGATTCCCAAGCGCGACGTACCACCGGCCAAGATCCCGATGGAACTGGCCGAACCCGGCGAGCGCCAGCTGACCCTGCATGTGCAGACCCAACTGCCGAGTGTGATGCTGGGCTTCAACGTACCCGGCCTGGCCACCGCCGACGACAAACGCTCGGTACAGGCTCTGCGCCTGATCTCCGCCTTGCTGGACGGCGGCTACAGCGCACGTATCTCCGAGCAGCTGGAGCGCGGTGAAGAGCTGGTCTCTGCTGCATCCACCAACTACGACGCCTATACCCGCGGTGACACCCTGTTCATGTTGAGCGCCACACCCAACCAGCAGAAAAAGAAAACCGTCGCCCAAGCGGAAGCCGGCCTGTGGCGCCTGCTGGACGAGCTGAAGGCCAAGCCGCCGACCGCCGAAGAACTGGAACGCATCCGCGCCCAGGTCATTGCCGGCCTGGTCTACCAGCGTGACTCCATCACCAGCCAGGCCACGGCCATTGGCTCCCTGGAGACCGTCGGCCTGTCGTGGAAATTGATGGACACCGAACTTGCCGACCTGCAAAGCGTGACGCCGGAAGATATCCAGAAAGCCGCACGCACCTATTTCACCCGCGAACGTCTCAGCGTCGCCCATGTCCTGCCTCAGGAGACCGCTCATGAGTGATCGCAAAAGCAGCCGCCTGATCCTGCCTGGCCTGATCGTCGTTACCCTGATCGCCGCCGGTGCCGTGTACTTCCTGCGCCCGAACGAATCCGTCGCCAGCCAGGCCTTGGAAAAAGCCCAATCGAGCAACCAGCTGCAATCCCTGGCGGAACTGGACGGCAAAGCGCCGACCAACCGCAAGCTCGATGTGCAAACCTGGACCACCGCCGAAGGCGCCAAGGTGTTGTTCGTCGAAGCCCATGAACTGCCGATGTTCGACGTGCGCATCCTGTTCGCCGCCGGCAGCAGCCAGGACGGCAACGTACCGGGCCTGGCGCTGATGACCAACGCCATGCTCAACGAAGGCGTGCCGGGCAAGGATGTGAGCCAGATCGCCCGCGACTTCGAAGGCCTGGGCGCGGACTTTGGCAATGGTGCGTACCGCGACATGGCGCTGGTGTCCCTGCGAAGCCTCAGCGACAGCGACAAACGCGACGCGGCGCTCGCGCTGTTTGACGACGTGATCGGCAAACCGACCTTCCCGGCCGACTCCCTTGCGCGGATCAAAAACCAGATCCTGGCCGGCTTTGAATACCAGAAGCAAAACCCCGCCAAGTTGGCCAGCCTTGAACTGTTCAAGCGCCTGTACGGCGATCACCCTTATGCACACCCCACCGAAGGCACGCCAGAGAGCGTCCCGAAGATTACCCTGGCACAGTTGCAGGCCTTCCACGCCAAGGCATACGCAGCGGGCAACGCGGTGATTGCGGTGGTCGGCGACCTGACCCGCGCCGAAGCCGAAGCCATGACGGCCAAGGTTTCCGCATCGCTGCCCAAGGGCCCGGCCCTGGCAAAAATCGCCCAGCCGACCGAACCCAAAACGGGTTTGAGCCGTATCGAGTTCCCGTCCAAGCAAACGCACCTGCTGTTCGCGCAACTGGGCATCGACCGCGCCGACCCGGACTACGCCGCCTTGTCGCTGGGTAACCAGATCCTCGGCGGTGGTGGTTTCGGCACCCGTTTGATGAGCGAAGTGCGCGAGAAACGCGGCCTGACCTACGGCGTGTACTCCGGCTTCTCGCCGATGCAGGTACGCGGACCGTTCATGATCAATCTGCAAACCCGCGCAGAAATGAGCGGCGGCACCTTGCGCCTGGTCGAGGACGTGGTGGCCGACTACCTCAAGACCGGCCCGACGCAAAAGGAGCTGGATGACGCCAAGCGCGAGCTGGCCGGTAGCTTCCCACTGTCGACCGCGAGCAACGCCGATATCGTCGGGCAGTTGGGCGCCATGGGTTTCTATAACCTGCCGCTGAGCTATCTGGAAGATTTCATGAAACAATCCCAGGCCCTGACCGTAGATCAGGTCAAGGCTGCAATGAACAAACACTTGAGTGCCGACAAAATGGTCATCGTGACCGCCGGCCCGACCATTGCGCAAAAGCCACTACCGCCCCCCACTGATAAACCCGCCGAGCAGCCGCTCGGGGTTCCGGAGCATTAATGGCCAGTTCATCTCGCCCGAAAAAACCTGTCCACAACGTGCATAACGGTGTGGGCCAACTGCGCATCATTGGCGGTGAATGGGGCAGCCGCAAGCTGAGCTTCCCTGACGTCGTAGGCCTGCGCCCGACGCCGGACCGCGTGCGTGAAACCCTGTTCAACTGGCTTGCGCCGTACATCGCCGGCGCCAAGGTGCTGGACCCGTTCGCCGGCAGCGGCGCGCTGTTCCTGGAGGCGTTGTCCCGCGGTGCCGCACTGGCTCAGGCGCTGGATGCGAGCAATGTCGCAGTCTCCAGCCTCAAGGAACACCTGGGCACCCTGCGCTGCACCAACGGTCAGGTGCAAACCGCCGACGCGCTGCGTTACCTCGAAACCCAGACCGCCAGCGAGTACGACGTGGTGTTCCTCGACCCGCCGTTCAACCAGAACCTGCTGCCGACCGTGTGCGCACTGCTGGAAGAACGTCAATGGCTGGCACCGGACGCGTGGATCTACACTGAAAGCGAGACCGCGCCTTCTACCCTGGGCTTACCGGGCGCATGGCGCCTGCACCGAGAGCAGAAGTCCGGGCGGGTGTATTACGCGTTGTGGCACCGCTTGGTCGAGAGCGCTGCGTGATCTTTCAGGCTGAACTCAATGGTGGCGAGGGAGCTTGCTCCCGCTGGGCTGTGTAGCGGCCCCAAAATCTGCAATCGTGTTCTGACTGAATAAATGCGGCGTTCTTGATGGGGCTGCTACGCAGCCCAACGGGAGCAACCTCCCTCGCCACAGTGAGTTCGTTGCCCACCGAGAGTGTCATGACCCCTTCCGTCCACCTGTTCACCCCCGCCTTCGGCCTCGGCAACCCCCACCTGCAAACGCTGTGGGGCCCGCTGTGGCGACCCACCACCCACATCGAACGCCAACGCGAACGTCTGTGGCTGGAAGACGGCGACTTCCTCGACCTTGACTGGCATGGCCCCCACGACGCGCAAGCGCCGTTGGTGCTGGTGTTGCACGGGCTGACGGGCTCCTCCAACTCGCCCTACGTGGCCGGCCTGCAAAAAGTCCTTGCCGCGCAAGGCTGGGCCAGCGCGGCGCTGAACTGGCGCGGGTGCTCGGGCGAACCGAATCTGTTGGCGCGCAGCTATCACTCGGGCGCGAGCGAAGACCTGGCAGCGACGATTGCCCATCTGCGGGCCAAGCGGCCGTTGGCACCGTTGTACGCCGTGGGTTATTCACTGGGTGGCAATGTGCTGCTCAAGCATTTGGGCGAAACCGGCGAGGCGTCAGGGCTGCAAGGTGCGGCGGCGGTGTCGGTGCCGTTTCGCCTGGACCAGTGTGCGGACCGTATCGGCCTGGGCTTTTCGCGGGTTTACCAGAAGCATTTCATGCGTGAAATGCTGGCGTATATCCGCGTCAAACAAAGCCGCTTTCTACAGGATGGGCGGGCGGATGGGCTGAAAACCCTGGAAGCCCTGGGCTCATTGGAGAAGATGCGCACGTTCTGGGATTTCGATGGCCGGGTTACCGCGCCACTGCACGGCTTCTTGAGTGCAGAGGACTATTACCGCCGCGCATCGAGCCGCTATTACCTGGGCGATATCCGCACACCCACCCTGATCATCCAGGCAGCGGATGACCCGTTTGTGTTCACCCACAGCCTGCCCGAGGCACATGAACTGTCGGCGTGCACGGAGTTTGAACTGCTGGCCAAAGGGGGGCATGTCGGCTTTGTCGATGGAACCCTGAAGCGCCCCGGTTATTACCTGGAGCGCCGCATTCCTGACTGGCTGCTCAGTCGCCGGTAGCGATTGCCCGCGCCGGATCGTTAATCCACTCACTCCACGACCCCGCATACAACTTGCCCAACGGATATCCCGCCAGGCTCAAGGCGAACAGGTTGTGGCACGCCGTCACCCCCGAACCGCAATACGCCACCAGCTCATCTGGCGAGCGCCCCTGCAATTGGGTGGCGAAGCGCTGCTTGAGCTGCTCAGCCGGCAGGAAGCGGCCGTCGCTGCCGAGGTTTTCGTTGAACGCCGCGCACTGCGCGCCAGGGATGTGCCCGGCAATCGGGTCGATGGGCTCCACTTCACCGCGAAAGCGCGGTTGGGCGCGGGCATCGATCAGGGTCAGGCCGGGTTGGCCCAGGCGTTTTAGCAGGTGTTCGGCGTCCAGCACCATTCGATTATCCGGCGTACCGACGAAAGCGCCCGGCTCAACCACCGGTGCGTCCAGGCTCAACGGGAACCCCGCCGCATGCCAGGCCTTGAGGCCGCCATCCAGAATAAACACGCCATCACGCTTGCCCAGCCAGGCCAGCAACCACCAGGCCCGCGCGGCATAGGCGCCAGGGCCGTCGTCGTAGAGCACCACGTCGGTGTCGGCATTGACGCCCCAGGCCCGCAATTGCTCGGCGAAGGCATTCGCTGCCGGCAATGGATGACGGCCGGTCACGCCCTTGGTCACCGGTCCGCTGAGGTGGCGCTCCAGATCGGCATACTGCGCGCCTTCGATATGCCCTTCGGCATAGCTGCAGCGCCCGTAATCCGGGTCTTCCAAGGCAAAGCGGCAATCGAGGATCACCACACCGCCGGCCTTCTGGCGTTCGGCCAATTGCTGGGGGCTGATCAGTTGGGCAAGCGGCATGACGGACTCCTATGAACAGATTCGGGAAAGGTCCTACTTCACTTCTTCCAATGCCTGATTCAACGGCACATAAAATTCTTTGAACAATGCATCCACTGCCTCTTTGGCCTGGGGCGTGACAAACCCAGCCTCCAGCACCAGCACCTGATACACCCCACGCTTGATCGCCTCGGCGCTCAAGTGGGCGGAGTTTTCGTTGGTGGTGCACAAAAAACGCACCCAAGAGGTGAGGATGATCCAGGCATTGAGGGTCAGGGCTTCGGTTTGCACCGGGTCCATATTGAGAATACCGGCGTCGACGAACCCCTGGTAAATGGCGCCGCCCTGGACCAGGCAGCGTTGGGAAAAGCGCCGATAACCAGTGGCCAGTTCCGGGTCGCTTTCCAGCAGGTGTTCGAGGTCGCGGTGCAGGAAGCGGTAGCGCCACATGCCGGCCAATACGGCTTGCAGGTAGAAACGTTTGTCTTCGACAGTGACGGCGCGGCCTTGGGGCGGGCGCAGGAAACTGTCCACCAGGGCTTCGTATTCGCGAAACAGCAAGGCGATGATCGCCTGCTTGTTGGGGAAGTGGTAGTACAGGTTGCCCGGCGAAATTTCCATATGGGCGGCAATATGGTTGGTGCTCACACTGCGCTCACCCTGCTGGTTAAAAAGCTCCAGGCTGGTTTGCACAATGCGCTCGCTGGTCTTTACTCGTGGTGCCATAGGGGATCAGCTTCTGTACACGTGATGGGGCATCTTACGGCCTATTCTCGTAGGGATAAATCCGCATGTAGGCGTAATGACATTTGACAATTTAGAGTAATGACTCTAAAAATCCAGGCAGACCTATAACAATCGGGAACGCCGCCATGTCCGCCAACGTTGCCTACCTGCAAGATACCCAGGCGCTGGATCAACTCCAGCACCTGTTCGACACCCAGCGGCGTGCCTACGCAGCCAACCCGATGCCGCCAGCGGCCCAGCGCCAGCAATGGCTCAAGGCCCTGCGCGATCTGCTCAGCAACGAGCGCCAGGCGCTGATCAACGCGATCAGCCAGGACTTCAGCCACCGCAGCGCCGACGAAACCCTGTTCGCTGAACTGATGCCCAGCCTGCACGGCATTCACTACGCCAGCAAACACCTCAAGGGCTGGATGAAACCTTCCCGCCGCGCTGTAGGCATTGCCTTCCAACCCGCGTCAGCCAAAGTCATCTACCAACCGCTGGGCGTGGTCGGGGTGATCGTGCCCTGGAACTACCCGCTGTACCTGGCCATCGGCCCCTTGGTTGGCGCGTTGGCGGCGGGTAACCGGGTGATGCTCAAGCTCAGCGAATCCACTCCCGCCACCGGCGAACTGCTCAAGGCGCTGCTGGCAAGAATCTTCCCCGAGGACCTGGTGTGCGTGGTGTTGGGTGAAGCGGAAGTCGGCATGGCCTTCTCCAAACTGCCCTTCGATCACCTGCTGTTCACCGGCGCCACCAGCATCGGCAAGCATGTGATGCGTGCAGCGGCCGAACACCTCACGCCGGTCACTCTGGAATTGGGTGGCAAGTCGCCCGCCATCGTGTCGGCCGACGTACCACTCAAGGACGCCGCCGAACGTATTGCCTTCGGTAAAGCGTTGAACGCCGGCCAGACCTGTGTCGCGCCAGACTACGTGCTGGTACCGGAAGACCGGGTCGACGCGTTCGTCGCGGCCTACACCCAGGCCGTTCGCGGATTTTATCCGACCCTGGTCGACAACCCGGACTACACGGCCATCATTAATGAGCGGCAACTGGCCCGGCTGAATGCCTACGTCAAGGACGCCATCGACAAAGGCGCCACCTTGATCCCGCTCTACGACCAGGGCCAGGCACGGCGCATGGCCCACAGCCTGTTGCTGAATGTCAGCGATGACATGACGGTGATGCAGGACGAAATCTTCGGCCCGGTGCTGCCGATCGTGCCGTATCGCGGCCTTGACCAGGCCTTTGCCTACATCAACCAGCGCCCTCGCCCACTGGCCCTGTACTACTTCGGCTACAACAAGGCCGAGCAGAACCGCGTACTCCACGAAACCCATTCCGGCGGCGTGTGCCTGAACGACACCCTGCTGCACGTGGCCCAGGACGATATGCCGTTTGGCGGCATCGGCCCGTCGGGCATGGGCCACTACCACGGTCATGAAGGTTTTCTCACCTTCAGCAAGGCCAAGGGCGTGCTGGTGAAACAGCGCCTGAACGCGGCGAAGTTGATCTACCCGCCCTACGGCAAGTCCATTCAGAAGTTGATCCAGAAGCTGTTCGTTCGCTGAAACCGCCACCCACGGGACAACAATAACAATGAACCCTAGCCTGACTGATTCACCTGCGCTGTCGCGGCGCGGCGTCTTGAAAATCGGCCTGTGCGCCAGCGCGTTCCTGGCCACCGCCGGGTTGGGCGCCAGCCTCAGCGGTTGCTCCAGCAGCACCCCGGCCAGCGGCTTTGCCCTGTTGCGCAGCAGTGACTTGCCGTTCTTGCGCGCGGTCGTCCCGGTACTGCTCGAGGGCGTGGCCAGCGCTCAGGAAGTCGCCAGCGGGGTGGAAGACACGCTTAAAAAGCTCGACTTCAGCCTGCAGCGCCTGTCGCCGGAAATGTTCAAGCTCACCCAGCAATTGTTCGACGTATTGAGCATGGGCATCACCCGCGGGCCGTTGACCGGGATCTGGGGCAGTTGGGAAAACGCCAGCGGCGAGCAGATCCGCAACTTCCTGCACCGCTGGGAGAACAGCTACCTGAACCTGCTGCGCATGGGCCAGGGCTCGCTGCTCAAGCTGGTGATCATGGCCTGGTACTTCCAGCCGGCGTCCTGGGCCCACTGCGGCTACCCTGGCCCGCCGAAGATCTAGCCTTGATAACCGCCCCCCTGTGGGAGGGGATGTGCAGTGTTTTCCCGAACTCAACTTCGTACAAAAATAAGAGTGCATTCCTATGCCCGTACCTGATCTGTTCCGCGACGGCATGGCCCGTGGCTGGAAAACCCACAATGGCGCCGCCCTCGACAACGACCTGACCCTGGAAGCCGACGTGGTGATCATCGGCAGCGGTGCGGGGGGCGGCACCACCGCTGAAACCCTCAGCGCAGCGGGCTACAAAGTGCTGCTGATCGAAGAAGGCCCGCTCAAGACCAGCAGCGATTTCAAGCTGCTCGAAGACGAGGCCTACACCAGCCTCTACCAGGAAGGCATCGGCCGCATGAGCAAGGACGGCGCGATCACCATCCTGCAGGGCCGGGCCGTGGGCGGCACCACGCTGATCAACTGGACATCGAGCTTTCGTACCCCGGACGCCACCCTCGCCCACTGGGCCAGCGAATACGCCGTGAAAGGCCACAGCAGTGCCGAAATGGCGCCCTGGTTTGAAAAAATGGAACAACGCCTGGGCATCGCGCCCTGGGCTCTGCCGCCCAACCCCAACAACGATGTGATCCGCAAAGGCTGCGAAAAGCTCGGTTACAGCTGGCATGTGATCCCACGCAACGTGCGCGGCTGCTTCAACCTGGGGTATTGCGGTATGGGCTGCCCGGTCAACGCCAAGCAGTCGATGCTGGTGACCACGATTCCGTCGACCCTGGAGAAGGGTGGAGAACTGCTCTACCTGGCCCGTGCCGAAAGCCTCATCTACAGCGGCGACACCATCAGCAGCCTGGAATGCGTGGCTATGGACGCCCTGTGCGTGGCGCCGACCGGACGCAGGATCACGGTGAAAGCCAAGCATTACGTGCTCTCGGGCGGCGGCATCAACAGCCCTGCACTGCTGATGCGCTCGGACGCGCCCGACCCGCATTCGCGGCTGGGCAAACGCACCTTCCTGCACTTGGTGAATTTCTCCGCCGGGCTGTTCGATGAGGTGATCAACCCGTTCTACGGCGCGCCGCAGTCGATTTATTCCGACCATTTCCAGTGGCAGGACGGCACCACCGGCAAAATGTCCTACAAGCTGGAAGCACCGCCTTTACATCCAGCGTTGGCCAGCACCCTGCTCGGTGGCTACGGCACCCAGAACGCCCTGGACATGAGCCAATTGCCCAACACCCACGCGATGCTGGCGCTGCTGCGCGACGGCTTCCACCCTGACAGCCCGGGCGGAAGCGTGGAGCTGCGCGGCGATGGCACGCCGGTGCTTGACTATCAGGTGTCGGACTACGCATGGGATGGCTTGCGCCGTGCCTTCCACAGCATGGCCGAGATCCAGTTCGCCGCAGGCGCCACGTCGGTCAAGCCGCTGCATCACGATGCGCGCTACGTGAAAACCTTGGGAGAAGCGCGCGCGATGATTGAAGGCCTCAACCTGGAATTGCACCGCACCTGCCTGGGCAGCGCCCATGTGATGGGCGGATGTGCCATGGGTGAAGACCCCAAAAATGCGGTGGCCGACAGCCTCGGGCGCCATCACCAGTTGCGCAACCTGTCGATCCACGATGGGTCGCTATTCCCCACCAGCATTGGGGCCAATCCACAATTATCGGTGTACGGCTTGACCGCGCAACTGGCGACGGCATTGGCCGAACGTCTGAAAACGGCATGAAAAAACCGTCGATTAACGGCATGTATCTCCATAAGTCGACTTGGCCGACCGGGATGGCTGCGATACCATCCGATTCCCCAACGGACTCCGCCAGGACGACGCGATGAACCGAGTGTTGTACCCAGGTACCTTCGACCCGATTACCAAAGGCCATGGCGATCTGGTCGAACGTGCCTCACGCTTGTTCGACCATGTGATCATCGCGGTCGCGGCCAGCCCCAAGAAAAACCCGCTGTTTCCCTTGGAGCAGCGCGTGGAGCTGGCGCGTGAGGTCACCAAACACCTGCCCAACGTGGAAGTGGTGGGTTTTTCCACGCTGCTGGCGCATTTCGCCAAAGAGCAGAACGCCAACGTGTTCCTGCGCGGCCTACGCGCGGTGTCGGACTTCGAATACGAATTCCAGCTGGCCAACATGAACCGCCAACTGGCGCCGGACGTGGAAAGCCTGTTCCTCACCCCGTCGGAGCGTTACTCGTTCATTTCCTCGACGTTAGTCCGTGAAATCGCCGCTTTGGGCGGAGATATCACCAAGTTCGTACATCCGGCCGTGGCCGATGCGCTGACGCTGCGCTTCAAGAAATAATTCTGATGAGCGGTCCAGTTGTAGTGATCGGGCTTGCTGTGGTGAGCGGGCTTGCCCCGCGCTGGGCTGCGCAGCAGCCCCTCTGAACACACCTTGCACTGTCGGTTACACCTTGCCGTCAGGGTTTAGGGCCGCTTCGCGCCCCAGCGCGGGGCAAGCCCGCTCACTACAGACAAGCACCTACCTCAGGCTCGCACTGCGGGCGCCAATGCGGCACAATTGCGCGCATTAGTTTTCAGATGCCTTGGCTGACAGCCCTGGCAGGAGTTTCCATGTCCTTGATCATCACCGACGATTGCATCAACTGCGACGTCTGCGAACCCGAGTGCCCGAACGCCGCGATTTCCCAAGGCGAAGAGATCTACGTGATCGACCCCAACCTGTGCACCCAGTGTGTCGGTCACTATGACGAGCCGCAGTGCCAGCAGGTTTGCCCGGTGGATTGCATTCCGCTGGATGAAGCTCATCCGGAAACGGAAGAGCAGTTGATGGAGAAGTACCGGAAGATTACCGGTAAGGCCTGACGCTGTTTAGCGCCTGTCATGGCCTCATCGGGGTGCCCCCTCCCACAGTGAAAGTGTTCGCAATTCAAATGTGGGAGGGGGCAAGCCCCCGATGGCAATATCAGCCATCACATAGAATCAGCGCTGGCACCTAGGGCAAAACACACTTGCCCGCTGCCCCAGCACCACGTTGCGCAACTCGGTCCCGCAGACCTTGCACGCCTCCCCTCCCCGGCCGTAGACGAACAGTTCCTGCTGGAAATACCCCGGTTGCCCGTCGCCGCCGATAAAGTCTCGCAACGTGGTGCCACCGCGTTCGATGGCAGCCGCCAGCACACGCTTGATCTCGATCGCCAGCTTCAAATAGCGCCCACGTGAAATACCGCCTGCGGCCCGACGCGGGTCAATCCCCGCCGCGAACAGCGCTTCAGTCGCATAGATATTACCCACGCCCACCACCACCGCGTTGTCCATGATGAATGGCTTCACCGCCATCGACTTGCCACGCGACAGCTGGAACAAACGATCACCGTCAAACAGCTCGGTCAGCGGCTCCGGCCCCAGGCGAAGCAGCAGTTCGTGATTGTGCGGGTCCTGGCTCCAGAGCATCGCGCCAAAGCGACGCGGGTCGGTGTAGCGCAGGGCCATGCCCGATTCCAGTTCGATATCCACATGTTCATGCTTGGCCGCCGGCAGGCCGACTTCCACCAGGCGCAGGTTGCCCGACATGCCCAAATGGCTGATCAAGGTGCCCACTTCGGCATTGATCAGCAGGTACTTGGCGCGCCGCTCCACCAACACGATGCGCTGGCCGGACAGGCGCACATCGAGGTCTTCCGGGATCGGCCAACGCAAGCGCCGCTCACGCACCACCACGCGGCTGACCCGCTGGCCTTCCAAGTGCGGGGCAATCCCGCGCCGGGTGGTTTCGACTTCTGGTAACTCGGGCATGTGTACCTCTTGCAAGAAGGATCAGTGGGCGCCGAGCTCGCGAATCGACAATTTCAAGCTCTCGAAGTCGTAGTCCGACAGGCCCACGTAGTCCAGCACCAGGTGGCTAATGGCATTCCACTCATGGTCCACCGTCTGGTTGCCCAGTACGCGGTAGGACGAGCAAATGTGCTCGGCCATTTTCAGGATCGCCAGCAGGTTTTTAAGCTGCGGATTGCGCGACGACTCATCGCTGAAAATCGCCAGGGCGTTGTGGTGGTTGGCGATCGCGTCGGTCACATGCTCCGGCAGGCGCCAGGACTTGGCGGTGTAGTAACCCACCACGGCATGGTTGGTGTTGAACGCGTTGTTCTCGGTGTCGACCACGCGGCAGTCGGGGCCGGCATTCGCATACGCCTGTTCCAGCACCGACATATAGCTGGGAAAGCGCTTGAGCATCAGCGGTACGCCACAGTCGTGGAACAACCCCAGCGCGTAGGCCTCATCCACCGCCTGGGCGCCGGTGCGCTTGGCCAAGGTGAGGCAAGTCATGGCCACATCCTGGGCGGTGTCCCAGAAACGGTTGAGCGTGACGATGGTGTCGTCGCTCATCTCACCTTTGATCGACAGGGCGTTGATCAGGTTGATGATCGACCGGCTGCCCAGCAAATTCACCGCTCGCTGGATCGAGGCAATCTTGTTGCTCAGTCCGTAGTACGACGAGTTGACGATCTTCAGCAGCGCGCCGGACAGGCCGGGGTCCTGGGAGATCAACCGCGCGATCACTTCCAGGTCCGGATCGGGCATGTATTGCTCCATTTGCAAATCCACCATGATTTGCGGCTGGGGCGGCACGCTGATGCCTTGCAGGGCCTGTTGGATCTGTTCGGCGGAAAGCTCTTGGGACATAAGTACACACTCTGGGCTAGGCAGGGATTCTAACCCCTAAGCAAAGCTGACTGACACCTCAAAACCCGAATTGAAACCGGATCAAATGTGGGAGCTGGCTTGCCTGCGATGCAGGCGCCTCGGTGTAACAGTCAAACCGAGGTGAGGCTATCGCAGGCAAGCCAGCTCCCACATGTCCGGCGACGCCACCGAGCCCTATACAAAAAGGTATACTCCCGCTCTTTTTTCCGGAGCGACGTCATGTCCCTGCCAAGCCTGCGTCTCAAAGCCAACGCCGATCGTCGTTTGCGCAACGGCCACCTGTGGGTCTACAGCAACGAAATCGACGTGGCCGCCACCCCACTTCACGGCTTCCAGGCGGGCGACCAGGCCATCCTCGAAGCGGCCGGCGGCAAGACCCTGGGCATCGTGGCCATGAGCCCGAACAACCTGATCTGCGCCCGCCTGCTGTCGCGCGACATCAAGTTGCCGCTGGACAAGTCGCTGCTCGTGCACCGCCTCAACGTTGCGCTGTCCCTGCGTGACCGCCTGTTCGACAAGCCGTTCTACCGCCTGGTCTACGGCGATTCCGACCTGCTGCCAGGCCTGGTAGTCGACCGTTTCGGCGACATCCTGGTCGTACAGATCGCCTCGGCGACCATGGAAGCCCATAAAGAAGACGTGATCGCCGCGCTGACCCAAGTGCTCAAGCCGAGCGGCATCCTGTTCAAGAACGACTCCGCCGCGCGCGACGCCGAAGGCCTCAACCGCTACGTCGAAACCGTGTTCGGCCTGGTGCCGGAGTGGGTGGCGCTGGAAGAAAACGGCGTGAAATTCGAAGCCCCGGTGATCCAGGGCCAGAAAACCGGCTGGTTCTACGACCACCGCATGAACCGCGCCCGCCTGGCCCCGTATGCCAAAGGCAAACGCGTGCTGGACCTCTACAGCTACATCGGCGGCTGGGGCGTGCAAGCTGCGGCCTTCGGCGCCAGTGAAGTGTTCTGCGTCGACGCGTCGGCCTTCGCCCTCGACGGCGTGGAGCGCAATGCCGCACTGAACGGCGTTGCCGAGAAAATGACCTGCATCGAAGGCGACGTGTTTGAAGCCCTCAAGGAACTGAAAGCCAGCGAAGAGCGCTTCGACGTGATCGTCGCCGACCCGCCGGCCTTCATCAAACGCAAGAAAGACATGAAGAACGGCGAAGGCGCCTACCGCCGCCTGAACGAACAAGCCATGCGCCTGCTCAGCAAGGACGGCATCCTGGTCAGCGCCTCGTGCTCCATGCACCTGCCGGAAGACGACCTGCAGAACATCCTGCTGACCAGCGCCCGACACCTGGACCGCAATATCCAGATGCTGGAACGCGGCGGCCAGGGCCCGGACCATCCGGTGCACCCGGCGATTGTCGAGACGCGGTATATCAAGAGCATTACGTGCCGGTTGTTGCCTAATAGCTGATGCCGTTGGCCTGTAGGAGCCTCCGGGCTCCTACGAGCTTTCAGGAAGTTTCGCACCGCACCAGGTTTTGACTTTCCTCTGCTCAGGCTCGATCCTCGACCCCCTCACGGAATCGAGGCTCGCGCATGTCGGCGGCAATCACACACGCTGAAAAACCCTTCATTGTTTTCTGGCTGATGACCATGACCTTGCTGGGCGTCTTCCCGCTTGACGTCGTGCTGCCGTCCTTTCCCGCCCTGGCGGAACACTTCTCCACCTCGACCACCCAGATCGCCCGCTCAGTCAGCCTATTCGCTATTGGGTTTTCCTGCTCCATGCTGTTGATCGGCCCGCTGTCCGACAGGATCGGCCGCAAAAAACTGCTACTGGCCAGCATGGTCGTTGCAATCATTGGCGCGGCCGGGTGCTTGGCGGCCAGCAACACGCCCCAATTCCTGTTTTTCCGTGTCATCCAGGCCATGGGCTGCGGCGGCTTCATACTGTCCCAAGCGCTGGTACAGGACCTGTTCTTCGGCAGAGAACAAGAGCGGTTGCGGATCGCAATGGTCACGGCCGGAGGAATCTTCATTTCGATTTCCCCGCTGCTGGGCGCGTGGCTGCAACTGCACTGGGGATGGCAAGCAAGCTTCTATGTGTTTATAGCGCTTTGTGCCGCAACCTTGATCATGGCTCACCGGCTACTCCATGGCGGCTTGCCTCAAGCGTCAGCGAGCCAGCAGAGCATGTTCAAGGCCTACGCCAAGGTCTTCGCCAACCGCCACTTCGCCAGCTATGCCACGATCTCGGCGATTACTTTCGCCTGCCATTTCTCGTTCATCGTGGTTTCACCGCTGATTTTCATGGACCAGCTACAGCTGTCGCCCCACGAATACTCCTTGACCTTGCTTCTCTACGGCGCCGCTTACGTATCGGGCGGAATCTGTGCAGGCTTCCTGCATAAACGGCTACCGGCTGCGACCCAGATGGCCATCGGGCTGGTACTGATCGCGATATCGGGCGTGGTCATGCTGTCCCTGGCCTATCATTTCGGCCTATCAACACTGACCGTGCTGGTGCCCATGCTGCTCTGCACTGCTGGCACCACAATCACCCGGCCCATTTCTAACTCCAAGGCCATGAGCTTGTTTCCAGACAACGCAGGTACGGCGGCTTCAGCCGTTGCAGCGGTACTATTCATTGCCGGCGGCCTTATCAGTGCATTCATCAGCACCTTTACGCACCACCTGAGCACTGCGCTGGGTCTGTGCTTTCTGATCCTGAGCATCGCCGCCCTGGTCCTGAACGCATGGGCACGGCGCCACCCGCACGTCCCGTAGCCGTTATCTTCACGGTTTCGGCCATTCCCTCCAGCCTCCAGCGGTGTAGAATCGGCCTATTCATCGCCAGTCATCCCCCGGCGGGTTTATGAGCTCGAGGCCCAAGCAAGCGGCGATCCCGCGACGCGAGTGGCAACTTCCGGACACACGGCTATTTTCGGGTGTTCCAGTCGTCAATTAGAAGCTCACTCCCCAGTAGTACCTGATAGTAGTTACTTGATTAGCCGCCCGGAGTGCTCCATGCCAGATTACCGCTCGAAAACATCCACCCATGGCCGCAACATGGCCGGCGCGCGCGCACTGTGGCGTGCCACGGGGATGAAAGATGACGACTTCAAGAAGCCGATCATCGCGATTGCCAACTCGTTCACCCAATTCGTACCGGGCCACGTCCACCTCAAGGACCTGGGCCAACTGGTCGCCCGTGAGATCGAACGTGCTGGCGGCGTAGCAAAAGAATTCAACACCATTGCCGTGGACGACGGCATCGCCATGGGCCATGACGGCATGCTGTATTCCCTGCCGAGCCGCGAGATCATCGCCGACTCCGTGGAGTACATGGTCAACGCCCACTGCGCCGACGCCATCGTGTGCATCTCCAACTGCGACAAGATCACCCCTGGCATGCTGATGGCCGCCCTGCGCCTGAACATCCCGGTGATCTTCGTCTCCGGCGGCCCGATGGAAGCCGGCAAGACCAAGCTCGCCTCCCACGGCCTCGACCTGGTCGACGCCATGGTCATCGCCGCCGATTCCAGCGCTTCTGACGAGAAGGTCGCGGAATACGAGCGCAGCGCCTGCCCGACCTGCGGCTCGTGCTCCGGCATGTTCACCGCCAACTCGATGAACTGCCTGGTGGAAGCCCTGGGCCTGGCGTTGCCGGGCAACGGTTCCACCCTGGCCACCCACAGTGACCGCGAGCAGCTGTTCCTGCAGGCCGGCCGTACCATCGTCGAGCTGTGCAAGCGTTACTACGGCGAGAACGATGAGTCGGTGTTGCCGCGCAATATCGCCAACTTCAAGGCGTTCGAAAACGCCATGACCCTGGACATCGCCATGGGCGGTTCCACCAACACCATCCTGCACTTGCTGGCCGCCGCCCAGGAAGCCGAGATCGATTTCGACCTGCGCGACATCGACCGTCTGTCCCGTCACGTGCCACAACTGTGCAAAGTCGCGCCGAACATCCAGAAGTACCACATGGAAGACGTGCACCGCGCCGGCGGGATCTTCTCGATCCTTGGCTCGCTGGCCCGTGGCGGCCTGCTGCACACCGACCTGCCGACCGTGCACAGCAAGTCCATCGCCGAAGGCATCGCCAAGTGGGACATCACCCAGACTGACGATGAAGCCGTGCACACCTTCTTCAAGGCTGGCCCGGCGGGCATCCCGACGCAAACCGCGTTCAGCCAGTCGACCCGTTGGGACACCCTGGACGACGACCGTGAAAACGGCTGCATCCGCAGTGTCGAGCACGCCTACTCGCAAGAAGGCGGCCTGGCCGTGCTGTACGGCAACATCGCCCTGGATGGCTGCGTGGTGAAAACCGCCGGCGTGGATGAGTCCATCCACGTCTTCGAAGGCCGCGCCAAGATCTATGAAAGCCAAGACAGCTCGGTACGCGGCATCCTCGCTGACGAAGTGAAAGAAGGCGACATCGTGATCATCCGCTACGAAGGCCCGAAAGGCGGCCCGGGTATGCAGGAGATGCTCTACCCGACGTCGTACCTGAAGTCCAAGGGCCTGGGCAAAGCCTGCGCCTTGTTGACCGACGGCCGTTTCTCCGGCGGCACCTCGGGCCTGTCCATCGGCCACGCTTCGCCGGAAGCCGCTGCCGGTGGCGCGATTGGCCTGGTGCAGGATGGCGACAAGGTGCTGATCGACATTCCAAACCGCTCAATCAACTTGTTGATCAGCGACGAAGAACTGGCTGCACGCCGGGTCGAGCAGGACAAGAAAGGCTGGAAGCCGGTGGAGAAGCGTCCACGTAAAGTGACCACCGCGCTGAAGGCCTATGCCTTGCTGGCTACCAGTGCCGACAAAGGGGCGGTGCGTAACAAGGCGATGCTCGACGGCCTGTAAGCCTCGCCCATAAAAATGCCCCGCCAGGTGCGGGGCATTTTTTTGCCTGAAGCAACGCTCCAAAACAATGGAGATCAAATGTGTGCGGGCGCTCTTTAAAACTGTGGGGTGTAGGTCATGGTAAACATCACATTGCGCGGGTCGCCATAGTAGTTACTGCCCCAATTAGCGTTGTACGCCGGGATGTAATACTTCTTGTCGAACATATTGTTCAGGTTCGCCGCGACGGTGAACTCCTGGTTGATCTTGTAGGCCACCCGCGAATCCCACAGCGCATTGCCGGGAACGCTGAACGTGCGGTCATAGGCGACGGTGCTGCTTTGTGCGGTCACGCCGGCGCCGACGCTGACGTTGCTCCAGTCCCCCGGCAACTGGTAGTCCCCCCAGACCTTGAGCAAGTGCTTGGGCGTCCAGGTGCTGAAGATCTTGCCTTCGTAGGTGTCGTCCTTGAGGAATTGAGTGGTGTTGTAGGTGTAGCTGGAGACCAGCTGCAGCCCCGGCAGCACTTCACCGCTCAACGTAGCCTCAAAGCCCTGGCTACGGACCTTGCCGGAGGCGAGCGAGCAGTACCAGCCGCCGCAGACTTTACCGCCTTGCAGGTCTTGAGCCGCCCGGTTTTCCTGGTCATAGCGGAAGAGAGCGAACGAGGTATTGAGCCGACCGTCCGCCAGTTCGCCCTTCAGGCCCAGCTCGTAATTCTGGCCTTCAATGGGCTTGAGCACGGTCAATGAGGTGGTCAGGTTGGTTTGTGGCTCAAAGGCATCGGTATAGCTGGCGTAGGCCGACCATTGCTCGTTGAGTGCATAGACCAGGCCAGCGTAGGGCGTGACGTGGCCATTGCTGTGCGTGGTGCTCCGGGTTGGGTCGCCGTACACACCCTGGAACCCGCTCTCGTCCCTGTAGGAATAGTCATACCAACTGGTGCGCGCACCGAGGATCAACGTCAGCGGGTCAGCTACCTTGACACGCCAGGTGCCATAAATGCCCTTCTGGCGAATGTCATACCAGCTCTTCGTCGCATTCCCCGCCTGGAACAACTGATTCCTGTCGCGCTGCGGTCGGTTGTGGTCGATGTTGAAAATATCTGCACCCGGCGTCGCCGCGCGCGCCCAGAAATCATCCGTGGTGAGTTTGGAATAGTTGGCGCCCAGAATCATTTCCTGCTGGAAACCCAGGCCTTCGAACTTGCCGTCGACATACACATCGACACCACGGCTCTTGGTGTTGAAGTCAGTGACCCAATCGACATAACGCACGGTGCCGATGTCGCCGGGGTTGGGGATGGTGTCCCACGTCGCCTGGTAGGTCGCGTCATTGTGTTCGTCCATCGCCACCAGGGCGGCCTTCACTTTCCAGTCATCGTTGAAGCGATGCTCGATATCGGCAAACACCTGGGTCTGGTTATTGACGTTGCGGTTCCAGCTGGCGCCGACGAAGGTCGATCGCGACAAGCCGATGTCACTGCCGTTGGCGTAACGCGGCAGCGACATGAAGTTGGGGCGCGAATGCCCCTTCTGGTTGCTGATGCCCACGCCGACGGTGGTGTCTGGCGTGAAGTCGTAGTCCACTGCTGCATAGACCGTCTGATTCCAGCCGCCCGCGTAATCGACGAAGGAATCGGTGGTGTCGTAATCCGCCACAAACCGGCCGCGCAACGTGCCTTCGGTATTGAGCGGGCCGCCGGCATCGACTTGGGTGCCGTAATGGTCCCACGAGCCGGCCTTGGCGGTGATGGTCACGGTCGGTGCCTGTTGCCCGCGCTTGCGCACCAGGTTCATGGTGCCGCCGGGGCTGTTCGCGCCTTGCAGCAAGGCGGCTGGGCCGCGCAGGGTTTCCACACGGTCGTAGATCGCCATGTTTTCGGTGAGGTAGCTGCCCAACGCGTAGGTGTTACGCGGAATGCCGACACCGTCGTATTGCAGGGTGCCGACTTCGAAACCCCGGGAGAAGATGAACATCCCAGGGCCGGGGGATTTGGTCGCCGTCAGGCCGGGCGTGCGCTTGACCACCTCGGAAAGCTTGGTGGTGTTCTGGTCATCCATCTGCTTGCGGGTCATGACGCTGACCGATTGCGGGATGTCCTTGAGCTTCTGCTCACCCTTGCCCAAGGTCACGGCACCCGTGGTGTAGGAGCCGGTGCCTTCGGTGGTGGCCCCCAGGCGTTCGGCGCTGATGGTGGTGGCGCCGACTTCGAGGGCGCCGCCTGTGTCGACACGTTTTTCCAGGGTAACGGTATCGGCATTGATAAAAGCGGCGCTCAACCCTGTGCCGCCCAACAGCTGGCCCAACGCCTCGCGCTGACCCAGAGTGCCACTCACACCGGGCGACACCACACCCTGTGTCAACTCACCGGACACCAACACCTGAACCCGCGTGACCGCCGAAAACGCGGCCAGCGCACCGTCCAGACTCTGCCCTGGAATATCGAAGCGGTAGGCCTGGGCCTGGGTGCTTTCAGCAGCTTGCAAATACAGCGGCGCAGTGCCGCAGGCCAAGGAAATGGCCAGTGCCAGCAAGGGCCGTGCGGCGAATCGGTGTGCCATGGATGGTGCTCCCCGGTGCAAAAAGTCTGTGATCGGCGCCGCACTACTTGAGAGTGCTTACTATTTACGCCTCAGTGATCAAGGACGATGGCTTGCGGGGAAACCCTGAAAATATTTTGAAAAAGTTGCTGTCAGGACGCTTTGCCTTCGCGCAACACCAGTAAATACGGGGTGTAGTGCTCGGCGCGCAGGTTGAGGGTGTATTCCAGCGCCTTGATCACGGCCTCGGGCTTGTCGATCTCGAACACGCCGGACACCACGCGATTGCGCAGCGCATCACCGAGCACCAGGGTCTTGCCCGGCCAATAGCGGTTCAACTCGCTGACCACTTCGGACAGCGGTTGTTGACGGAACACCAACTGCCGCTGACGCCAGGCAAAGCCGCTGGCCGGATCGAAACCGTGGACGTCGGCGAGGCGCTGGCCCTGATACTCCACCGCCCGTCCCGGTTCCAAATAAACCGCCGTACCCCTGCCGGAACTGACCTGCACCTTGCCCTGCGCCACCTGCACTCGCGTCTGCGCATCGCGCCGTGTCACGCTGAACTGAGTGCCGACCACCTTCACCCAGCCATCGCCGGACTGCACTACGAAGGGCCGCGCCGGGTCTTTGGTGACGTCGAAGAAGCCTTCGCCACGCAGCAAACGAATCTGCCGCTCACCGGCACTCATGCGGACCTGCACGGCGCTGTCGGTGTTGAGCTGCAAGTGGGAACCGTCAGCCAGTTCGACCGTGCGCGATTCGCCGGTGCCAGTGGCGTAGTCCGCGCGCAGGCGGTCGAGCCAGGGCGTGTTCTGCACGGTCAGCCCCACCGCCAGCAACAGGCCGGCGGCGCAGGCCCAACGCCGGGCGGGCTTGCGCCAGGCAGCCTGTTCGGCGCGGCGGATCAGGCGTGCCGGTTCACGTAAGCCACCGAGCATCGCCTGCACTTCCTGCCAGGCGTCATCCTGGGCCTGGCCCTGCCCGAGCCACGCGGCAAAGGCGTCCATTTCGGCCGGGGTTACATCCTCAGCCTGCAGGCGGAAATACCAGCCGGACGCTTCTTCGAATAGGTCGTCGGCAGTGTGTGTGGCAGTCATGACCGACGTCCTTGTGTCTCGCAGGCAAGCCGCGTCTTGATGTAAGCGCGGCATTCAATCAAGGCGCGACGCAATTGGTATTCCACACTGCGCGGGGTGATCGACAGGCGCTCACCAATTTCGCGGTAGGACAGTTCGTCGACATGATAGAGCAGGAAGATCTGCCGAGTCGCTTCGGGCAACGCCAGGATCGCGTCCTGCATGAGTTGCTCCTGTTGGTAGGCGGCCAATTGTTCGTCGGCACCTGGGTTGCCGCACGGCAACTCTTCGCTGGGCTCACCGGCATCCAGCCGTTCACGGCGGATGGCCTGGCGCTGGTGATCGCGCACCAGATTACTGGCAATGGTGAAGAGGAAGGCCGGGAGGTTGTCGATCTTCTCGCCGGAGTCCAGGCGCGCCAGGCGCAGGAACGACTCCTGGGTCAGGTCGGCGGCCACCTGGGCGCTGCCGGTGCGGCGGGTGACGAAGGCTTCGAGGGCTTTCTTCTGCTCCGCGAACAGGCGCGCGATCTGCGAATTCCAGGAGGGCACAGCACTACCTTGAGAAGAACGGAGGGTTCAGGAAGTGCGCACGCTAGCAGAGGATGAGATTGGTTCGCAATTGATATCTATTTTAGCCAAGGCTTTGCGGTGTCAATCAAATAGCTATCGGGGGCAAGCCCCCCTCCCACACTGACTGCATTCTCATGTTGGAACTCGGTCAAATGTGGGAGGGGGCTTGCCCCCGATTAAAGCCACCTCAGGCTTACTGAATTTCGTCAGGTTTAACGATCACCCAGTTTTTATCCGCCGTCACCGGCAACCCTTCCTTGGCCTGCGCCGCCGCGTGCTTGGCGATCATGCCGTTCAGTTGGGTCATGTATTTGTCTTTACGGTTGATCCACAGGTGGATGCCGCCCTTGGCCACATCCACATCGTGGAACAGCATGTAGCCGTCGCTGGTCGGTGTGTCACCGCCAACGATCACCGGCTTCTTCCATTCGTCGATGTAGGTGAGGATCGCCGCGTGCTTGCCTGCCATCCAAGTGGCCGGCGTCCACAGGTACGGGGTCAGTTCCAGGCCGAGGTTGGCCTTCTCGTCATATTTGCCGGCGGTGATCTGTTTGCGCGCGGTGGTCAGCTCACCGGTCTTGCGGTCCTTGAGCAAGGTGCTCACGCCGATGACGTTCTCGGGTTTGACGTTGTAGCCATACTTCGGATCGGCGGCGACCATGCGCACCAGCTCCTCGGAAGCGGCGGTCATCACATACACCTCGATGCCGTTTTCCATCAGCTTGTTGTACAGCTCGGCCTGGCCGGTGAAGACTTTCGGCGGTTGCACTTCGGACTGCTTCACCACGTCGCCGTCAAAATAACTGACCGGCACGGGCTTGCCGGAGGCCATCAGCTCATCGACCTGCACTTTGAGCTCCTTGAGGGTGAAGCCCGAGAACACCTGGGCGACCCACGGGTAGCAAACCATGTCGTCCACTTCGCAGAGGCGATAGTAGTAACTGAACAGACTTTCCTTATGGTCGGCGGTGTCTTTGAACGGCATAAGCTTGAGCGACGGATCAAGGCTGTCGCGGGTGATCAGGCCCTTGTTTTCCATGTAGGGCAGCAGGGACTCTTCGAGGTCGTAGCGGTAGCTGGTGTTGTCCATGTCGAACACCGCGAAGTTACCCTTGTTGGCATTCGCGGCGATCATTTCATTGAGCTGCTTGGCGGCAGGCGCCGGCCAGTGTTTCAACTCGGTGGCGGCGAACGCCTGGCTGACGAGTCCGAGGCAGAATGCGGCGGCTAGTAATTTCGGCGCGAACTTCATAGGCGGTGTCTCCCTGAGTGAAAGATACCGACGCTAACAAATCCCTGTGACAGTTCCCACGTTGAGCACGACCGTACGCGTCCTGATCCCGTCACCCTCATGTGCCTGAGCGTCAGGTGCTTATTCCAAAAACGACAGCCACCATTCCATATCGATATTAAATCAATATATTTCAAGCTGTTAGGCTTGCCGGTTCGCAGTCGCAGGCTCGCGCGATTGGCTGCCCTCTCAACGGAGTTTCAATGAATCTTCCCCTGATTCTCAATTTACTGGTGTTCGCGGCCCTCTTGCTGGGCCTGGCACAAACCCGCCGCACAAACTGGAGCCTCGCCAAGAAGGTCCTGTTTGCGCTGGTTCTCGGCGTGGTGTTCGGTGCCGTTCTGCACACGATCTACGGCGACGGCAATCCTGTGCTCAAAGCCTCCATCGGCTGGTTCGACCTCGTCGGTAACGGCTACGTACAACTGTTGCAAATGATCGTGATCCCGCTGGTATTCGCCTCGATCCTCAGCGCCGTGGCACGTCTGCACAACGCCTCATCACTCGGCAAGATCAGCTTTTTGACCATCGGCACGCTGCTGTTCACCACCGCGATTGCGGCGCTGATCGGTATCGCGCTGACCAACCTGTTCGGCCTCACCGCTGAAGGCCTGGTGGCCGGCACCCAGGAAATGGCGCGCCTGCAAGTGATCCAGAGTGACTACGCCGGCAAGGTCGCCGACCTGAATATCCCGCAATTGCTGCTGTCGTTCGTGCCCGCCAACCCGTTCGCCGACCTGGCGCGGGCCAAGCCGACATCGATCATCAGCGTGGTGATCTTCGCCGCCTTCCTGGGGGTTGCCGCACTGCAACTGCTCAAGGATGACGTGGAAAAAGGCCAGAAAGTGCTCAATGCCATCGACACCCTGCAAGCCTGGGTGATGCGCTTGGTGCGCCTGGTCATGAAGCTCACGCCCTATGGCGTGCTGGCACTGATGACCAAAGTCGTCGCTGGCTCCAACCTGCAAGACATCATCAAGCTCGGCAGTTTTGTGGTCGTGTCATACCTGGCGCTGGGCCTGATGTTTGTGGTGCATGGCCTGCTGCTGTCGCTGGCGGGGATCAACCCGCTGCGCTTCTTCCGCAAGGTGTGGCCGGTGCTGACCTTTGCCTTCACCAGCCGCTCCAGCGCGGCGGCGATCCCGCTGAGCATTGAAGCGCAGACCCGTCGCCTGGGCATCCCGCAATCCATCGCCGGTTTCGCCGCGTCGTTTGGCGCGACCATCGGCCAGAACGGCTGCGCGGGTCTCTACCCTGCGATGTTGGCGGTGATGGTTGCACCGACTGTCGGCATCAACCCGCTGGATCCGCTGTGGATCGCGACCTTGGTGGCGATTGTGACCCTGAGTTCGGCCGGTGTGGCGGGCGTGGGCGGCGGGGCGACCTTCGCCGCATTGATCGTACTGCCGGCGATGGGCCTGCCGGTGTCGCTGGTGGCGCTGCTGATTTCCGTGGAGCCACTGATCGACATGGGCCGTACGGCGCTGAACGTGAATGGTTCGATGACGGCGGGCGCGATTACCAGCCAGATCATGGGGCAGACGGATAAAGAACGGTTGAATGCGGATGAGCATGCTGAGTTAGCGCAGGCCTGATAGACCGCAATCGGGGGCAACCCCCCTCCCACATTGGACCGCGTTGTTCAAAACCACTCGGTCAACTGTGGGAGGGGGCTTGCTCCCGATGCTCTTAAGCTTTTTCCCAAACCTCAAAGCTGTACGCTGGCTTATCACCCTCAGCCGCATTCTCGACATTCGACACCAGCGTCCACTGGCCCGCATCAAACTGCGGAAACCACGCATCCCCTTCCGGGCTCAATGCCACCCGCGTCAAATACAGGCGATCCGCCTGCTCCAACCCCTGCGCATACAACTGCGCACCGCCGATCAGCATCAGCTCATCCACGCCCTGCTCCAACGCCCACGCCTCGGCGCGTTCAACTGCAGCATTCAGTGACGGAAAAACTTCCGCACCTTCGAGCGCCAGATCGGTCTGACGGCTAACCACCAGGTTCAGGCGCCCCGGCAGCGGTCGGCCCAGGGAATCCCAGGTCTTGCGCCCCATGATGATCGGCTTGCCGAGCGTGGTGGCCTTGAAATATTTGAAATCCCCCGGCAAATGCCAGGGCATGCTGTTGTCGACGCCGATCACACGGTTTTCACCGAGGGCTGCGATCAAGCTTAAAGGGAGAGTTTTTTTCATGGCGACGAGAATACCAGAGCCGCAGGTCTGCGGTTATGCTCCAACCTCACTTGCTCAACAGGACAGCGCGTGACTGCACTGAACCCCCTGCAAAAACTCTGGCTGACAGAAACCGTACGCCTGCGCGAAGAACACGCCGGCAACCTGGAAGACCTGGAAGCCAACCGCCTGGCCCGCACGGCCGGCGGTGACCTGCCGACGCGCATCCAGCAGCGCGCCCTGCACCTGGCCGAGCGCGATGGACTCTCCGCCGCCCTCACCCGCTGGCTGCAAGGCGCGCGTTTGGCGCTGGTGCTGCTGGTCATCGTCGCCGTGATCAGCGGCGCCGGACTGGCCTTTGCTGCGCTGGGTAACGGCCTGACCCCGGTGAATGTGTTCTGGGCCCTGGGCAGCCTGCTCGGCTTGAACCTGATCCTGCTGATCAGTTGGGCGCTGGGTCTGCTGTTTGCCGGCGAACACAGTGCCAGCCTGGGGCGACTGTGGTTGTGGCTCAGCGAAAAACTCGCCCGTGACGCTAAAGCGGCCCAACTGGCACCCGCGCTGTTACTGCTGCTGCAACGGCAGAAACTCAATCGCTGGGCGGTGGGTGTGCTGGTCAACAGCCTGTGGTTGTTAGCGTTGCTCAGTGCGCTGGTGATTCTTCTTACGCTGCTCGCCACCCGCCGCTACGGCTTTGTGTGGGAAACCACCATTCTTGGTGCCGACACTTTTGTCGCCGTCACCCAGGCCCTTGGCACCCTGCCCGCGTTGCTCGGCTTCAACGTGCCGACCGTCGAGATGATCCGCGCCAGCGGCGACTCGGCGCTGAATATCGAAAGCGCCCGCCAAGCCTGGGCCGCCTGGCTGGTGGGCGTGCTGCTGGTCTACGGCCTGCTGCCCCGCCTGGTCCTCGCGCTGCTGTGCCTATGGCGCTGGAAACGCGGGCGCGCGGCATTGCGCCTGGACCTGAACCTGCCGGGCTACAGCCAACTGCGTGAGCGTTTGATGCCGAGCAGCGAGCGCCTCGGCGTCAACGACGCCGCACCCGAACAGCTGCATCACGTCAGCGGCGGCGTCAGTGAACTGGAAAGCGACGGCGCGCTGGTGGTCGCCATCGAATTGGACGATCAACACGCTTGGCCACCCAAACTGCCGGCCAGCGTGAAGAACGCCGGCATCCTCGACAGCCGCGAATCGCGCCACAAACTGCTCGAACAACTGACGCGCTTTCCGCCCGCACGCCTGGCCATTGCCTGCGACCCGCGCCGTTCGCCCGACCGTGGCAGCCTGGCGCTGATCGCCGAGTTGGCGCGCAGCGCCACCGCCACCCGCGTGTGGTTGCTGCAAGCCCCGTCCGGCCAGGCCTTGGACGCCGAACGCTTGGGCGACTGGCACGCCGCACTGCAACAGCTTGAACTGCCGTTCGCCGATTGTGCGCCATTGAACTGGCTGGAGAGCGGTCATGACTAAGCCCCTGAAACTCGCCGTGGTCGGCCACACCAATGTCGGCAAGACCTCGCTGCTGCGCACCCTCACGCGTGACGTGGGCTTTGGCGAAGTCTCCCACCGCCCCAGCACCACGCGGCATGTCGAAGGCGCGCGTTTGTCGGTGGACGGCGAAGCCTTGCTGGAGCTGTACGACACGCCCGGACTGGAAGACGCCATCGCCCTGCTCGATTACCTGGAGCGCCTGGATCGCCCCGGCGAACGCCTCGACGGCCCGGCACGCTTGGCGCGCTTTTTGGAGGGCAGCGAAGCCCGCCAGCGCTTCGAGCAGGAAGCCAAAGTGCTGCGCCAACTGCTGGCCTCCGACGCCGGGTTGTACGTGATCGACGCCCGCGAGCCGGTACTGGCCAAGTACCGCGATGAGCTGCAAGTGCTGGCCAGCTGCGGTAAGCCGCTGCTGCCGGTGCTCAACTTTGTCAGCAGCAGCGACCACCGCGAGCCGGACTGGCGCGAAGCCCTCGCCCGCCTTGGCCTGCATGCGCTGGTGCGCTTCGACAGCGTGGCGCCGCCGGAAGACGGCGAGCGACGCTTGTATGAAAGCCTTGCCTTGCTGCTGGAGAACGCGCGGCCACAGCTGGAGCGGTTGATTCTCGACCAGCAAGCCCAACGCCAGGCCCGTCAGCAAAGCGCCGCGCGCTTGATCGCCGAGCTGCTGATCGACTGCGCCGCCTGCCGCCGCAGCGTGCTCACCGAAGATGAACAGCAAGCCATCGGTGACCTGCGCAAAGCCGTACGCCAACGTGAACAAAAATGCGTGGAAGCCTTGCTCAAATTATTCGGCTTCCGCCCGCAGGACGCCGCCGCCAGCGACCTTCCCTTGCTGGACGGGCGCTGGGGCGATGACCTGTTCAACCCGGAAACCCTCAAGCAACTGGGCGTGCGCGTCGGCGGCGGGATCGCGGCAGGCGCGGCCGCAGGGGCCGGTGTGGATTTATTGGTCGGTGGCTTGACGCTTGGCGCCGCCGCCCTGGCTGGCGCGATTGCCGGTGGCGCACTGCAAACCGCACGCAGTTATGGCAGCCGCCTGTTGGGCAAAATCAAAGGCCAGCGCGAGCTGACCGTCGACGACAGCGTGTTGCGCCTGCTCGCCCTGCGCCAACGCCAGTTGCTCAAGGCCCTCAACCTGCGCGGCCATGCGGCGATGCACAGCATCAAGGTCGACACGCCCCAGGACAAAAGCTGGCGCGAAGGCAAGTTGCCGGACGCATTGCACAAAGCCCGCGCCCATCCGCAGTGGTCGTCGCTGAACCCGCATGCCAAGCTGAGCCAGGCAGAGCGCAACGAACAGATCGAAAGCCTGGCCAACGCACTCTGAGACCAGCGCTCAACGCCCGTTACAACGTGGCGCCCCCTCGGGCTCATGCCATTTGAATCTCAAGTAGGTCTCGGCAAGCTGTTGAACCAGCGTCCTGTCGATGTCGTCAATAACGCCATCATGGTTAACATCAAAGTGAATATTCCATTCGAGCGCCCCGTCATTATCAAAGTCATACGCCGCGTTCCACATGACCTGTGTTTTTTTAGTGATAGGGCCGAAGCCCTTATACAGATGTAAACGGACAGTATCTGGGGTGCCGTCCTTATAAAAATCCTCGGTAAAGATATGCATATAACGCATTGAAGCAAGCCCGCTGCTGAACCAGTTAAATTTCAGATAGGCGCCGGCAAACTTGCTCAGCAACTGGTGATCACGGGTACTTTCCAGCTCATTATTTGTGACATCTCCCAAGCAGACATCAATGCCTCCGTCTTCATTGATATCAAGCGCGTAGGCGTTATTAATCACCGCCTCTTTGCTGCCAGCCACCGTTGCGCAAAACTGCAGCACGACGGTATCTGGCCTGCCACTGTAAGAGCGGTCTTGAGCAATCACCTTTAAATAACGCATGGACCTTCTCCCTTTAGAACACGCTCACACGCTAGAGCAAGGGAGGTTTATCAACTAGGTCAGCGCGGCCATGCCGAAGACAGGAAAGTACAACTGAACAACACCCTGCCTGTACCTTTCCCTGTCGGCAAAAGTCCCCTGTCAGCGCAACATCCCACGGGCCTTGACCTTCAACACCTCAACGTCCAACACGGGTACGTTCACGCTTTTGGCCTGTTCGTCCCAGTGACGCATGCGCAAACTCACGGCGCACAGCGGGTCCTGCTCAAAGGCTCGGGCTTCTTCGGCGCTCATCACCCCGCCCTGATAGGCCAGGGTACGGCGGCTGGCTTCACTCAAGCGCGCGTAGTAATCCGGTTGAACAAAGGTCAGGTAGCGTTTGGCCTGTACGTGATACTCGACCAACTTGGCCATGCGCTCGCTGAACCCTGCGCGGCGTAGATAATCCGCACCCAGCCGCTCATGGCTGACGACGCCATAACCGTCCATGTTCTCGCCACCCTGGCCGCAGAGGTGACCGATATCGTGGAAAAACGCCGCCAGCACCACTTCATCATCAACGCCCTCGGCCATGGCCAACTGCGCAGCCTGGGACATGTGCTCGAGCTGCGACACCGGCTCGCCGATGTAGTCCGCCGTGCCGTATTGCTCATACAAGCCGAAGACGTCGGCGATTGCCTGTTCCGGGTTCATCACGCCGCTCCCCACAGTGTGGTGATATTGCGCTCTGCCATCGCCGGCCCGACGCTCATGCCCACGCCGGTGTGCATCAACGCCGCACTGATGCCTGGAGCGGCCCGCAAGAAGGAAAACGGCGCCGGCCCGCGCGAGCCGTACACGCCCTGCCAGCGTTCCACCACCTGGATCTTGCAGCCCAGCGTCTGCTCGGCCAGTTCGATCATCCAGTCGTCGATCTGCTCGGCATTGAAGGGCGACGCATCGCTGCCGTAGTCATGGGAGTCGCCGATGATCAGTTCTCCATGGGGTGTCGGGCTGATCAGCAGATGGATGCCGTGTTCGTGCAGGTGCGGCGCTTCACGCAGGATCTGCGCCTGCACCGGCGCGGCTTCCGGCAGATCGGCGAAGGCGCCGTAGTGCACGCAACTCAAGCCGGTGAGCAACGCGTGTTGCAGGTTCAGGTTCACCGCAGGCCGCGCACGCAGCATTTGCAGGCGGCAGATGCTCGGGTTGAGTTCGGCGATCGCCTCGGCCAGCAGGGTCTGGTAGTCGTGGCCGGAGCACACGATGATCTGCTCGCCGCGAAAGCTGCCCGCCGTGCTGTGCAACTGGCCCGGTTCCACATCGCGCACCAGCGTGGAGAAGTAGAACTCCACGTTCAGCGCTTGCGCCAGGTAGTTGATCAGCGCCGGGATCGCTTCGCGCGAATACAACTGCTGATCGTCCTTGCCATGCAGCGCGGCGCGATGATGACGGAACTGGCCGCCGTATAGATCTTTCATCGCTGCGCCTTGCAGCAGGTCAACGTTGTAGCCGTGCTCCTGTGCACGGCCGGCACAGAAGGCTTCCAGCAGATGCTCTTCCGCTTCGGTGCGGGCGAACAGGTAGGCGCCGTTGCGCTTGAGCTGCAGACCCGCCCGCTCAGCCCATTGCCCCCAGATAGCGCGACTTTCCCGTGCCAGGTCGAGCATCGGCCCCGGCGGTTGGCCGGTGACCAGCGCCTGGCCAAAGTTGCGCACCGAGGCGCCCAGCGGGGTGGCACTGCGCTCGAACACCTTGACCTTGAGGCCGCGCTTGGCGGCGGCGTAGGCATGGGACAGGCCGAGGATGCCGGCGCCGATGATCAGCAGGTCGCTGTGGTGTGTCATATCGTGATGTCCTGTTTTCCAGACCGCCATCGGGGGCAAGCCCCCTCCCACAGTTCGATTTGTGAATGCCATCCGTGTGGGAAGGGGCTTGCCCCCGATGAGGCCAGTAGCCCTAACGAAAAACCTTACTGCCCTGCCACTTTCTCCGACTTGCCGTCATAGCGCTTACGCCACTCGGTCAAAATGCTGTCGCGGTTCTTCGAGGCCCAGGCAAAGTCGTTCTTGATCAGGCGCTGTTCATAATCGGCCGGCAATTCGGTCTGCGGCTTGGCAATGCCGGGCTGGGCGAGGACGGCGAAGTTGTCCTTGTACAGGTCCATGGCAGCCGGGCTTGCGGAGAAATCGGCGAGTTTTTTCGCGGCGTCGGCGTGGGCTGTGCCTTTGATCACCGCCGTGGCTTCGATGTCCCAGCCCAGGCCTTCCTTCGGCAGGATGATGTCCAGCGGCGCGCCCTGGCGCTTCAACTGCACGGCCGGGTATTCGAACGAAATCCCGATCGGGAATTCACCCGACGCTGCCAGCTTGCACGGCTTGGAGCCGGAGTGAACGTACTGCCCGATGTTCTGGTGCAGGTCGTCCATGTACTGCCAGCCTTGCTTCTCGCCAAAGGTCTGCAGCCAGGCGCTCACATCCAGGAAGCCAGTGCCGGACGACGCCGGGTTAGGCATGACGATCTTGCCCTTGTACTCAGGCTTGGTCAGGTCCTGCCAGCTCACCGGCTTGGTCAGGCCTTGTTTCTCGGCCTCCACAGTGTTGAAGCAGATCGTCGCGGCCCACACATCCATGCCGACCCAGGCCGGTGGGTTGGCGGCGTCGCGGTAGTTCTTGCCGATCTTGTCCAGGTCCTTGGGTGCGTAGTTGTCCAGCATGCCCTGCTGGTCGAGGATCGCCAGGCTGGAGGCGGCCAGGCCCCACACCACATCGGCCTGCGGGCGGGCTTTCTCGGCCAGCAGCTTGGCGGTGATGATGCCAGTGGAGTCGCGTACCCATTTGATTTCGATATCGGGGTTGGCCTTTTCGAAGGCCTGCTTATAGGTCTTCAACTGCTCGGCTTCGAGGGCCGTGTACACGGTCAACTCGGTCTTGGCGAAGGCATTCAGGCTGAATGCAGTGAGTACGGCAGCGACCAGCGCCAGGGGCTTGAACATGAAACACCTCCTTCAGGATTATTGGCTCGGCGCGGTCTGGCGCCAGGCTTGGGAGCGGCGCAGCGCGCCATGTGAAGCCCACGCCAGCAGCAGCGAGACGCCGGCCGAGGTGAACAGAATCAAAGTGGACATGGCCGCCGCACCGCCGACGTTGCCGGCGTCGTCCATATTCAGCACGGCGACGGCGGCGAGGATGGTGTCGGGGCTGTAGAGGAAGATCGCGGCGGACACGGTGGTCATCGCCGACACAAACAGGTAGCGCACGATGTCCAGCAGCGCCGGCAGGCAGATCGGCACCGTCACTTTCAAGTAATGGCGGTACAGCGGCGCCTTGAGCGACAGCGCGGCGGCTTCGAACTCCGCGTCGAGCTGACGCAGTGCAGTGGTGGCGGTCATCTGTGCGGTGGTCAGGTAGTGCGCGATGGTGCACACCACCAGCAGGGTCATGGTCCCGTAGAACACATGCAGGGGGTTGCCGTTGAGGTTGAAAAAGAACACGTAGCCCAGGCCCAGTACCAACCCAGGCACCGCCATCGGCACAAAACTGAGCATGCGCAGCGCCAGGTTCAAGCCCTTTTGGCCCTTGGTCTTTTCCATCAGATAGGCCCCGGTGAAGATCAGCACGCTGCCGATCAACGCCGTGCACAGCGCCATGGTCAGGCTGTTGCGGTAGGCCAGCCAGCCGCCGCCGGCGGTGTCTTCGAACTGATAGTGGTTAAGGGACAGCGACAGGTTGTACGGCCAGAATTTCACCAGCGACGAATACACCGCCATGCCGAACACCAGCAGCAACACGGCACAGATCAACAGCACGATACTCAGATAGCAGCCGTCTCTCAGGCGCGAGGGTGCCGGCTGGAACACTTGGGCGCGGCCGCTCATGGAATCGCCGTGGCGACGACGCAGCCAGGCATCCACACCAAAGCTGAACAGCGCCGGCAGCAGCAACACCATGCCGATCAATGCGCCACGCCCGAACTGCTGCTGGCCAACCACGGCTTTGTAGGCCTCAAGCGCCAGCACCTGATAATCGCCGCCCACCACCACGGGCACACCGAAGTCAGTGATGGTCAGGGTGAACACCAGGCAAAACGCGGCGAACACCGCCTGGCGTGTGGCTGGCCAGGTGATGCTGCGAAACGCCCGAGCCGGGCTCGCGCCCATGCTGGAAGCCGCATCAAACAGCCGCGCGTCCGCCAGGGACAACGCCGACAGCAGAATCATCAAGGCATGTGGGAAGGTGTAGATCACCTCACCCAGCACAATGCCCCAGAAGCCGTAGATGTTGTCCGAGAGCAGCCCGCGCAGCATGCCCTGGTTGCCGAACAGGTACACCAGCGCAATGCCCGGCAACATCGACGGCGCCATCAACGGCAGCAGCGATAGGCCGCGCCAGATCGCCTTGCCGGGAATCAGCGTACGTTGCAGGGCGTAGGCAAACAGGTAAGCCAGCGGTACGACGATGGCCGCCACGCTGAGGGAAACTTTGAGGCTATTGCCCAGCAGCCAGTGGAAGTTGTCGCTCGTGACCAGTTCCCGCGCGGCGACCAGGCCACCGCCCTGCCCGGCTTCGCTGCTGAAACCGCGCCAGAAGATCGCCAGCAATGGCAGCAGCACGGCGATGCCCAGCAGCAACAGCCACAACAGCTTGCCGCCGAGCACGAAAATACGGTCGCCCGTTTCGGCGCGGGAAGCCTGGCGCGGCAGCGTCATCACGGCAGCCATCTCAGGCAAACACCTGCAGGCTGCGCGGCGGCAAGGCCACCCAGATATCCTGGGCGCCCAGGCGCGGCATGGCTTCCGGCGCCAATTCGGCCAGTAACGGGTGGCCGGGCAATTGCTCCAGTTCAAAGCTCATGCGGCAGCGGTTGCCGAGGAAGGTGATCTCACGGACCTTGGCCGGGAACAGGTTCTCTTCGTGCACCGGCGGGTTGATGCTGATCGCCTCCGGGCGGCAGAACAGGCGCCCGGACTTGGCCGCACCGGCATCGTCGGCCAGGCGCATGTTCATGCCGCCGACCTGGGCGTGGCTGGCACTGTTGCGGCTGAACGGCAGCCAATTGCCCTGGCCGACAAACTCCGCCACGAACGGCGTGGCCGGGCGGTCGTAGATCTCCTGGGGCGTGGCGTATTGCTCGACCTTGCCGTTGTTCATCACGGCAATGCGGTCGGCCATCAGCATGGCTTCGTCCTGGTTGTGGGTGACCATCAACGTGGTGATACCCAGGCGTCGTTGCAGTTGGCGCAACTCGGTGCACAGATGCTCGCGCACGCGGGCGTCGAGGGCTGACATCGGTTCATCCAGCAGCAATAACGACGGCGCCGGGGCCAAGGCACGCGCCAGGGCGACCCGCTGCTGTTGGCCACCCGAGAGTTGCCCGGGGTATTTCTTTTCGCTGCCCAGCAGGCCGACCAATTCCAGCATCTGGCCAACGCGCTGGCGTACTTCATCACGACCGCTGCCGGTGAGGCCATAGCCGATGTTCGCTTCGACGGTGAGGTTGGGAAACAGCGCGTAGGACTGGAACAGGATGCCGTAGTCCCGTGCCTGGGGCGGCAGCAGGGAAACATCCCGGTTGCCCAGGTAAAGTTCGCCGCTGTCCTGGCGTTCCAGCCCGGCGATGCAGCGCAGCAAGGTGGTCTTGCCGCAGCCGGACGGGCCCAGCAGGCACACCAGCTCGCCGGCGGCGACGTCCAGGGAGACGTTATCCAGCGCGGTAAAGGCGCCGAAGCGTTTCTGGATACCGCGCACCTTCATCGGCGCGCCGGGTTGGGTCAGGGCTGTGTTCATGGTGGCACCTCATCAAACTGATGAAGGCCATGCTAGGCAGGCAATGCGTCCCTGATGTGGCAGAAAGGCAAAACGCGGTGATAGTGGTATTGGTGGATTTGGGTAGGGCTCTCAGTGGTGAGTTGCCTGGTCTATCGCTATCGGGGGCAAGCCCCCTCCCACACTTGACCGAGTTCCAAGATGAGGCTTGCCCCCGATTGGCCCTCAAGGCAGCCACACACCTCTAAATTGGCGACATTTCCTGCGCCAACCCCAGAAACGCCGCTGGCAACCGCGCGCCCTTTCTTTCCTTCAGGCAGTACAGGTATTCCGGAATCTGCGGCGCATTCTCGATCGTCAGCACCCGCAGCTGCGGGTCATGGGGCACTTCCTGACGGGCAATGATACTGATGCCGATATTGCGCAGCACCGCTTCACGAATGGATTCGCGGCTGCCGATTTCCAGCAGCGGGCCGTAACTCACGCCGGCGCCCTGCAGCATGTCTTCGGTCAACCTGCGGGTGGTGGAGCCGGCCTCACGCATCAACAGCGTATGCCCTGCCAACGCGTTCAACGACACATGATCAAGCTGGGCCAGTGGATGATTGCGATGCACCGCCAACACCAGCGGATCAGTGCCCAATACGCGGCGAATCAGGCGTGGGTCTTCCAGCAATTGCGAGGAGGCGGCGACGTCGACGCGATAATCGTCCAGCGCTTCCAGCACTTGCTGGGAGTTGCCGATTTCTACCGACACCTCCACCTGCGGCAGGCGTTCGCGGAAGGCTTTGACCAGGTCAAGGATGTAATACGGCGCGGTTGCGGCAATTCTCAATGCACCCTGGACCTGGCCATTGTTGCGCAGGAAGAACTCGATATCCGCTTCCTGCTGCAACAGCGCCTTGACCATCGGCAGCAGGCGCGCGCCGTCGTCGCTGACGGTGAGGCGGCGGCCGCCTCGGTAGAACAGCTCGACGCCGTATTGGCTTTCCAGGTTACGGACCTGGGTGGTGACCGTGGGTTGGCTCAGGCCGAGCTTTTTCGCCGCCTGGGTGATGCTGCCCAGGCGGGCGACCATGTAAAACGCCTTCAACTCGGCACTCAGCACACCACCCTCTCATCGACTATTTGCGCAACAGGCGCAGGCCATTGAACACCACCAACAGGCTCACGCCCATGTCGGCGAACACCGCCATCCACATGGTGGCCATGCCCAGGAAGGTCACGGCGAGGAAAATCGCCTTGATCACCAGCGCCAGGGCGATGTTCTGTTTGAGGATACTCGACGTTTGCCGCGACAGACGAATGAATGCCGGAATCTTGCGCAGGTCATCATCCATCAGCGCTACGTCAGCGGTCTCGATGGCGGTGTCGGTACCGGCGGCGGCCATGGCAAAACCGATCTCGGCACGGGCCAGCGCCGGTGCGTCGTTGATGCCGTCGCCGACCATGCCCACGCGATGGCCTTGGCCGTAGAGGGTTTCGATAGCTTGCAGTTTATCGGTAGGCAACAGGTCGCCCTGGGCCTGGTCGATGCCGACCTGGGCAGCAATCGCCTGGGCGGTGTGGGTGTTGTCGCCGGTGAGCATCAGGGTCTTGATGCCCAGCTCGTGCAGTTGCTGGATGGCCTCGCGACTGCTGTCCTTGACCGTGTCGGCCACGGCGAACAGCGCCAGCGGGCCGGATGTGTCGAGCAGCAGCACCACGGACTTGCCCTGTTTCTCGAGGGCGAAGAGTTTTTCTTCCAGCGCCGGCGAGCAGAGGCCCAGGTCTTCCACCAGGCGGTGGTTGCCCAAGTGGTAGGTTTCGCCATTGATATCGCCGCGCACGCCGCGACCGGCCAGGGCCTCGAAGTTATCCACAACGTGGATGGGCAGGTTTTTATCCACAGCCGCGTTGGCAATCGCCAGCGACACCGGGTGGTCGGAACGCCCGGCCAGACTGGCGGCCAGGGCCGGCGCGCTGTCTTCGACGTTAGGGAACAACGCCAGGTAATCGGTTTGCACCGGCTTGCCGTGGGTGATGGTGCCGGTCTTGTCGAGGGCCAGGTAGTCGAGCTTGTAACCGCCCTCCAAGTACACGCCGCCCTTGATCAGGATGCCTTTGCGCGCCGCCGCAGCGAGACCGCTGACGATGGTCACAGGGGTGGAAATCACCAACGCACACGGGCATGCCACCACCAGCAGCACCAGGGCACGGTAGATCCAGTCGAACCAGACGCCAGCCATGAACAGCGGCGGAATAATGGCCACACCCAAGGCAAACAGGAACACGGCCGGGGTGTATATTTTCGAGAACCTGTCGACGAACCGCTGGGTCGGCGCCCGTGCGCCTTGGGCCTGTTCCACCGCGTGAATGATGCGCGCCAGGGTGGAGTTGTTGGCCGCCGCGGTCACTTTATATTCCAGGGAACCGGCCTGGTTGATGGTGCCGGCGAAGACTTTATCGCCCACGGTTTTTTCAATCGGCAGGCTTTCACCGGTGATCGGCGCCTGGTCGATGGTGGATTGGCCGGCAGTGACTTCACCGTCCAGGCCGATGCGTTCGCCGGGCTTAACCCGCACAATCGCACCCATTTCTATGCTTTTGACCTCTTTTTCAACCCACGTGCCGTCAGCCTGCTGCACGGTGGCCTGCTCGGGTGTCATCTGCATCAAGCCGCTGATGGCATTACGCGCGCGATCCAGGGATTTGGCTTCGATCAACTCGGCGACAGTAAACAGGAACATCACCATCGCGGCTTCCGGCCACTGGCCAATCAGGATCGCGCCGGTCACCGCGATACTCATCAAGGCATTGATGTTCAGGTTGAGGTTTTTCAGGGCAATCCAGCCCTTCTTGTACGTGGTGAGGCCGCCGCTGAGGATCGACACCAACGCCACCACCGCGATCACCCAGGTAGGCGCGGCGTCAGTGAAGTGCAGCACTTCGGCAGCCAACGCGCCGACGCCGGACAACGCCAGCGGCCACCAGTGTTTCTTGGCGGGCGGCTCAGCGGCAGGCGTGCCTTCTTCGATGGGATCGGCCTGCATGCCGAGGGATTTGATCGCGTCGATGATCGGCGCGGTGCTCGGCAGGTCATGGGTGACCCCGAGGATGCGGTTGATCAGGTTGAATTCCAGCTGCTGCACGCCCGCAAGCTTGCCCAGTTTGTTCTGGATCAGCGTCTGCTCGGTGGGGCAGTCCATGGCTTCGATGCGAAAGGTGCTCAGCCGCGAACCGGCGGTGGGCGCTTCGCTCAGTTGCACCAACGCAGGGGCCTGCGTGCCGGAACAGCAGGAGCCGCCATGGCCGTGGTCATGCACGGGGGTCAATTTCTTCGGGCCATGATCGTGATCGTGATCGTGATCATGGTCATGGTCATGTTTGTGCGGGGTGTGGATGGAATCGCTCATTCTGTCGCGTCCGTAGAGGTGCCTGTTGCCAAGTAAAGACCCTGTAGCCACTATAGGGTCAAGCACCCATTTGGAGATTGCTGTGATGAAGATCGGCGAATTGGCCAAACTGACCGACTGCCCGGTGGAAACCATCCGTTATTACGAGAAGGAAGGCCTGCTGCCGCCCCCGGCGCGCACTGACGCCAACTACCGCGTGTACACCCAGGCGCACACCGAGCGGCTGGTCTTTATCCGCAACTGCCGCAGCCTGGACATGACCCTCGAAGAAATCCGCAGCCTGCTCGGGCTACGGGACAGCCCGCAGGACCAGTGCGAAAACGTAAATGCGTTGATCGATGAGCATATCCACCATGTGAAAGCGCGGATCGACGGGCTGCTGGCGCTGCAGGAGCAATTGCTGGACCTGCGTCAGCGCTGTGGCGGCGGGGATCATTGCGGGATTTTGCAGCAACTGGAGGTCAGCGGAGGTGTTGCCGCCAGCGAGGCAGAGCCCTCGCATGTGGGCAGAAGCCACGGCCATTAATTCAAGCGAACACGGCTCAAATGTGGGAGGGGGCTTGCCCCCGATAGCGGCGTGTCAGTCACCGATGACTTAACTGACCACCGCTATCGGGGGCAAGCCCCCTCCCACACAAGCCCACACCTTAAGACCAGGACAGCCTTTAAATAGCGACGTCGGCCTTGATGCTTGGATCAGCGTCGTAACCTACGATTTCAAAATCTTCGAATTTATAATCGTAGATCGACGCAGGCTTACGCTTGATCACCAGTTCCGGCAACTTTTTCGGTGTGCGCGCCAACTGGGTGCGAATCTGCTCCATATGATTGCTGTAGGCGTGGGTGTCGCCGGTGGTGACGATGATCTCGTGAGGGATCAGATCACATTGCTGGGCCAGCATATGGGTGAGCAACGCCAGCGCGGCGGTGTTGTACGGCAGGCCGAGAAACACGTCGGAGCTGCGGATATACAACTGCATCGACAAGTGACCGTCGTGTACGAACGCCTGGTACAACAGGTGGCACGGCGGCAGGGCTTGTTTACCGTTGCGCGCGTTTTCCTGCGGGCTCTTGGTTTCGTCGGGCAGGTACTCGACGTTCCAGCCGTGGAACAGGATGCGACGGCTGTTAGGGTTGGTCTTGAGCGTATGGACCATGTAGTCGATCTGGTTGATCGTGCCACCGTCCTTGGTCGGCCAGGCGGTCCACTGCTCGCCGTACACCGGACCGAGGTCACCGTCTTCGGTGGCCCACTCGTCCCAGATTTTCACGCCGTTTTCGTTGAGCCACTTGATGTTGGTGTTGCCGCTCAACATCCAGATCAGCTCGTTGGCGATACTTTTGAAGTGAAGCTTCTTGGTGGTCAGCAACGGGAAGCCGTCGGCCAAGTTATGCCGATACTGACGGGCGAACACCGCTTTGGTGCCGGTGCCGGTGCGATCGCCCTTGGTCAATCCATTGGTCACGACGTCGTTCAGTAGTTCGAGATATTGCTTCATTTGGGTACCCGTATCGTTGAAGCCGAGGCTTGGAAGCCTCGGCATTCGAATTTATAGCGCGGTGTTCTTCAAAGGCTGCGGGCGGTTGTAGGCCCACCACAGCAGGCCCAGGCCGCCCAGGATCATCGGCAGGCTGAGGATCTGGCCCATGGTCACCCAACCGAACGCCAGGTAGCCCAGTTGCGCATCCGGCACGCGCACGAACTCGACGACAAAGCGGAAGATCCCGTAGAACAACGCGAACATGCCCGACACCGCCATGGTGGGGCGCGGCTTGCGCGAGAAGATGTACAGGATAAGGAACAGTGCCACACCTTCCAACGCGAACTGGTAGAGCTGCGACGGGTGGCGCGGCAATTGCGCCGGGTCGCTGAACGGCGGGAAGATCATCGCCCACGGCACGTCGGTCGGCTTGCCCCACAACTCGGCGTTGATGAAGTTACCGATACGCCCGGCGCCCAGGCCGATCGGCACCATCGGCGCAACGAAGTCCATCAGTTGGAAAAACGACTTGCCGTTGCGGCGACCGAACCACCAGGCCGCGATCATTACGCCGATAAAGCCGCCGTGGAACGCCATGCCGCCTTTCCACACTTCGAAGATCAGCGTCGGGTTGGCGATGTACGCGGGGAGATCGTAAAACAGCACATACCCCAGGCGCCCACCGACGATCACCCCCATCGACAGCCAGAAAATCAGGTCGGAGAGCTTCTCCTTGGTCCAGGTCGGATCGAAACGGTTCAGGCGTCGGGAAGCCAGAAACCAGGCACCGCCGATGCCAATCAGGTACATCAACCCGTACCAGTGGATTTTCAGCGGACCGATGGCCAGGGCCACCGGGTCGATCTGCGGGTAAGGCAGCATTGCGACTCC
>NZ_JBYVMD010000024.1:0-100979 GCF_058145955.1 Pseudomonas sp. A39
AAGTACGACATGGGCCTGTTCAAGGACCCGTACCTGCGCATCGGCAAGGCCGAGGATGACCCGGCCGACACCTACGCGGAAAGCCGCCTGCACCGCGCCGACGCGCGCGACATCGCGCGCCGCAGCCTGGTACTGCTGAAAAACCAGAACAACACCCTGCCGCTGAAAAAATCCGCGACCATTGCCCTGGTCGGCCCGCTGGCCAAGGCGCCGATCGACATGATGGGCAGTTGGGCAGCCGCCGGTAAGCCGGAACAATCGGTCACCCTGCTCGACGGCCTCAACGCGGTGATCGGCGAAAAAGGTAAGATCCTCTATGCCCGTGGCGCCAACATTACCAACGACAAGGCCGTGGTCGACTACCTCAACTTCCTCAACTTCGATGCACCGGAAGTGGTGGATGACACCCGTCCTGCCCAAGTGATGATCGACGAAGCGGTCAAAGCCGCCAAGGAGGCTGACGTGGTGGTGGCCGCCGTGGGTGAATCCCGTGGCATGTCCCACGAATCCTCCAGCCGCACCGACCTGAACCTCCCACAAAGCCAGCGTGACCTGATCAAGGCCCTCAAAGCCACGGGCAAACCGCTGGTGCTGGTGCTGATGAACGGCCGTCCGCTGTCGATTCTGGAAGAAAACCAGCAGGCCGACGCGATCCTGGAAACCTGGTTCGCCGGTACCGAAGGCGGCAACGCCATTGCCGACGTGCTGTTTGGTGACTACAACCCGTCGGGCAAACTGCCGATCACTTTCCCACGCTCGGTGGGGCAGATTCCGACCTACTACAACCACCTGACCATTGGCCGGCCGTTCACGCCAGGCAAGCCGGGCAACTACACCTCGCAGTACTTCGATGACACCACCGGGCCGCTGTTCCCGTTCGGCTATGGCTTGAGCTACACCACGTTCGGCCTGTCCGACATGGCGCTGTCCTCCACCACCCTGAACAAGACCGGCAAGCTCGACGCCAGCGTCACCGTGACCAACACCGGCAAGGTGGACGGCGAAACCGTGGTGCAGCTGTATATCCAGGACGTAGCCGGTTCGATGATCCGCCCGATCAAAGAGCTGAAGAACTTCCAGAAGGTCATGCTCAAGGCTGGCGAAGAGCGCACCCTGCACTTCACCATCACCGAAGAAGACTTGAAGTTCTACAACACCCAGCTCAAATTCGCCGCAGAACCGGGCGAGTTCAATGTGCAGATCGGGCTGGACTCCCAGGATGTGCAGCAACAAACCTTCGAACTGCTCTAAAAATGTGAGAGGGGGCTTGCTGTGGTGAGCGGGCTTGCCCCGCGCTGGGCTGCGAAGCAGCCCTATTAGATCTGCAGTGAACCCGCAAAGGGACAACCCCCACTCACCACAGCCCCCTCACACATTTGATCAGTGGTGTCGGTACTAGCCTCGTCGATCGAGCAAATTCACCACCAACCGATCAATCCACCCCCACACCCGCTGCTTCACCCGCCGCCACAACGGCCGCGCCTTCCACGCCTCCAGGCTCACCGCCTGGCTCTGGGCAAAATCCCGCTCGAAACTGCCCTCCACCGCCCGCGTCAACTCCGGGTCCAACGCCTCCAGATTGGCCTCCAAGTTGAAGCGCAGGTTCCAGTGATCAAAGTTGCACGAACCAATGCTCACCCAATCGTCCACCAGCACCATCTTCAAGTGCAGGAAGCACGGCTGGTATTCAAAGATCTGCACACCCGCACGCAGCAAACGCGGGTAATAACGATGCCCGGCGTAACGCACCGATGGATGATCGGTGCGCGGGCCGGTGAGCAGCAATCGCACGTCGACGCCGCGCCCGGCGGCACGGCGCAAGGCACGGCGCACGCCCCAGGTCGGCAGAAAATACGGGGTAGCCAGCCAGATACGCTGCTGGCTGTTGTTCAAGGCGCGGATCAGCGATTGCAGGATATCGCGGTGCTGACGGGCGTCGGCGTAGGCCACCCGACCAAGCCCCGGCCCGGTCGCCGGTACCTTTGGCAAACGCGGCAAACCAAAATGGGTCGCCGGCTTCCACTCCCGGCGGGCGGCGTTGGCATGCCATTGGCGGTCGAACAGCGCCTGCCAGTCCAGCACCAGCGGGCCGCTGATCTGCACCATCACTTCATGCCAATCGGCGGTGTCTTGCCCTGGCGTCCAGAACTCATCGGTGACACCCGTGCCGCCGACCACGGCGATTTCCTGGTCGATCAACAACAGCTTGCGGTGGTCGCGGTACAGGTTGCGCATCCAGCGGCGCCAGCTCAGGCGATTGTAGAACCGCAACTCCACACCCACGTCGGTCAGGCGTTTGCGCAACCCAAGGGTAAACGCCAGGCTGCCGTAATCATCAAACAGGCAACGCACCCGCACGCCGCGTTCGGCGGCCTGCACCAGGGCTTTCACCATTTCTTCGGCGCAGGCTCCGGCTTCGACCAGATACAACTCCAGATCAACCTGGCGCTCCGCCCGCGCAATGGCCACCAGCATCTGCGGAAAAAAACGCGGCCCGTCGATCAACAACTCGAACCGGTTGGCGCTGCGCCATGGGAACACCGCACCGCTCACGTCAGCGCGCCGTAAAAATCAGCACCGCACCCACCGGCACCGACAAACTGATCGACTTAAGCCCCGCCGCCTTACGCAACATGGCCACGCCCGGTGCCAGGTCGAAGTCCTCCGCGTGCAACACCACCGGCTCCAGGGTCACCACCTGGAAACGCCGGTCATCGAGGCGCGTGGCCAACAGCTCGGCGCTGTAGGTCTGGGTCTTACCGTGCAGGGTGACACTCAGCGGCAAACGCAATTCTAATTGCGCGCCGGGCGCCAGGTCGTTGATGGGTTGCAGGTTGATCTGCGCGTTGATCAGCGCATCGGGGGACGTCTTGATCTCGAACAACTGATTGCGCATGCGCTCATCGCGCAGCGGAATGCCGCTGTTGACCGACTCCAGCTCCACCTCCAATTGCGCGGCGCCCTTGCTGTCGACTTTGCCGTGCAGCACCAGGAAGCGCTGCACCTCAGCGATCTCGGTGTTTTTGGTGGTGACGAAGGAAAGGCGCGAGGACTCGTTGTCCAGGTACCAGTCGGCATGGGCGGGCACGGCGGCGCAGGTCAACAGTGTGAAGGCCAGTGGTTTGACATTGAACATAAAGACTCATGAGGCAAAAAACCTGCACGAACCTTAACTGTGCCGTGTGCCGGGCGCAATGGAACTAATAACGTCGATCAACTGCGGAAGCGGGTGGGTCAGGGATTAAGCCGACACCCCTGCCGCTCCCCCAACCACCGTGCACTGTGCGTACGCCCCAACCCACTCGCCGTCACTTCACTGCGCTCCGGGTTATCGTGGAACGCACTGGTCGGCACGTATTGCTTCACATACCCACGGCAATACGCCGCCGGATTATTCATCACATACCGACACGAGCAATACTCCTTGGCCGTATACGCCGCGATGATGTCGGGGAAGGCTTGCAGGTTGACGCGCTCGTGCCAGATCCACCCCAGCAGGGCGAGCAACAGCAGCAGAAACAGGCTGGTAAACGGACGACGACGGATCATGGCTGCACCGCCGCAAGCACGCGTTTGAGCAGTTCGTTGTGGCGATAGCTGCCGTCGCGGTCATCGCCGTAACGTACGATCACCAGATGTTTTTCAGGCATCACAAACAGCGCCTGGCCCCAATGGCCGAGGGCCGCAAAAGTGTCGGCGGGCGCGTCTGGCCAGGGCCGCGGCGCACCTTGGTTAAGCCACCAGTGGCCGCCGGGAACGGCTTCGTCCTGGCCGGCTGTGTATTTATCGAACGGCTGACGGTTGAAGGCGACCCAGTCTTTGGGCAGCAACTGTTGATCCCCCCAGCGCCCCTCCCGTGCCATCAGCAGGCCGACACGCGCCAGGTCGCGAGCGGTGAGGTAGGCGTAGGACGAGGCGACGAAGGTTTCGTCGGCGTCGGTTTCCCAGGTGGCGTTGCGAATGCCCAGCGGCTTGAACAGCGCATCCCACGGGTAACTCACGTAGGCCTTGTGACCGAGCATGCCTTTAAGGGCGGCGGACAAAATAGTGCTGTCGCCGCTGGAATATCGAAAAGCCTGGCCCGGTGGGCTGGCCGCTGCGGTGTCTGCGGCAAAGTCGGCCATGTCACCGCGACCGCGGGTGTAGAGCATCGCCACCACCGAAGATTTCAGCGGCGCATATTCGTAGTCTTCCTGCCAGTCCAGGCCCGAGGCCCAGTGCAGCAGGTCGGCCATGGTCACGCTCGGGTGCTGTTTCATGGGCGGGTAAAAACGCGCCACCGGGTCGGACAATTTGAAACGGTTATCGCCGTAGGCCACACCCAATACGGTGGCCATCAGGCTTTTGCTGATGGACCAGGTCAGGTGTGGCGTGCTGGCTGTGGTGGGCGCGGCGTAACGTTCATAGATGACCTCGCCGTCGCGGATCACCAGCAACGCGTCGGTGCGAATGCCTTGGCGGGTAGCGTCGTCCCGCGCCGGGAACGCGTAGGCGTCCAAGGCATCGACAGCAGGACCTGAGAGTGGCGTGCCCTTGGCCCATTCTTTATCGGGCCAGGTTTCGGCGTGGGCGACAACGGTGACGAACAGCAAGGCAACGCACAGCAGGCCTCTGACCATGGACGCAAACTCAAGGGGGCATTCAAGTGCGCGAGCCTAGCCGAGGCTGATGACAGATTTGCGACAGGATGGGCTGTCATCCAAGCGTCACCATAACTTCATGGAGATGACACCGAGCCTACATAGCCTGACTTTGGACAACAAAGTCGACCGGCCGAAATCGTGGCCGGCACTCGGAGACTCGCCATGACTCAGATCGCCCGCATCAGCGACACCGGCAATGAACGCCGTCTGCAAGCCGAACGCCTGGTTGGCGCGCAGGCGTTGCAGGAAGCCCAGGCCCTGCGGTTCAACGTGTTCAGCGGCGAGTTCAACGCCAAGCTGAAAGGCGCTGAGCTGGGCCTGGACATGGATGACTATGATGTTCACTGCAGCCACATCGGCGTGCGGGACTTGAACAGCGGTCGACTCGTCGCCACCACCCGTTTGCTCGACCACCAGGCCGCCAGCACCTTGGGCCGGTTCTACAGTGAAGAAGAATTCAGCCTGCATGGCCTGCTGCATTTGCAGGGCCCAATCCTGGAAATCGGCCGTACCTGCGTCGACCCGGCCTACCGCAATGGCGGCACCATCGCCGTGTTATGGGGCGAGTTGGCCGAAGTGCTCAACCAGGGCGGCTACAGCTACCTGATGGGCTGCGCGAGCATCCCGATGCACGACGGCGGCATCCAGGCCCACGCGATCATGCAGCGCCTGCGCGAACGCTACTTGTGCAATGAACACTTGCGCGCCGAACCAAAAAAACCGCTGCCGGCCCTGGACCTGCCGTCCAACGTGATCGCCGAGATGCCGCCACTGCTCAAGGCCTACATGCGCCTGGGCGCGAAGATCTGCGGCGAACCGTGCTGGGATGAAGATTTCCAGGTGGCCGACGTGTTCATCCTGCTCAAGCGCGATGAGTTGTGCCCGCGTTACGCCCGTCACTTCAAGGCGGCGATGTGATGAGTCGCCTGCGGATTTACGGGCGCATCGCCCGCGTGTTGTTGGTGGTGGCGCTGGGCTTGAGCATGGCCAGCGTGTTCGGGCTGTTTGAGCGTCTGGGCGTGGCCAACTCGATGGTGCGGCGCCAGCGTTGGTCGCGGTTTTTCATGGCGCGGCTAACCAATGCCCTGCCCTTTCGTGTGACGGTGCACGGTGAGCTGCCGACGCAGCCGATGCTGTGGGTGAGCAATCACGTGTCATGGACCGACATTCCGTTGCTGGGCGCCGTGGCGCCGATGTCATTTCTGTCCAAGGCCGAAGTGCGTACCTGGCCGGTGGCGGGCTGGTTGGCAGCCAAGGCCGGTAGCTTGTTTATCCGCCGAGGGTCGGGCGACAGCCAGTTGATCCGCAAGCAGATGACCCGCCATCTGGAACAACAGCACCCGCTGTTGATGTTTCCCGAAGGCACCACCACCGACGGGCGCAGCCTGCGTACGTTTCACGGGCGCTTGCTGGCCAGTGCGATTGATGCCGATGTGTCGCTGCAACCGGTGGCGATCCGTTATTTGCGTGATGGCCAGGTAGACCCGCTGGCACCGTTTATTGGCGATGATGATTTGCTGTCGCACCTGATGCGTCTGTTTGCCAATGACCAGGGCGATGTGGAGATTCACGTGCTCAAGCCGATTGCCTGTGCCGGGCAGGAACGTGCGGCGCTGGCGTATCAGGCGCAGCAGGCGGTGCAAAAGGCGTTGTTTGGGCCGTTGCCGGAAGCAGAGCAGGTAGATGCACGGCCAGCATTCGCCGCTTGAATAAAGTGAACACCGATCAAAATGTGGGAGCTGGCTTGCCTGCGATAGCGGTGGGTCAGCAACACATGTATCAACTGGCAGACTGCAATCGCAGGCAAGCCAGCTCCCACCTTTAGACCTCAGTGGTCAGATGGTTGCGTGCAAAGGCCTGCAACTCTGGATAGAACAGCCGGAAGTCTTCGCTAAGCGGCTCATAAAGTTGACGCAACTCCTGCATTGCAAACCCCAACGCCTCCGGCTGTGTCAGCCGCCGCGAAATCCCCCGCAACACCTGCTCCATCACCGCGAACTCACGGTAAGAACCCAACCAATCATCCGCCGCCATGTACGGCGCAATCTGCGCCAGCCGCCCCGGCAATTGCGGCTCGGCCGCCAGCACGCGGTACACCTGCGAGGTGAAGCGCTCCAACGGCTGGTCGGCATACAGCGCCCAGTCCCGCGCCAGGCAGTGGTCGAAAAACACATCGAGGACGATTCCGGCATAGCGCCGGCGAGTCAGGCTGAATCGCGACAATGCCTCCCCCACCAGCGGGTGGCTGTCGGTAAAACGATCAATCGAGCGATGCAGTTGGATCGCCGCTTCGATTTGCGGGCTGAACTGGCCCTGCAGGCGCCCTTTGACGAAGTCGCCATAGAGACTGCCCAGCAGTTGCGCAGGAAGTTGGCCGCCCAGGTGCAGATGTGCGAGATAATTCATGGCGCGCAGTCTATCACTGCCGACAATGTATCGTTATAACCCGATATACCGATTTGGCCTGTTCTCAGAGCAAAATCATATTGGTATATCGGGATACAACGATTTAAGGTTCGCCTCATCGCGATATAACGCTGTACCACACCGAGCACCTGCCATGTCCATCGACCTCGACGAAATAATAAAAGCACTGGCGCACCCAGTACGACGAGACATCCTCACCTGGCTCAAAGACCCGAAAGTGCAGTTCCCCGAGCAACTGCACAACCACGAGTACGGCATCTGCGCCGGGCAGATCGACCAGCGCTGCGGCTTGTCCCAGTCAACGGTGTCGGCTCACTTGGCGACGTTGCAACGGGCGGGATTGATCAGCAGCCAGAAGGCCGGGCAGTGGCACTTTTTCAAACGCAACGAGGAAACCATCCAGGCGTTCCTCGCCGCGCTCACCACTGAACTCAGCGCTGACGACAACGCAGCGCTGTAACAAGGAAACGATAATGCCCCTCTCGCTACTCATACTGGCCCTCAGCGCCTTCGCCATCGGCACCACCGAGTTCGTCATCATGGGCCTGCTGCCCGATGTGGCGGCGGACCTCGGCGTGTCGATTCCCGGCGCTGGCTGGCTGGTCACCGGCTACGCCCTGGGCGTGGCCATCGGTGCACCTTTCATGGCACTGGCCACCGCCAAGCTGCCACGCAAGGCTGCCCTGGTAGCGTTGATGGGCATCTTCATTATCGGCAACCTGCTCTGCGCCCTGGCCAGTGACTACAACGTGCTGATGTTTGCCCGTGTGGTCACCGCGCTATGCCACGGTGCGTTCTTTGGTATTGGATCGGTGGTCGCCGCCAACCTGGTACCGGCCAACAAGCGTGCCTCGGCCGTGGCCTTGATGTTCACCGGTTTGACCCTGGCCAACGTGCTCGGTGTACCGCTGGGCACCGCGCTCGGCCAGGAAGCCGGCTGGCGCTCGACCTTCTGGGCGGTGACGGTGATTGGTGTGGTGGCGTTGATCGGCCTGATCCGCTTCCTGCCCGCCAAACGTGATGAAGAGAAACTCGACATGCGCGCCGAACTGGCAGCCCTCAAGGGCGCCGGTATCTGGCTGTCGCTGAGCATGACCGCGCTGTTTGCCGCGTCGATGTTCACCCTCTTCACTTACGTCGCGCCGCTGCTGGGCGACGTCACCGGCGTGTCGCCCAAAGGCGTGACCTGGACGCTGTTGTTGATCGGCCTGGGCCTCACCGTCGGCAACATCATCGGCGGCAAGCTGGCGGACAAACGCCTGGCGGCCACCCTGATCGGCGTGTTCGTCAGCATGGCGGTGGTCTCGACGGCCCTGACCTGGACCAGCGTCGCGGTGATTCCGACCGAAATCACTCTGTTCCTCTGGGCCACCGCCTCGTTCGCCGCCGTACCCGCGCTGCAGATCAACGTGGTGACCTTCGGCAAAGCCGCACCGAACCTGGTATCCACCCTGAACATCGGCGCCTTCAACATCGGCAATGCCCTCGGCGCCTGGGTCGGCGGCAGTGTGATCGCCCACGGTTTCGGCCTGACCAGCGTGCCGTTGGCCGCAGCGGCCCTGGCGATTCTCGCGCTGCTGGTGACCTTGATTACTTTCCGTCAGAGCGGCGATGCCGACCTGGCCCCTGCGACCCACTGATCAACCACTTAAAGAGAAGGGTGTTATCCCATGACGACTATTTTCGATCCGATCAAACTGGGCGACCTGGAACTGTCGAACCGCATCATCATGGCGCCGCTGACCCGCTGCCGTGCCGACGCCGGTCGCGTGCCCAACGCGCTGATGGCCGAGTACTACGTGCAGCGCGCTTCCGCCGGGCTGATCCTCAGCGAAGCCACCTCGGTGACGCCGCTGGGCGTGGGCTACCCGGACACCCCGGGCATCTGGTCCAACGACCAGGTGCGCGGCTGGGCCAACGTGACCAAGGCCGTGCACGGCGCGGGCGGCAAGATCTTCCTGCAACTGTGGCACGTGGGCCGTATTTCCCATGAGTCCTACCTGAACGGCGAAACGCCGGTTGCCCCCAGCGCGATCCAGCCTAAAGGCCACGTCAGCCTGGTGCGCCCTCTGGCCGACTACCCGACCCCACGCGCCCTGGAGACCGCTGAAATCGCCGACATCGTCGACGCCTACCGCACCGGTGCCGAGAATGCCAAGGCCGCTGGCTTCGACGGCGTGGAAATCCACGGCGCCAACGGTTACCTGCTCGACCAGTTCCTGCAGAGCAGCACCAATAAGCGCACTGACCAGTACGGCGGCTCCCTGGAAAACCGTGCACGCCTGCTGCTGGAAGTGACCGATGCGGCCATCGAAGTCTGGGGCGCCGGCCGCGTCGGTGTGCACCTGGCACCCCGTGCCGACTCCCACGACATGGGCGACGACAACCTGGCGGAAACCTTCACCTACGTCGCCAGTGAACTGGGCAAACGTGGCATCGCCTTCATCTGCTCGCGTGAAAAAGAAGGCGCCGACAGCCTCGGCCCACAACTGAAAAAAGCCTTCGGCGGCGCGTACATCGCCAACGAACGTTTCACCAAGGACAGCGCCAACGCCTGGTTGGCCGAAGGTAAAGCCGATGCCGTGGCCTGGGGCGTGCCGTTCATTGCCAACCCGGATTTGCCAGCTCGCCTGAAGGCCGATGCGCCGCTCAACGAAGCACGTCCGGACAGCTTCTACAGCAAAGGCCCGGTCGGCTACATCGACTACCCGACCCTGGCGCTGTAATCGCCTTAGACGCAAAAAAATGTGGGAGGGGGCTTGCTCCCGATGGCAGTGTGTCAGTCAGAGATGTTCTCACTGAACCCTAGCCATCGGGAGCAAGCCCCCTCCCACATGTTTGACACTCTGTTGCCCTTGGAAACACTCCTTCACAGCCCTGCAACAAAATCGCTACAAAATACTTAGGCGGCTACCTATCAACCGCCCGCCAGCCCGTATATAAAGTCACCCCACCATCAGGCAGAAGGACGATTGACGGTCCTTGGGCTTTACTGTTGACACAACCTGATGCAATTACGCATTTTGTCTCAATTGCGCAGGCTGGGGCTCCAGCGCAGCATGTCCAGCCCTGCATCCACCCAGCGTTCCGCCTCCTGATGTAACTGGAAGCTGTCGGGGACCAGCAGCCACTGGCCGATCAGCCCATTGATGTAGGCGTGAATGCACACCGCGCCACGGGTGGTATCGAGGTTTTCCGGAAGTTGCCCGCGATGGACCGCGTTACGCAATGTCAGGCCGATGCGCAGGTTGCATTCCAGGCTGTGGGTCTGGCGTTGGCGGCGCATGTCGCACATTTCATCGGTGAATTCGCACTTATGAAACAAGATCTCATTGATGCGCCGGGTTTTCGGGTCCAGGGCCACTTGATGGAACAGATGAATCAACAGCTTGCGCATGCAGCCCAGCGGGTCGAGTTCATCCTCGCTTTCACTGGCGCGGGCCAGTTCGTCCAGCGGCTCGTGCAAGGTATCGAGCAACGCCTGCAACAGATCGGATTTATTGCTGAAATGCCAATAGATGGCGCCCCGCGTCACACCGGCCAGCGCGGCAATGTCCGCCAGCGTGGTGCGCGCAACGCCGCGTTCATAGAAGGCTTGCTCGGCGGCGTCGAGAATTTGGCTGCGCGTTTCCTGAGCTTCCTCTTTGGTGCGACGAACCATGGCAGTAAAACCTCAATCAGGACACTGGGGGCTATCGTTAACGCAACGTTAATAGACGTAAACGATCATCCGAATATTTGTGGGACGACACCGTCATGGGTGCCGAACGTAATGGAATCGAGGCTTCGGGCGTTGCTTTGCCAACACTCCGCGAAGCCTGTCAAGAGTTTACAAACAACCATGAACGTAAGTATATTGCGTAGCAAGCTACTTATCCACTCACAGCTTGTTTTTTACCCTTCCACACTTCTTGTGCGCACCCTGCGCGCCTGACCCGAGGATCTTCATGCAACTTAAGCCAGCTGTTACCGCTCTGGTCACTGCCGTCGCCCTGGCATCGCTGCTCAGCGGATGTAAAAAGGAAGAAGCGGCTCCGCCCGCTCAAACCCCTCAGGTCGGCGTGGTCACTATTCAACCGCAAGCCTTTACCCTGACCTCCGAATTGCCAGGCCGCACCACGGCCTATCGCATCGCGGAAGTTCGCCCGCAGGTCAACGGCATCATTCTCAAGCGTCTGTTCAAGGAAGGCGCGGACGTGAAGGAAGGGCAACAGCTCTACCAGATCGACCCGTCGGTGTATGAAGCCACCCTGAAAAGCGCACAGGCCAGCCTGACGCAGACCAAGTCCATCTCCGACCGCTACAAGCAGTTGGTCGATGAGCAAGCCGTCAGCCGCCAGGAATACGACACCGCCGTCGCCAACCGCATGACCGCGGAAGCAAACGTTCAAACCGCCCAGATCAACGTGCGCTACACCAAAGTGTTTGCGCCGATCTCCGGGCGTATCGGCCGTTCTTCGGTGACCGAGGGCGCGCTGGTCAGCAACGGCCAGGCCGACTCCATGGCCGTCATCCAACAACTGGACCCGATCTACGTCGACGTCACGCAGTCTTCCGCTGAAATGCTGAAGCTGCGCCGCGACTTGGAAAGCGGCCAACTGGAAAAAGCCGGCGCCAATGCCGCCAAGGTCAAGCTGACCCTGGAAGACGGCAGCGACTACGGCCAGGACGGCAAGCTGGAGTTCTCCGAAGTGTCGGTCGACCAGACCACCGGTTCCGTGACCCTGCGCGCAGTGTTCCCCAACCCTGACCACACCCTGCTGCCGGGCATGTTCGTGCACGCCCAGCTGCAAGCCGGCGTGAACAGCAAGGCCATCCTGGCGCCACAGCAGGGCGTGACCCGCGACCTCAAGGGCACCCCGACGGCGCTGATCGTCAATGCCGACAACAAGGTCGAGCAGCGTGAACTGGTGGCCAACCGTACCGCCGGCGCCTACTGGCTGGTGGAAAAAGGCTTGAACGCCGGTGACCGTGTGATCACCGAAGGCTTGCAGTACGTCAAGCCGGGCGCCGAGGTCAAGGTCAAGGAGGCTGACAACGCCAAGCCTGCCGGTACTGCCGCTCCTGCTGCCGCTGCTGGCAAAGGGGAGTAATCCATGTCGAAATTTTTTATCGACCGTCCCATTTTCGCCTGGGTAATTGCCCTGGTGATCATGCTGGTCGGGGCACTGTCGATCTTGAAGTTGCCCATCAACCAGTACCCGGCCATCGCGCCAACCGCCATCGATATCCAGGTGACCTACCCAGGCGCGTCCGCACAAACCGTGCAGGACACCGTGGTGCAGGTGATCGAGCAACAACTCAACGGTATCGACAACCTGCGTTATGTCGCCTCGGACAGTAACTCCGACGGCAGCATGACCATCACCGCGACGTTCAACCAGGGTACCAACCCGGACATCGCCCAGGTTCAGGTGCAGAACAAGCTGAACCTGGCGACGCCGCTGTTGCCGCAAGAAGTGCAGCAGCAGGGTATCCGCGTCACCAAGTCGGTGAAGAACTTCCTGATGGTGATTGGTCTGGTGTCGGAAGACGGCAGCATGACCAAGGACGACCTGTCCAACTACATCGTGTCCAACATCCAGGACCCGATCTCGCGGACCGCGGGTGTGGGTGACTTCCAGGTCTTCGGCTCGCAGTACGCCATGCGTATCTGGCTGGATCCGGCCAAGCTGAACAACTTTCAGCTGACCCCGGTCGACGTCAGCACCGCCATCTCCGCGCAGAACGTCCAGGTCGCCACCGGTCAATTGGGCGGCCTGCCTGCCCTGCCCGGCAACCAGCTGAACGCAACCATCATCGGCAAGACCCGTCTGCAGACGGCCGAGCAATTCGGCAACATCCTGATGAAGGTCAATGCCGACGGTTCCCAGGTTCGCCTGCATGACATCGCCCGTATCGAACTGGGCGGCCAGAACTACAGCATCAGCGCGCAGTTCAACGGAAACCCGGCTTCCGGTATGGCGATCAAACTGGCTTCCGGCGCCAACGCCCTGGACACCGCCAAGGCCATCCGTGCCACCGTGGCGTCCCTGGAGCCGTTCTTCCCGCCAGGCATGAAGGCGGTGGTGCCGTATGACACCACGCCTGTTGTGACCGAATCGATCTCAGGTGTAGTGCACACCCTGGTCGAAGCGATCGTGCTGGTGTTCCTGGTGATGTTCCTGTTCCTGCAGAACTTCCGCGCCACCATCATCACCACCATGACCGTACCGGTGGTATTGCTGGGTACCTTCGGGATCCTGGCGGCGTTCGGCTTCACCATCAACACCTTGACCATGTTCGGCATGATCCTGGCCATCGGCTTGCTGGTGGACGATGCCATCGTCGTGGTGGAAAACGTCGAGCGGGTCATGGCCGAGGAACACCTGTCGCCCAAGGAGGCGACGGTCAAGTCCATGGGCCAGATCCAGGGCGCCCTGGTGGGTATTGCCCTGGTGCTGTCGGCGGTACTGCTGCCCATGGCATTCTTCGGCGGCTCTACCGGTGTGATCTACAAACAGTTCTCCATCACCATCGTTTCGGCCATGGCGTTGTCGGTACTGGTTGCGCTGATCTTCACCCCGGCCTTGTGCGCCACCATGCTCAAGCCGATCGACCCGGAAAAACACGGCCAACCCAAGCGTGGGTTCTTCGGCTGGTTCAACCGCACCTTCGACCGTGGCGTACTGAGCTACGAGCGCGGCGTGGGCAACATGATCAAGCACAAGATCCCGGCGTTCCTGGTGTACGCGCTGATCTTCGCCGGCATGATCTGGCTGTTCATGCGCATTCCTGCCGCGTTCCTGCCCGATGAAGACCAGGGCGTGATCTTTGCCCAGGTGCAGACGCCTGTAGGCTCTTCGGCTGAACGTACGCAGAAAGTCATCGATGACATGCGTAGCTACCTGCTCAATGACAAGGAAGGCGAGCCGGGCGAAGGCAAAGGCGTGAAATCGGTGTTTACCGTCAACGGCTTCAACTTCGCCGGTCGTGGCCAAAGTTCGGGCCTGGCCTTCGTGATGCTCAAGCCGTGGGATGAACGCGATGCGTCCACCTCGGTATTTGAAATCGCCAAGCGCGCCCAGGGCTACTTCATGCAGACATTCCAGGACGCCATGGTATTTGCCATCGTTCCACCGTCTGTACTGGAACTGGGCAACGCCACCGGTTTCGACGTGTTCCTGCAAGACCAGGGCGGTGTCGGCCATGAGAAGTTGATGGCGGCCCGTAACCAGTTCCTGGGCATGGCGGCCCAGAGCAAGATCCTGGCCGGTGTGCGCCCCAACGGCGTAAACGATGAGCCGCAATACGAGCTTACCGTCGACGACGAGAAGGCCAGCGCCCAAGGCATCACGCTGTCGAACATCAACCAGACCCTGGCAATTGCCCTGGGTGGCAGCTACGTCAACGACTTCATCGACCGTGGTCGAGTGAAGAAGGTGTACGTGCAAGGTGAAGCCGCCAGCCGCATGTCGCCTGAAGACCTGAACAAATGGTACGTGCGCAGCGACTCCGGGAAGATGGTGCCGTTGTCGGCCATCGCGTCGGGCAAGTGGATCTTCGGTTCGCCGAAACTCTCGCGCTACAACGGGGTAGCGGCGATGGAAATCCTCGGCACTCCGGCACCGGGCTACAGTACCGGTGACGCCATGGCCGAAGTCGAACGTATCGCCAAGCAACTGCCTGCGGGCATTGGTTATGCGTGGACCGGCCTGTCGTACGAAGAACGTTTGTCCGGCTCCCAGGCACCTGCGTTGTACGCCTTGTCGCTGCTGGTGGTGTTCCTGTGCCTCGCAGCACTGTACGAAAGCTGGTCGATCCCGATTGCGGTCGTACTGGTCGTGCCACTGGGTGTCGTGGGCGCGTTGATCGCGACCAGCATGCGTGGGTTGTCCAACGACGTGTTCTTCCAGGTGGGCCTATTGGTGACGGTGGGCCTGGCGGCGAAGAACGCCATCCTGATCGTGGAATTCGCCAAAGAACTCCACGAACAAGGCAAAGGCATCGTCGAGGCGGCCATCGAGGCGTCCCGCATGCGTCTGCGGCCGATCATCATGACGTCGATGGCGTTCATCCTCGGCGTACTGCCGCTGGCGATCTCCTCGGGCGCCGGTTCAGGCAGCCAGCACGCAATCGGTACTGGCGTAATTGGCGGTATGATCACGGCCACTGTGTTGGCGATCTTCTGGGTACCGTTGTTCTTCGCAACCGTGTCCGCCATCGGCGACCGTAAACCGAAAGAAACCAAGCAAACTCCTAAAGAGGCTGGCCAATGAGCAAGTCGCTACTTTCCCTAGCCGTCACGGCATTCGTGCTCAGTGGCTGCTCGCTGATACCTGACTACCAGCGCCCTGAGGCGCCGGTAGCGGCACAGTTCCCGCAGGGGCCGGCGTATTCGTCGGCCCAGGCGCCGAGCCAGGCCGCTGCCGAGCAGGGCTGGAAGCAGTTTTTCCATGACCCTGCCCTGCAACAGCTGATCCAGACCGCACTGGTGAACAACCGTGACCTGCGCGTCGCGGCCCTGAACATCGACGCGTATGCCGCGCAGTACCGCATCCAGCGTGCCGACCTGTTCCCGGCCGTGTCGGCCAATGGCAGCGGCAGCCGCCAGCGTGTGCCGGCACGTGCCTCGCAGACCGGCGAAGCGAACATCACCAGCCAGTATTCGGCCACCCTCGGGATCAGCTCCTATGAGCTGGACCTGTTCGGCCGTGTGCGCAGCCTGAGTGAAGAAGCGCTGCAGAAGTACTTCGCCACTGAAGAAGCACGCCGCAGCACCCAGATCAGCCTGGTGGCCAGCGTGGCCAACGCCTACCTGACTTGGCAAGCCGACAAGGAACTGCTCAAGCTGACCCAGGACACCCTGGGCGCGTTCGAGCAGAGCTTCAAGCTCACCTCGCGCAGCAACGAAGTCGGCGTGGCCTCGGCCCTCGATCTGAGCCAGGCGCGTACCTCGGTAGAAAACGCCCGCGTGCAGCTTGCCCGGTATACCCGCCAGGTCGCCCAGGACGAAAACAGCCTGACCCTGCTGCTGGGCACCGGCCTGCCGGCGAATATCGCCAGCAAGCCGCTGTCGGATGACCTGCTCAGCGAAGTACCGGCCGGGTTGCCGTCGGACTTGCTGCAACGTCGTCCCGACATCCTGCAGGCCGAGTACAACCTCAAGGCCGCCAACGCCAATATCGGCGCGGCCCGTGCCGCGTTCTTCCCGAGCATCAGTTTGACGGCCAACGCCGGCACCCTGAGCCCGGACCTCGGCGGCTTGTTCAAAGGCGGCTCGGGCACCTGGTCGTTCGCCCCGCAGATCAACATCCCGATCTTCAACGCCGGCAGCCTGCGCGCCAGCCTGGACTACTCGAAGATCCAGAAAGAGATCAACGTGGCGAACTACGAGAAGGCGATCCAGACCGGCTTCCAGGAAGTCTCCGACGGCCTCGCCTCGCGTGAAACCTACAAGCAGCAGCTGGAGGCCCAGCGTGGCTTCGTCGCGGCCAACCAGGATTACTACCGCCTGGCCGAGCGTCGCTACCGCATTGGTGTCGACAGCAACCTGACGTTCCTCGATGCCCAGCGCCAACTGTTCAGTGCCCAGCAATCGCTGATCACCGACCGCCTGGCGCAGCTGACCAGCGAGGTCAACCTGTACAAGGCCCTCGGCGGTGGCTGGAACGAGCAGACCGCGAAGAACGAGCCGTTGAAAGAAGAAGCACCGGCACTGAAGTTGTTCTAATGCTGGCGTAAACAAAAAACCGCTTCCCTCACCGGAAGCGGTTTTTTTATGCCTGATTGGTAACAAGCAGCTTTTGTAGTGAGCGGGCTTGCCCCGCGCTGGGTTGCGCAGCAACCCCAATAAGGCCAAAGAGGTAAATCAGATTGATTTGAGGCGCCTGGTTTAGGGCTGCTGCGCAGCCCAGCGCGGGGCAAGCCCGCTCACTACATGGCGCGAACGTAGGTTGCCTTGCTTTTCGCCCAACCTTTCAGGATAAAATTGGTTACAGATTCTTACAGACCACAGAGGGAGCTTGTCGTAATGATCGTAGGAATCGACCTGGGGACCACCAACAGTCTCGCGGCCGTCTGGCGCGGTGATGCCGCCGAATTAGTGCCCAATGCCCTTGGCCAGTTGCTGACCCCCAGCGTGGTCGGGCTGGATGATCAAGGCCGTGTCCTGGTAGGCCAGGCAGCCAAAGAGCGCTTGCACACCCACCCGCACCTGACCACTTCGCTGTTCAAGCGCTACATGGGCAGTGCCACCGAAGTGCGCCTGGGCGATCGCTCGTTTCGCCCGGAAGAACTCTCCGCGCTGGTGCTCAAAAGCCTCAAGGAAGACATCGAGCGCACCTACGGCCACACCGTCACCGACGCCGTGATCAGCGTGCCCGCCTATTTCAGCGACGGCCAACGCAAAGCCACACGCATTGCCGGTGAACTGGCGGGGCTCAACGTTGAAAAACTGATCAACGAACCCACCGCTGCCGCCCTCGCCTACGGCCTGCATCAGCGCGATAAAGAAACCTCGTTCCTGGTCTTCGACCTCGGCGGCGGCACCTTCGACGTGTCGATCATCGAGCTGTTCGACGGCGTGATGGAAGTGCGCGCCAGCGCCGGTGACAACTTCCTCGGCGGCGAAGACTTCGACACCCTGTTGCTGGAACACTTCGTCGACAGCCAACGCAATGCCCAAGGCTTCCCGCCCACCAGCAGCGTGCTGCAAGCCCTGCGCCGCGAAGCCGAACGCGTGCGCAAAGCCCTTGGCCAGGATGACAGCGCCGAGTTCGCCCTGCGTGTCGACGGCCAGCAGTGGGTAAAAACCATCACCCAGCAGGAGCTGGCCAAGCTCTACACGCCGCTGCTGGAGCGCCTGCGTGCGCCGATCGAGCGGGCCCTGCGGGATGCGCGGATTCGTGTCAGCGACCTGGATGAAATCCTGCTGGTGGGCGGCACCACGCGCATGCCGTTGGTGCGCAAGCTCGCCGCCGGCCTGTTCGGCCGCTTCCCGTCCATCAGCCTCGACCCGGACCAGGTGGTCGCCCACGGCGCCGCGATCCAAGCGGCACTCAAGGCGCGCTCCGCGGCACTGGAAGAAGTGGTGCTGACCGACGTCTGCCCCTATACCCTCGGCATCGAAACCTCAAACCAGTACGGTGGCCATATCGAAAGCGGCCACTACCTGCCGCTGATCGAACGCAACAGCAGCGTGCCGGTGAGCCGGGTCAAAAGCGTGGTCACCCTATACGACGACCAGACCCGCGTCCTGCTGAAGATCTACCAGGGCGAAAGTCGCCTGGTCAAAGACAACATCGAGCTGGGCCAACTGGACATCCCAGTGCCCAAGCGCAAGGCCGGTGAAGTGTCGTTGGACGTGCGCTTCACCTACGACAACAACGGTCTGCTGGAAGCGCAGGTGAATATCCCGCTGACCGGCGAGCAACACTCGCTGGTGATCGAGAACAACCCCGGCGTGCTCAGCCCCGACGAGATCCAGCAACGCCTGCAAGCGCTGGCGCAGTTGAAGGTTCACCCGCGCGACCAGCAGGTCAACACCGTGCTGACGGCGCGCCTCGAACGCCTCTACCAGGAAAATCTCGGCGAACTGCGCGAGCAGCTCGGGCACTGGGCCGCGCAGTTCCAGCAAGTGCTCGACACCCAGGACGAACGCCGCATCCGCGAAGCTCGCAGCGAACTGACCCGACAACTTGAGCAGCTCGACAACGGGTTCTGGCGCTGAGGGAATACGACATGGAGTGTTGGACCGTACTGCAACTGCCGGAAGACGCTGACGAGCGCACCATCAAGCGCACCTATGCGCGGCTGTTGAAAAACTGCCGCCCGGATGACGATGCGGCCGGCTTCCAGCGACTGCGCGAAGCCTATGAACAAGCGCTGGCCTACGCACGCTGGCGGGCTGACTGTGAAGAAGAGCAAGACAGCGTCCAGGCGCCCGTGGTCGAAGCAACCTACGGCAACCTGAATGACCTGGCCGAGCTGATGAACATCAGCCCCGTCAGCCCTGCGCCTTTCCAGACGCCTGCACCGGACCCGGCCCTGGCGTTGCTCGAAGGCCTTAACGCGCACAACCTCGATGAACGCTGGGCCCAGGCCCGGCAACAAAATTGTGCCGATGCGTTCCAGGCCGGCCTGTTGCGCCATTGTTTCGAAGCGCCAGGCGAACGCAGCGCCATCGCCCGTTGGGCAGCAAACCACCTGGAATGGCTGACGCCCTGGCAACAGGTCGCCATGACGCCGTGGCAGCACGACGCGCTGAGCGGCGAACTGCTGCAGGACTACCGCCGCACCTTGCAGGAACTGCTGGAGCAAAAGGCCGAGCGCGAGTTCATCACCCAACTGACGCAGTACAACAACCAGCCCTGGCTGCGGGTGTTCGACCTGCAGCAGCAGTGGCAACGCATCCTCCTGCAGCTGCTGCATGACACACAGTGGAGCGTGCCGCTGTTCGAACGCGTGTGCCAGGCGTTCAGCTGGGACGACCAGAAAGGTGTGTACCCGGAGCCGGCTTGGATGTGGCGCGAATTGGTGTCGCGCTGTGAGCAGGAAAGTTTCTTCGTCAACCTGCAAGACACGGCAAACGACACCCGCCGCACCTCTGCCGATGCGTTGGCGGCGCGCCTGTTGCTTACGCCGATGAGCGTGAAGGAACAATACCGCTTGGTCGCAGGCTTTGATGAGAATGCGTGGAATGCCACTCGACACCTGTCTGAAGTGCTGACCTGGCGCTACCCGGACTTGCTGGAACGACTGCCGGATTCGCACGTTTTCTTCTGGCGAAAATTCCTGCCGCGTGGGGTGACCCTTGATAGCTGGATCAGAGTCTGGGCCGGATTAGCCCTGGCCAACGGCCTGGCCTTTCATCAAGTCCTCGACACCTCACTGCCGGCCAAATTCTTTTTGTTTATCCTGCTGTCGGTCATTCCCGCGCTCTGCGCCTTGCGCGGCGCCCAATTATGGGCCGACTTCACCTCACGCCTGATCGTCCAGGACCTGTGGCTCAGCGAACGCCTGTTGCCCAAGCGGCTCAGCGTCCGCCAGTTCAGACTCGTGCTACGCCATGGTATTCCCCAATTGGTGATGCTACTGGTGTTTGGCTACATTCTCGGGGTCATGGGCATGCTGACCTACCTGGGCATGATCCTGATCAGCCTGTTCCACTCGCGGCGAATCGGCAAGGTCAACGAAAACTTCAATGCCAGGATTCCGTGGATCAAAGGGTTGCACTGGGCTTATTGGAGCCCGCTGCAAGTGGTGTTCTTGATGGCAATGGTGGCCGCAACCCTCGCCTGCCAGAAATTTCTGCCCGCCATCCCGTGGACCAGTTTGAACACCCTGCACTGAGCCCCGAAAACCGGGCCGAACCTCATGAGTCCGGCCCGGCAACTTTCGTTCGATCATCGCCCACAACCCGCCCCGCCCCACTTTCATCGCCCCCGCACCGCCCCGCACCATGGCCGCCACCTGCATAAACCCAATAACAACAGGTTCTTACGCCATGAGTACTTTCCACCCGCGCCGGCTGCTGCTGGCCACCGCTGTCGCCAGTCTTGCCCTGCCCGTCGTCGCCGAAGAACACGGCTTTCTCGAAGACGCCAGCGCCAACCTCAACCTGCGTAACTTCTTCTTCAACCGCAACTTCACCAACCCCACCAAAACCCAGGGCGGCGCGCAGGAGTGGACGCAGAGTTTTATCCTCGATGCCAAGTCCGGCTTTACCCAAGGCACCGTGGGTTTCGGTGTGGATGTGCTCGGTCTGTACGCGTTGAAGCTGGATGGCGGGCGCGGCACCGGGGGTACCCAACTGTTGCCGCTGGACCGTGACGGCCGCCCCGCCGATGAGTTCGGGCGTCTGGGCGTAGCGTTCAAGGCGCGTATTTCCAAGACCGAAGTGAAGGTTGGCGAATGGATGCCGGTGCTGCCGATCCTGCGTTCGGACGACGGCCGCTCCCTGCCGCAAACCCTGCGCGGCGGCCAGATAACGTCCAAGGAAATAGACGGCCTGACCCTCTACGGCGGCCAGTTCCGCGCCAACAGCCCGCGTGACGACAGCAGCATGACGGACATGTCGATGGTCGGTAAAACCGCCTTCACCTCCGACCGTTTCAACTTCCAGGGCGGCGAATACGCGTTCAACGACAAGCGCACCCAGATCGGCCTATGGAACGCGCAACTCAAGGACATCTACAGCCAACAGTTCGTCAACTTGATCCACAGCCAGCCCATCGGCGACTGGACCCTGGGCGCCAACCTCGGCTTTTTCTACGGCAAGGAAGACGGCAGCGCCCGCGCCGGTGACCTGGACAACAAGACCTGGTCCGGCCTGTTCTCGGCCAAATACGGCGGCAACACCTTCTACGTCGGCCTGCAAAAACTCACCGGCAGCAGTGCCTGGATGCGCGTCAACGGCACCAGCGGCGGCACCCTGGCCAACGACAGCTACAACGCCAGCTACGACAACGCCCAGGAGAAATCCTGGCAAGTGCGCCACGACTACAACTTCGTCGCCCTCGGCGTGCCTGGCCTGACCCTGATGAACCGCTATATCAGCGGCAGCAACGTGCACACAGGTTCAATCACTGACGGTAAGGAATGGGGCCGCGAAAGCGAACTGGGCTATACCGTGCAAAGCGGCAGCCTGAAAAACCTGACCGTGCGCTGGCGCAATTCCAGCATGCGTCGCGACTACAGCAACAACGAGTTCGATGAGAACCGGTTGATCGTCAGTTACCCGATCAGTCTGTTGTAAAGCCGACTGACAGCTTGGAGGGAACGTTTTGGCGCGGGCGGCCACTGTCCATGGGCATGAATAACACCGGTCTCTCAACGTAGGATCACCCATGGACGTTTCGAACGGCCTTACCCGCTCTCCCTCGCCCCTTGCGCACGGCAACGTGCGCGTATCGCAAGCCCCCGTAGCGACCTTTGACGACCGTCACTACGGGCTCGCCAAACCACCCCATCTAAAATTCCACACGGTCCCGCCGATCCAGGCCCATCAACATGTGTTTCTGAATGACGGCAATGTGAAAGCCAGTGGGCAATCGTTATGGGAACACGGTTATCCCTCCCCCCTCAACCAACGCCTGGTGCTTGAAACCGGCGATCAGGCGGACCAGGTCCACATCAGCCACACTCACTACGGTCAGTTGAATATTCGGGTCAACGACCAGTTGTACCACTTCGCCAGCCACGATAAAGAAGGCCAAGCGTTGAAGTTCCACCTGAAAACCCACGGCGGCAATGACAACGTGAGCATTGACGCCAACGTCATGCAGCCCATCACGATTGAAACCGGTGACGGCGATGACTGGGTCAGGGCCGGTGGCGGCTATACCCGCGTGTTCGGCGGCAACGGTAACGATGTCGTGCGCCTGGGCAGCGGCATGGGATACGCCGAAGGCAACGACGGTGACGACATCATCATGGGCGGCCCCGGCGATAATGTGGTCTATGGCAATAATGGCAATGACCGCCTCTATGCCGGTGCGGGCCCCCGCCACAAAAAGAGCTATATGGACGGTGGCAATGGCAACGACCAGCTCTACGCCGGCAACGGCCATACCGTCTTGCAGGGTGGCACCGGAAATGATCGGTTGATCGGCCACGACCAGACGACCTTCTACACCGGCATCGGCGCCGATACCGTCATCGCCAATCGCCCAGGCGATTCGATCTACGCCACACCCAGCGACACGATCAAGCACCTCAATGGATCGGTGTTGACCGCTGTATCTGCCCATGACGGCCCGATACTGGGTGTTGTGATCAACGGGTCTGCCGACTTCATCCAACGCGTCGAAGACGACTTGGCGTTACTTCGCACCTCCCCCCAAGGCCAGCAGATGCTCGCCGAGATGGAGGCCGTTGCGCTGCGCAATGGCGCCCCAGTGACAATCGTGGAAGACCCGAGCGACACGGAGTCCAGCTACGTCTATGGCAGCCAGGAACTCAAGGCGTTGCTGCAGGACGAACGCGCGCCCGTGTCCGACGAGGATCCAAAATGGGGATTCATGATCAACGGTGTGCCGGGGTCTCGTGCGGACCGCGCTCAGATTCACTACAACCGGTCACACCTGAACGTATTGGCGGGCGTGACTCAGTTGCCCATCGTCGGGCTCTACCACGAAATGGTCCACGCCTATAACGCCGGCAATGGCACAACCTTCACAGGCACCACGCCGGAAGACGTTGAAGGGCGGCCCCACGACATCCACAACAGTGAACGCCAAGCGGTGGGGCTGCCCACTACCGCGCAACCGTTTGATTTCGACAATGACCCGGCCACCCCACCGACCGCGAGCAACCCCAAGGCCTTCACCGAAAACGCGTTGAATAAAGAAATGGGTAGGCCGCTGCGCAAACAATACGCAGGATGAACCCGATGGCGTTTGTCAGCCCATCGGCGACTGGACCCTGGACGCCAACCTCGGTTTTTTCTGCGGCAAGGAAGACCGCAGCGCCCGCGCCGGCGGACTGGGCTGCCCACGTACAATCACGCCCTGATTGATCGCGGCTGCTTTTGTAGCAACTGGCCTCAATTGGAATAGGAACATTTACCTGTGCTCGCTCGACAGAAGGATAGGTGCGCCTGCGCGGTAAATGCTGGCGACAAAGATCACATAATCTGACAGAAAGGTGACCGTCCGTGAGCGCAATAAACCCACCTCAAAACCACTCTATGCCACCATCCCCCCACCCTTCTGCCAGCAATCACCCCTATGACCCCCCCGACGCACCCCGTACTCAAACCCAAAGAAAAATGCTGGTGGATGACGGCAACCTCCGCGCCGGCCAGCTGTTGACCCAGGGTCTCAAGAACCCTGAACGGCCAGAAACGCTGGCTAACATTTTGTACCTCGAAACCGGCGAAAAATCGGACCAGATCCATATCAGCCAACGCCCTGACGGCCAGCTGTACGCGCAAGTGAACGGTCGCGACTACACCTTCAATACCGGTGACGGCCATTCAAACGTTCCGACCTTTCTCCACATCAAAACCGGGGCGGGTGACGACCGTATTACCATTGACCCCACTGTCACCGTGCCCGTGGAGATCGAAGCCGAAGACGGCGATGACGTTATCCAGGCAGGTGGCGGCAACACCAGCATCTATGGCGGGCGCGGCAATGACCATATCCGCCTTGGCAGCGGCATAGGCTATGCAGAAGGCAATGAGGGCGACGACACGATAATTGGAGGCACCGGCCACGCGGTCATGTACGGCAACAATGGCAACGATCGCCTGTACGCAAGCCACGGACCGAACAGTAAACACAGCCACCTCGATGGCGGTACGGGCGACGACAAGCTCTACGCGGGCGACGGGTATTCGGTACTCAATGGCGGCCAGGGTGACGACACGTTGGTTGGCTACACCCACACCACCTTCTACACCGGTGAGGGAAGCGACACAGTCGTGACCAACACCACTCAGGCACGTATCTATGCACAAGAGACGGATCGTCTGATCGGCACCCAAGGTTCAACTGTCACCTACGTGAAGCCTTCCGACGCGGGACAACTCGCCTTCGTCATCGACGGGGCACCCGATTTCATTCAGCGAGTCGAAGACGACCTGGCGCTGCTTCGCGCATCGCCCCAAGGGCAAAAAATGCTCGAGGCTTTGGACAAGGCCGCGGTGCAAAATGGTGCCCCCGTATACATTGTGCCATTCGCAGAGAGCAACGATTATTACGATTACTGGAACACTGATCTGCAAACATTGAAAGACGCTCATCAGCTTACCTGTGAGCCAAATGCCCCAATGTACGGTTTCATCAAGGACGGGGTAGCCGGCGCGCGCGCGAATAGAGCCACGATTTCCTACAACCCAGCTCATATCTACGAGGGCGGCGACCTGCTCTTGCCGCTGTTGCTCCTTTACCATGAGATGGCGCACGCCTGGAACGGCGCCAATGGCACATTCCTGCCAGGCCTGAGCGATCCGACCGCAGCGCATCCTGAGCTTCCCGGCCCACCCAACTCGGAACAGCAAGCCGTGGGCCTGGCAACCAATGCGCCGCCGTTCGACTTCGATAACGACCCCTCCACGCCTCCCACCTCGACCAACCCCGCGCCGTTTACTGAGAACTCGCTTAACCACGAAATGGGCACGCCATTGCGACAACGCTACTGACACCTGAAAGCGGGCTCACGCAGCGGCCCGCCCCGCCTTAAGACCAACGGCGGGATTTACCGATGATGACAGGCGCAATCATGCTGTATCGTGCACGCGCCCTTTACCCGGCACAGGGAACTTAGCGACACGGATGACCACCTTTTTACCCAGGCCGCCATGAAATACCTGATTGTCATTCTGTCGATTCTGCTCAGCGGTTGCATAAGCGCGCCCATCGCGCTTACCCCGCAGACCGCACAACGCCTGCAAAACCAGGCGCCGATCCGTTTCCTGCTGACCTTCGACGACGGTCCCAGCGCCTCGGGCTATAACAACCCGAGCCGCTCAGTTGTGGCTGACCTGGCGCAAAACCCCGTGCTGCCGGGGATCAAGGCGGTGTTCTTTTTGCAGACCGAAGCCTCACGCTCCGGCGGCAGTTCACGGGGCCACAAGACCATGCAGCGCGAGTATGCGGCCGGCCACATCCTGGCTTTCCACACCGCCACCGCGTTTCATACCAACCACCGCTGGCTGAGCAACGCTGAGCTGGAACGCACCCTCACCCAGGGCGCCGCCGACATTGCCGCGATCACGGGCTCACCGCCCGTACTGGTCCGACCGCCGTTCTGGAATTACGACCGCCGTACCTTCGCCGCTTACCAGCGTCATGGCATGCAGGTGTTGCTGACGGACTTGAGCGCCAATGACGGCAAGATCTGGGGCTTCAACGGCAGCCCCCGCCGCCGGGCCAACTTGTACCGGCAACTCTCGGTGGTGCGCGAGCGCATCGCCCTGGGGGAGTTGCCCACGGTGGACGGGGTGATACCCGTGGTGGTGACCTTCCACGACATCAACCGCTACACCGCCAGGCATATGCAGGAATATTTGCAGATCCTGCTGGACAGCGCGCGGATCAACGGCATGAAGACCGCCGTTGAACCGTTCTATACCAACACTGCGCAGCTTCAGCGCGCGGCGCTGGCGAGGACGGTAAAGGATGTCAGCGAGCCCGTGCATCTGCCGGGTGTGTGGAATTGGGTGTGGGACGCCGATTCTCACTGACGTCTGGAGCCCTCTCCCACAGGTTGACTGCACTTCAATTCAGTCTGGTTGGCGCGACTCGACGCCCAGCTCATCCCACACCGACTCCGCCAGGTGGAACGTGGCATTCGCCGCCGGAATCCCGCAGTAGATCGCGCTTTGCATCAACACTTCCTTGATCTCGGCGCGGGTCACGCCGTTGCTCGCGGCGGCGCGCAGGTGCAGCTTGAGTTCTTCGCTGCGGTTCATGCCGATCAGCATGGCGATGGTGATCAGGCTGCGGGTGTGCCGCGGCAGGCCGGGGCGGGTCCAGATATCACCCCAGGCGTGGCGGGTAATCATTTCCTGGAACTCGCTGTTGAACTCGGTCAGGGCGTTGAGGCTGCGGTCGACATGGGCGTCGCCCAGCACTTCGCGGCGCACCTGCAGGCCTTCGGCATAACGTTGTTTTTCGTCCAAAAAAAACTCTCCGTATTCAAATCGATTACTGGTGGTGAGCGCCCTCGCCACAGGTTTAGTGCGCCAGCAAAAATGCCAGCACACGGTCACTGAACGCCGCGCCGACCTGCACATTCGACAGGTGTGCCGCATAAAACTCGGCGTATTCGGCGCCCTGTACATGGTTCTGGATAAAGTGGCTGCCTGCAGGCGGGGTGACCGCATCTTCGGTGCCGGCGACCACCAGGGTCGGTACTTTGATCCGGGCCAATTGATCACGGTAATCCGCATCGCGCACCGCTGCGCAATTGGCGGCATAACCTTCGGGCGACGTCGCCGCGAGCATGTCGGTAATCTGCTTGGCCTGGTGCGGGTTGGCCGCCGCGAAATCGGCGGTGAACCAGCGTGCAATCGATGCATCGCGCAGCGCGACCATCGCCGCCGCGCCATCACGCAACACCGTTTCGATGCGCGGGTTCCACACCTCCGGCGTACCGATCTTGGCGGCGGTGTTGCACACCACCAGGCGCTGCAGACGCTCGCCGGCGTTGATGCCCAGCCATTGGCCGATCAGGCCGCCCATGGAAAGGCCGCAGAAATGCGCGCGTTGAATAGCCAGCGCATCCAGCAGCGCGAGCACATCGTGCCCCAGTTGCTCGATGCTGTAGGGCCCCGCCGTGACCAGGGATTTGCCATGGCCACGGGTGTCAAAACGCAACACGCGAAAATGCTTGATGAAGGCCGGGATCTGGATGTCCCACATATGCAGGTCGGTGCCCAACGAGTTGGACAGCACCAGCACTGGCGCATCCACGGGCCCATCCAATTGGTAATGCAGTTCGCCCTCGGCGAGTTGTACAAATGCCACAGCGGCCTCCTTAGGCGGTCAATGCAAAGTGTTCGGTCACAGCGCGGGTCACCCAGGTGTGCGCCTGGCCCAAGTAATGGGCCGGGTCGAGCAGGCGGTCCAGTTCGGCCGCCGACAGCTCGGCGGTGACCTGCGGTTCATCTGCCAGCACCGCGCGCAAATGGCGCCCATCGGCGACGGCGCGTTTGCAACATTGCTCCAGCAGATGGTGCGCCGTTTCGCGCCCCAGCCGTTGAGCGAGCACGATGCTGACGGCTTCGGCCAGCACCAGCCCTTGGGTCAGGTCGAGGTTTTGCGCCATGCGTTGCGGGTCGACTTCCAAGCCTTCGCTCACCAGCAAGGCCTGTTGCAACGCACCGGACACCAAGCGGCAAATCTCCGGCAGGGTTTCCCATTCGGCATGCCACAGGCCCAGGCTGCGCTCGTGCTCCTGGGGCATGGCACTGAACATCGTCGATACCAGGCCCGGCACACGGGTGGCGGTGCTGATCAGCACCGCCGCGCCCACCGGGTTACGTTTGTGCGGCATGGTGGACGAGCCGCCCTTGCCCGGCGCCGAAGGTTCGAAGACCTCTGCCGCTTCGGTCTGCATCAACAGGCTGATATCGCGCCCCAACTTGCCCAGGCTGCCCGCGATCAAACCGAGCACGCTGGCGAACTCCACCAGGCGATCGCGCTGGGTGTGCCAGGGTTGCTCGGGCAGGTTCAGTTGCAACTCCGCTGCCAGCGCCTCAGCCACCGGCATGGCCTGCTCGCCCAGCGCTGCCAGGGTGCCGGAGGCACCGCCGAATTGCAGCACCAGCAGGCGCGGTTTCAGCTCTGCCAGACGCTGGCGACTGCGGGTTACCGCCCCCAGCCACCCGGCGATTTTCATCCCCAGGGTGACCGGCGTCGCATGTTGCAGCCAGGTACGCCCAGCCAACGGCACACCCGCATAACGCTGGGCCTGGGCGGCAAGAATGTCGCCCAGGTGCGCCAGGTCCGCTTCGATCAGCGCCACCGCTCGCCGCAGTTGCAGTACCAGGCCGGTGTCCATCACATCCTGGCTGGTGGCGCCCAGGTGCACATAGCGTTCGGCCCCGGCATCTTCACTGGCAATCAACTTGCCCAGCGCCTTCACCAGTGGAATCGCCGAATTGCCCGCCGTTGCAATCGCCACGCCGAGGGCATCCACGTCATACAACGAGGCCAGGCACGCCTGGGCAATCGGTGCGACGGCGGCCTGGGGAATCAACCCGACCTGGGCCTGGGCCCGGGCCAACCCGGCTTCAAAATCCAGCATGCCCTGCAAGCGGCCCTGGTCGCAGAACACCTCGGCCATGCTGCCTGCCGTGAAGTAAGCGTCGAACAATTGATTGCTCGTGCGCAGTGTCATAGCTCATCCCTTACAGATCGTGGTGCAAGTACTCCGCCTGTTTCGGCAGACGCAAGCTGAACAGGAAGGCCACCGCCATCATGCCGGTGACGTACCAATAAAAGGTGTTTTCCATGCCCATGGACTTGAGGCCCAAGGCCACGTATTCCGCCGAACCGCCGAAGATCGCGTTGGCCACCGCGTACGCCAGGCCCACGCCCAGGGCGCGTACATGAGGCGGGAACATTTCCGCTTTCACCAGGCCGCTGATCGAGGTGTAGAAACTCACGATGGCCAGGGCCAGGGAGATCAACACAAAGGCCAGGAACGGGCTGGTCACGGTTTTCAGGGTGAGCAGGATCGGTACGGTGCACAGGGTGCCGAGAGCGCCGAACCAGAGCATCGAGTTACGGCGGCCGATCTTGTCCGAGAGCATGCCGAACAACGGCTGCATGCACATGTACACAAACAGCGCGCCGGTCATGATGTAGCTGGCGGTCTTGGCGTGCATCCCGGCGGTGTTCACCAGGTACTTCTGCATGTAAGTGGTGAAGGTGTAGAAAATCAGCGAGCCGCCGGCGGTGTAGCCGAGCACGGTGATGAACGCGGCCTTATGGTTGCGGAACAGCGCGGCAATGCTGCCGGCATCCTTGTCCTGGCGCATTTCCTTGCTGGTGGTTTCCTTCAAGGTGCGACGCAGCAGCAGGGAGATCACCGCCGCAATCGCGCCGATCACGAACGGGATCCGCCAGCCCCAGGCGCGCAATTCTTCTTCGGTGAGGATCTGTTGCAGGATCACCACCACCAGCACCGCCAGCAGTTGCCCGCCGATCAGCGTCACGTACTGGAACGACGCGAAGAAACCACGCTGGCCCTTGAGCGCGACTTCGCTCATGTAGGTCGCGGTGGTGCCGTATTCGCCCCCCACCGACAAACCCTGGAACAACCGCGCCACCAGCAGCAATGCCGGGGCCCAGGCGCCAATGTCTTTGTAGGTGGGCAGGAAGGCGATGACCAGGGAACCGGCGCACATCATCAGCACCGAGATCATCATGGAGTTCTTTCGCCCGTGCTTGTCGGCCACACGGCCAAACAGCCAGCCGCCGATGGGGCGCATCAGGAATCCGGCGGCGAACACGCCGGCGGTATTGAGCAGTTGCACCGTAGGGTCATCCGACGGGAAGAACGCCGGGGCAAAGTAAATGGCGCAGAAGGCGTAGACGTAGAAGTCGAACCATTCGACGAGGTTGCCGGAAGAAGCCCCGACAATCGCAAAAATCCGTTTGCTGCGTTCTTCTCCGGTGTAGTGACTGGTCGTTGTTGTCATGTGTTTTCACTCAGTGGGAACGGTTATAGCCTAGACATACTTTGCAATAACCTCGTTCCGCAAGCAGACTTTTGGGTAGGTAGTGCCTGAACCGGCCCCATCGGGGGCAAGCCCCTCCCACACCGCCTATCAAATGTGGGAGGGGGCTTGCCCCCGATGGGGCCCTGACAAACGACTCAGTAATCGAAGAACACCGTCTCCTTGTCTGTCCCTTGCAAAATCACATTCCACTGGTGCACACCGTCCGCATCCGTCTTGGCAATCAAAGTACCCCGCCGCTCTGCAGGCACACACGCCAGCAACGGGTCATCGCCATTCAAGGCCTCACCCTCGAAATAAATCCGCGTCAGCAGGTGCTTCACCAACCCACGGGCGAACACCAGCACCACCAAGTGCGGCGCCTGGGTGGTGCCCTTCAGGCCCGGCACGGCACCCGGCTTGATGGTGGTAAAGCGAAACCGCCCTTCAGCGTCCACCGGCACCCGTCCGAAACCTTCGAAATTGGGGTCCAGCGCTTTGTCCTGGTCGTCTTCCGGATGGTCGTACTTGCCGGCGGCGTTGGCCTGCCAGACTTCGAGCATGGCGTCGTTGACGACATCGCCGTTGCCATCCACCACTTGCCCGCTGATCGCCACGCGCTCGCCGAGGGTGGCGGCGACGGTCAGGTCTTCACGGTTCAGCCAAGTCAGGCCGATGTGGTAATACGGCCCGACGGTGTGGGACGTGGTCGCGTTGAGTGTCATCTCATTTCTCCATCGGCGTGGCGTCGCGGCCGCGCAGGACGATGTCCCAGCGGTAGCCGAGCGCATAGGAAGGAATGGTTTTTTCCAGGTCGAAACGGGCGATCAAGCGTTCCTTGGCGCGGGTATCGGGTACGCAGTTGTAGATCGGGTCGTATTCCAGCAGCGGGTCGCCGGGGAAGTACATCTGCGTCACCAACCGCGTCAGCACGCTCGGGCCGAACAGCGAAAAGTGGATATGCGCCGGGCGCCACGCATTGTGGTGGTTGCCCCACGGGTAGGCGCCGGGCTTGATGGTCTGGAACTGGTACCAGCCCTCGGCGTCGGTGACGGTGCGGCCGGTGCCGGTGAAGTTCGGGTCCAGTGGCGCGTCGTGCAGGTCGCGCTTGTGGTTGTAGCGGCCGGCGGCGTTGGCCTGCCAGATTTCCACGAGGATGCCAGGCACCGGCAGGCCGTTTTCATCGAGCACACGGCCATGAATGATGATGCGCTCGCCCTGAGGCTCGCCTTCATGCTGGGCGGTGAGGTCGTTGTCCTTCGGGTCGACACGTTCGGCGCCGATGGTCGGGCCGGTGATTTCCGATAAGGAATGGGGCAGGAACACCAACGGTTTGGACGGCGAACGCAGGTTCGTCGACTGGTAGGCCGGGTGCAGGTAATCCGGTTGAGTGCCCGCTTGCGGGCGCCGGTATCCGGGCTTGTCACTCATGGAGCAATCCTCTCTTATTAGATGCGTTCAATCGCCAGGGCCAGGCCTTGGCCTACCCCCACGCACATGGTCGCCAGGCCTTTACGGCCGCCGGTTTTCTCAAGTTGATGCAGGGCCGTCAGCACCAGCCGCGCGCCGCTCATGCCCAGCGGGTGGCCGAGGGCGATGGCGCCGCCGTTCGGGTTGACCTGGGGAGCGTCGTCGGCGATACCCAGTTCGCGCAGCACCGCCAAGCCTTGGCTGGCGAAGGCTTCGTTCAGTTCGATGACGTCAAAATCAGTGACCGCCAGGCCCAGACGCTCCACCAGTTTGCGCACCGCGGGCACCGGACCGATGCCCATCACACGCGGTGCAACACCGGCGCTGGCCATGCCCAATACGCGGGCGCGTGCGGTCAGCCCGTGTTTCTTGACGGCCTCGGCGGAGGCCAGGATCAGCGCTGCCGCACCGTCATTCACACCCGAAGCGTTGCCGGCGGTGACGGTCTTGTCCGGGCCATTGACCGGTTTGAGTTTGGCCAAGGCTTCCAGGGTGGTGTCCCGTGGGTGCTCATCGTGTTCCACCACGGTTTCGCCTTTTTTATGGGCGACCCGCACCGGTACGATTTCTTCGGCGAAAAAGCCGGCGGCCTGGGCCGCAGCGGTGCGTTGCTGGCTGCGCAGGGCAAAGGCGTCCTGGTCGGCGCGGGACACCTTGTAATCGTCGGCGACGTTGTCAGCGGTCTGCGGCATCGCATCCACGCCGTACTGCTCTTTCATCAAGGGGTTGATAAAACGCCAGCCGATGGTGGTGTCTTCCAGCTTCATGTTGCGCGAGAACGCCGCATCGGCCTTGCCCATGACGAAGGGCGCACGGGACATCGACTCGACGCCACCGGCAATCGCCAGTTCCATTTCGCCGCTGGCAATCGCCCGGAAAGCCGTGCCGATCGCGTCCATGCCCGAGGCGCACAAGCGGTTGAGGGTCACGCCCGGAACGCTGTCCGGCAAGCCCGCCAGCAACAGCGCCATGCGCGCCACGTTGCGGTTGTCTTCACCGGCCTGGTTGGCGCAGCCGAGGAACACTTCATCGACCGCATTCCAGTCCACCGACGGGTTGCGTTCGATCAGCGCCTTGATCGGCAGCGCGGCCAAGTCATCGGCACGCACGCTGGACAGGCCACCCCCGAAACGGCCGATGGGGGTACGAATGGCATCACAGATAAAGACATCGCGCATCAGGCTTCTCCCGGTGCTTGGCCATGGGCGGCCGCGGTGCGTGCTTCAAGGTCACGCAGCGCAGTCAGTTCAACATCCGTCGGTTCGGCGGTGGTGTCGACCTGATCGGCAAAACGAATGGCCCAACCGGTGGCAGCCACCACTTGCTCACGGGTGACGCCAGGGTGCAGCGCGGTGACCACGAACTCATGGGTGCCCGCTTCCGGCTCCATGATGCACAGGTCGGTAATAATCCCTACAGGCCCGGCGCCCGGCAGGCCCAGGCGTTTACGCGAGTCGCCGCCTTCGCCGTGGCCGACCGAGGTGATGAAGTCCAGCTTGTCCACAAACGAACGCGACGACTGCTTGAGGATGATCAGCACGCTCTTGGCCGAACCGGCGATCTCCGGCGCACCGCCAGCACCCGGCAGGCGCACTTTGGGTTGGTGATAGTCACCGACCACTGTGGTGTTGATGTTGCCGAAACGATCGACCTGGGCCGCGCCAAGAAAGCCGACGTCAATGCGTCCACCCTGCAGCCAGTAGCGAAAGATCTCACCAGTGGGCACTACGGTGTCCGCGGTTTCCGCCAGCTCGCCATCGCCGATGGACAGCGGCAGCACCGAGGGCTTGGCGCCAATCGGGCCGGACTCATAGATCAGTACCACATCCGGCGACGAGGTCAGGCGCGCCAGGTTGGCCGCCTTGGACGGCAGGCCGATGCCGACGAAGCAGACGGAGCCGTTCTTGAGGCGGCGCGCGGCGGCGACGGTCATCATTTCATTGGTCGAGTAAGCCATCACTTGGCCTCCTGCGCGGTGGCCAGTTTGGCCTGGAATTCGGTGAAGTCGGCAGTGCCGTGGATGTATTCATTGATCCACGCGGTAAAGGTCCCACGGTCGCGGGCGATCGGGTCCCACGCCTGGTAGAAGCGATTGTCGCGTTCGTTATAGCCGTGGGCGTAGGACGGATGCGCGCCTCCCGGTACGTGGCACACCGCAGTCAGGGCCCAGGTCGGCAGCACGCAGCTGTTCATCGGTGCATTGAGGTCATCGACGATTTCTTCGACGGTGACGATGCAGCGCTTGGCCGCCAGGGCCGCCTCCTTCTGTACGCCAAGGATGCCCCAGAGCAACACGTTGCCTTTGCGGTCGGCCTTTTGTGCGTGGATCACGGTGACGTCCGGACGCACCGACGGCACCGCCGCCAGCACTTCACCGGTGAACGGGCAGGTCACGGTCTTGATCAGCGGGTTGACCTTGGGCAGGTCGGAACCGGCGTAGGCGCGCAGTACCGCGAACGGCAGGCCCGAGGCACCCGCGACGTAGGCATTGGCCAGGTCGGCATGGCTGTGCTCTTCAATTTCCAACGGTTGCGGCCATTGCTTCTCGACCGCGTCGCGCAGGCGATGCAGGGAGCCCACACCCGGGTTGCCGCCCCAGGAGAAAACCAGCTTGCGGGCGCAGCCGGCACCGATCAACTGGTCGTAGATCAGGTCAGGCGTCATACGCACCAGCGTCAGGTCTTTCTTGCCCTGACGAATGATTTCATGACCCGCTGCCGTAGGGATCAGATGGGTAAAGCCTTCCAGAGCGACGGTATCGCCGTCGTTCACAAATTGCTTCACCGCGTCACGCAGCGCGAGGATTTCAGCCATGGGGTTCGGGCTCCCGGTGTGGATCGAAAAAGGCGCTGAGGTGGCGCCGAAGTGCTTGAAGATTAAGCCGGGGAAACGGGCCAAACAATCCGATAATCGACTCAGCGTTCGATTATCGAACGAATTGTTGTCTAGCTAATCAGTCAGGCAAACTCAATCAATGTGGGAGGGGGCTTGCCCCCGAAAGCGATATATCAGCCACAGATGCATTGGCTGCCCCCCCTGCTATCGGGGGCAGGTCCTCTTCCACCGTTAAGCGTGCCAGGCGTCAGGTAGCGTCAGCGTGGCTGACCATGCCTTTGATCACGACAGCGGCCGTGGCCAACGCGGCGGGAATCACCAACGCCGTGAGCACCTGCTCGAAGTTCCAGCCCAGTCCCAGCAAGGTCGCGCCCATCCATGCCCCCAGGATCGCGCCGAAGCGACCGATGCCGAGCATCCACGACACGCCGGTGGCGCGGCCTTGGGTCGGGTAGAAGCGTGCGGCCAGGGAAGGCATCGCCGATTGCGCACCGTTGACACACATGCCGGCGATCAGCACCAGGGTGGCAAGCAAGGTGATATTGCCCAGGCTCTGCCCCACCGCATAGGCAAACACCCCGGCCAACAGGTAGAACGTGCCGATGACCTTGTGCGGGTTGAATCGGTCCATCGCCCACCCCACACCCACTGCACTCAACACACCACCGAACTGGAACAATGCGCCGATAAATGCCGCCTGCTCCATGCTGGCGCCGCTGTCGCGCATCAGGGTCGGCAGCCAACTGGTGAGCAGGTAAACGATCACCAGGCCCATGAAGTAGGTCAGCCACAACAGCAAGGTGCCGGCACTGTAGGTACCGGAAAAGATCACCGCGAATACGTTACGGGCCTTGACGGTTTTCTGCTCGGGCACGCTGAAATGGGTGGCCTGGGCGACGATGGAGGGCTCGATGGGTGACAGGGTTTTGCGCACCTTGTCGGTCCCCCGATTGCGCACCACCAGGTAACGCGCCGATTCGGGCAGCCACACCAGCAACACCAACGCCAGGATCAATGGCAGAACGCCGCCGATCAGCAGCAGGCTGTGCCAGCCGAACGCCGGGATCAGCTTGGCCGAGATGAACCCGCCGCCGGCCATGCCCAGGTTGAAGCCGCAGAACATGCTGGTCACCAGCAACGACTTGTGACGTTCCGGGGTGTATTCGGACAGCAGGGTCGTAGCATTCGGCATGCCGGCGCCCAGGCCCAGCCCGGTGAGAAAGCGCAGCACCAGCAACTGATCGACGTTACTGCTGTAGGCCGACGCCAGGCTGAACGCGCCAAACACCAGCACCGCCCCCACCAGCACCACTTTGCGCCCGAAACGATCCGCCAGCGGGCCGGAGCCCAGTGCGCCGAACACCATGCCGATCAATGCGGCGCTCATCACCGGGCCGAGGCTGGCGCGGTCGATGCCCCAGTCCTGGGACAATGCAGGCGCGATAAAGCCCATGGCGGCGGTGTCGAGGCCATCAAGGAAAACAATCAGGAAACACAGGATCACCACGCGCCACTGATAACGTGACAGAGGCTGGGTATTGATGAAGGACTGGACGTCCAACGGAGTACCGACAGAGGGCTGATTCATTATTTTTATTTCCACACCGATGGCGGGCTGACGACCTGGGGCCGTCGTTATTATTCGGCGCCCCTTCGAGCGCTGCCGCACATTAATAAGCCAGGGGAAACACCGTCAATTCATCAACCCGGGTTCTGTGCGGTCACCGAACAGCTTAGGCAAACAGCTGCGCACTCAACTCGCGGCTGGCACTGAGCATGCTCGGCAGGAAGCGCTGTTCCAGCTCACTGCGGCTGACACGCCCGGCATGGGTGCTGACGTTCAGCGCGGCCAACACCTGGCCCGACGCGTCGTAGACCGGCACCGCAATGGAACGCAGGCCCTGCTCCAGTTCCTGGTCGACGATGCACCAGCCCTGTTGACGCACTTGTTGCAGGCATTCGAACAGCGCCTCGGGCGTCGTGAGGGTGCGGCTGGTCTTGGTTTGCAGGTCGGCGTGGTCGAGGTAGTCCTGCAACGAGGCATCGTCCAACGCCGCGAGCAAAATGCGGCCCATGGAGGTGCAATAGGCCGGCAGCCGCCCTCCCACCGACAGGTCCACGGAAATCAGGCGCTGGGTAGTGGCCGAACGGGCGATATAGAGGATGTCGTCACCTTCGAGTGTCGCCATGTTGCAGGCTTCGTGGAGCTGCTCGCTCATGCGATCCAGGTAGGGCTGGGCCGACACCGCCAGCGGTGTGGACGACAGGTAGGCATGGCCCAGGGTCAGGACTTTGGGCAAAAGCGAATAGGTCCGCCCGTCGGTGGTGGCGTAACCGAGCTTGATCAAGGTGTGCAGGCAACGGCGCACGGCGGCGCGGGGGATTTCCGTTCGGTGGCTGATCTGGGCGATGGTGAGGTGACGCTTGCGTTCCTGGAACGCCTGCACCACGGCCAGGCCACGGGCCAGCGACGTCATGAAGTCCGGATCACCGGTAAACGCTTGGATACGCTTGGCCGGAGAGGCAACGATCGGCGGCGCCGCTGACGCGAAAGAGTTGCGCAATTGATCGTTCATGTCGGGATCCTTTCTCTTATTGTCGACCGCTGGGGTGGTTAGATGGCTATTACAAGCCGCGTCAGCCGGCCTGCACAAGACAGTGCCGATAACATTGTGCGATTATCGGACGATCATTCGATTATCGCAATTTTATGGCACCCAGCCATACCAGGCTGCAGGGCTGCAGTGACATTAAAAGAGCGGCGAACATAATGCCTGAACTTAGGTGGAATTTATGACGCCAGAATTTGCGCAATTACCGGCGCGTCCGTGTAACAAAACGCTCACACAAAGTTGACGGTTTTTAACTTTATGCCGATAGTGTTATTCAAATGCATCGCTATAATGCACTCTATGCGCAGGTTCGCCCGGTTTGCAGTATCGGAACCGGCGCCCTGCACAGGCCGTGCATTATCGGTCGCAACTATCTGTCTCGAATGTCTGCACTAAACAAGTGCCGCCCCTGCAGGGTCCAAAGTTGAACGTTTCCACGGGTCAACTTGAAACACCCCGAGGGCGCATTCCGGCATAACGCTGCAACGTATTTACACTCAACTCAATTAGGTAACGATGTGACGAAAGATGAACTGCGCGCGGAACTTGAGCGCCAGGAGCAACGTTACAAGGACGTTTACGGCGGGGAAGTCACCACCTACGCCGCCCAGCCTGAACCTGAACGCAAACCATGGCGCAAACGAGCCAGCCTGCTCGACCAGGCATTTGCCCAGGAAATCCAAAAGATTGAACAGGAACTCAAATCCGAAGAGCCATAAGCGATTCGGTTTGACCCCAAGGTTATGGTCTTGACTGCTGGCACATAGCTAGCAGTCAGCCACCCTGCATCCCACCACTAACAGTAAAATTTCATACAAATGTTTCTGGCGTGACGATTTTGTGACAATCACCCGCCCTGCGGGCCCTCTGCTTTATAAATCAAAGACTTGCCAAAGCCCCGAAAACCCTGGGATGCACCCCTTTCCCGAGGTTTTTTTCAGGGAAGATGCTTACCGATGAGCAGCTAGTGCATCGATTACTGAGGTTTTCTGGCATAATCGCGCCCCCTTACGACCGGGTCAGAAAACCTTCATGATCGATTTATTCAGCGGACTGGATGCTTGGGTTCTCGTGAGCCTGCTGCTCGCCCTGGCCTTTGTCCTCGCCTTCGAGTTCATCAATGGCTTTCATGACACCGCTAACGCGGTGGCCACAGTCATCTATACCAAAGCCATGCCGCCGCACCTGGCCGTGTTCTTCTCCGGGGTGTTCAACTTCCTCGGCGTATTGCTCGGTGGTGTCGGTGTCGCCTACGCCATCGTGCATTTGCTGCCGGTGGAGTTGCTGATCAATGTGAACACCGGCCATGGCTTGGCGATGGTCTTCTCTTTATTGGCTGCGGCGATCACCTGGAACCTGGGCACCTGGTACTTCGGTATCCCAGCCTCCAGCTCCCACACCCTGATCGGCTCGATCCTCGGTGTCGGCCTGGCCAACGCCCTGATCAACGACATCCCCCTGGCTGACGGTGTGAACTGGCAGAAAGCGGTGGATATCGGCGCATCGCTGGTGTTCTCGCCGATGGCCGGCTTCCTGGTCGCAGCCCTGGTGCTGCTCGGCCTGAAGTGGTGGCGTCCGCTGTCCAAGATGCACAAGACCCCGGACCAGCGCCGCAAGCTTGATGACAAGAAGCACCCGCCGTTCTGGAACCGCCTGGTCCTGGTGATTTCCGCCATGGCCGTGAGTTTCGTGCACGGCTCCAACGACGGTCAGAAAGGCATCGGCCTGATCATGCTGGTGCTGATCGGTATCGTGCCGGCGCAGTTCGTACTCGACCTGGGCAGCACCACCTACCAGATCGAGCGTACCCGCGACGCCACCTTGCACCTGAACCAGTTCTACCAGCGCAACCATGAGACCCTGGGTGAATTCCTGGCCTTGGGCAAAAGCGTGAAGGACGACCTGCCGGGCAAATTCCGTTGCAACCCGCAACAGACCGAGCCGACCATCAATGCGTTGCTGGGTACGTTGAAAGGTGTCTCCGACTACCATTCGCTGACGGCCGATCACCGTATCGAAGTACGCCGCTACCTGCTCTGCCTGGACGACACCGCGAAGAAAGTCGGCAAATTGCCAGGCCTGCCGGCACGTGAGAAGTCCGACCTCGACAAGTTGCGCAAAGACCTGACCGCCACCACCGAATACGCACCGTTCTGGGTAATCCTCGCCGTCGCACTGGCCTTGGGCCTGGGCACCATGGTGGGCTGGAAGCGTGTGGTACTGACCATCGGCGAGAAGATCGGCAAGCAGGGCATGACCTATGCCCAAGGCATGTCGGCGCAGATCACCACTGCGACCATGATTGGCTTTGCCAATATCTTCGCACTGCCGGTGTCCACCACCCACGTGCTGTCGTCGGGTGTGGCCGGTACCATGGTCGCCAATAAAAGCGGCCTGCAAGGCGGCACCGTTAAAACGATCCTGATGGCCTGGGTGCTGACCCTGCCAGCCACCGTGGCCCTATCGGCCGGGTTGTTCTGGTTGGCGTCCAAGGCACTCGGCAGCTGATAGCCGCCTGCACAAAAAAAGGTGCGATCCGCGAGGTTCGCACCTTTTTTATTGCCCAATTCCAAACCCACCTATTGTCCCTGTGTTGATTATCAAATCGCAGGCAAAAAAAGGGCGACCGAAGTCGCCCAAAATGCCTTGCGTGCTCATGTAACCCGGAAAAACCTATGGTTTTTTACGCTTGTTCGCGTCTTTCCAGATAAAAATTCCAAACCCTACAAAAAACATCACCATGAGGCTCACAGTCAGCACTCCGGCAAACACCACATTATCGATAAACATGACCGGCCTCCTGCACTTGCCCTGTTGCGATAGGGCTAAGTTAATGCAGAAGGCGGATTGGAAAATTGACGGGGATCAATGTCGCCCACGACGGAGCGTAAAGAAGGGCAATAACTGACCTGCATCAATGGATGCAGGCTGTTTCAACGCTTTTTCGGCTTGTTCTTCGGTTTCTTCTTCACTTTACCCAGCGGCATTGCCTGTTCGAAGGCCTGGCGCACTTCATTCAGGCGCTTGTCATTGAGGTCATGCACGCGCTTGGCGCGTTCGGCATTCAGGTCGATCAGCTTGTCGTCTTCACTCATGGCTTGGCTTACGTCGTGGAGGGAATGGCCCAATAATGCGGCCTCCCCCGCCCAACGGCAAATCAGCCAGCGACAAAAGGCAGGCCATCGCCCAAAATCGCTACTTTTCCAGACCCGGAGACGCACCCAGGTGGCACTGCACAAGGACCTTCCGCCGTTGCTGGCCCTGCGCGCCTTCGAAGCCGTGGCGCGGCATTTGAGTTTTATCAAGGCCGCGAACGAGTTGTCGGTGACCCAGAGTGCCCTGAGTCACCAGGTGCAGAAACTTGAGCAGTACTTGGATAAACCGCTGTTTATCCGACGCACGCGCGCGATCGACCTGACCGCCGACGGCCAACAGTACTACGACGAAATCCGCCCGGCGCTCGACGCCATCGCCGCGGCCACCCGCGCCCAACGGGCCACCCCCAGCGCCAGCGTGTTACGCATCGGCTTGCTGGCGTCCTTCGCCACCTTGTGGCTGGCGCCGCGTCTGGCTGGGTTCCTCAATCGCTACCCCCCTATCCAGGTGGAGCTATTGCCGGCCATTCAACTCGCGAACGTCGCTGGCGCTGAGGTCGACCTGGCCATCCGCTATGGCAAGGGTGATTGGCCCGACGTGCAGGCCACGCGACTGATGCCGGAAGTCATCTCCCCGGTGTGCAGCCCTGCGTTCAAGGTACGGCAGGACAGCCCGCTGCTGATGGCGACGTCGCACCGCCCTTTTGAATGGACCGATTGGTCCGAGCACTACCAGGTCGACCTCGCCCACCATCCCCGCGTGATGCTGCACGACTACAACATCGTGGTCGAAGCCGCCGTGGCCGGCCAAGGCATCGCCATGGGCCGTCATCGCCTGATCGAACGCAGGCTGCAGGACGGCAGCCTGGTAGAAGCGTTCGATTGGCCGCCCTACCACAGTGACATCGGTTACTGGCTCATTGCCCCTCAAGGTCCCGCCAGTGAAGCTGCCGCGTGTTTCAGCCAGTGGTTGAAGGAAGCCTGCGCCGACGCGTGAGTTATTTCGATAGGTCGCGTGAGATCTATCCGTTTGTCGCCCTTCGAGACAGCCAACATGCTGAAACCTCTTGAACCCAGAGGATTGATCATGAGCGACTCCCTCCGCCAACGCGTGCACGCCCTCGGCCTCGCACTGCCTACGCCCAGCCAGCCGATTGCCAATTACATCAACCACGTCGTCAGCCAGAACCACCTGTTTGTCTCCGGTCAGATTCCGCTGGTGGACGGCAAACCGGCCTACGTCGGCCGGTTGGGCGAGTCCATCAGCGATGAGGAAGGCGTACACGCGGCAGAACTCGCGGCCCTGGGCCTGCTGGGGCAGTTGAGCGATGCCCTCGGTGATGACCTCTCACGACTGGTACGCACCGTGCGCCTGGGGGTGTTTATCGCCAGCGGCGGTGACTTCAAGCAACAGAGCGTGGTCGCCAACGGCGCCTCTAACTTGCTGGTCAACGCCCTTGGCGAAAAGGGCCGGCATGTGCGCACCGCCGTGGGCGTTTCCAGCCTGCCGGCCGGCGTGGCGGTGGAGGTCGATGCCATTTTCGAGCTGCACCCATGAGCCCGCTCGACGTTCAGCACTTGCGGGACAACACGCCTGGTTGCCAGTCCGGCATCGTGCACTTCAACCACGCCGGTGCCTCGCTGCCGAGCCAGGCGACTCTTGATGCGATCATCGAACACCTGCAACGGGAAGCCCGCGAGGGCCCAATGGAAGCCGGCGAGCATGGCGCCGTCTTGGTGGAAAAAGCCCGCCGTGCCGCCGCGCAACTGCTTAACGCCCCGGTCTCATCCATCGCGTTTGCCGGCAGTGGCTCGACCGCCTGGAGCATGGCGTTCCAAGCCTTGGGGCCCTGGCAGCCGGGCGATCGCATTCTGGTCGGCCGCCACGAATGGGGCGGTAACCTGGCCAGCATGGAAGGGGCGGTGCAAGCAGGCGCTCGGGTGGAGGTCATCCCCTGCGACGACAGCGGCGCAGTCTGCCCAGTGGCGCTGGAGTCGATGATCGACGCTCGCGTGAAGTTGATCGACCTCACCTGGCTCCCGGCCAACGGCGGCCTGATCAACCCCGCCCAGGCCATCGGCGAAGTGGCCAGGCGTCACGCCATCCCCTACTTCATCGACGCCGGCCAAGCCGTCGGCCAACTGCCGGTGGATGTGCAAGCGCTGCACTGTGACGTGCTCAAGTCAGCCGGGCGCAAACACCTGCGTGGGCCACGAGGCACCGCGCTGTTGTATGTGCGACCGGCTTTTCTTGAGCGCTTGAACCCTGTTCAGCGTGACGTGTTTTCAGCGCCCTGGACCGCCCGGGGGTTCGACCTGCGCCAGGACGCACGGCGCTTTGAAACCAGCGAAACATCCTTCGCCTTGCTGGCGGGGCTGGGCAATGCGTTGCAAGAGATGAACGGGCTGGGAATCGAGCGCCTATGGGAAAGGGTTTCGCAGACCAGCGAGCGAATCCGCGAAGCGTTGCGTGGGGTTCCGGGCATTACCCTGCACGACCTGGGCACTCGCCAGTCAGGCTTGATCGCCTTCAACCTGGCGGGTTGGGACGCCTTTGAACTCAAGCGGCGCCTGGGGTTGAAGCGCATCAACATCGGGGCCAACGGTGTCGCCTACACGCCGCTGGATATGCAGGCGCGGGGCCTTGAAAGCGTGGCGCGCATTTCTGTCAGCCCGCTCAATACCGAACACGAGATCGAGGTGCTGATAACGGCCCTGCGGGCACTGCACGACTAAACCTCGACGTCCACCCACAGGCCTTGGCGTGGCGCATCTTCGATCAGCGGTATCACCGGCACCGTATTGTCGGCGTTGAGCACATCCCCCGGAATGGCCAGGTGCTGCTCCGGGTCGTCCTCGGCTTCACGCCGGCGTTTCTGTTGTTCCTGCTGGCGACGTTGTTCTTCACGCAGCAAAAACGTCGACGTCTCGGCATCGCCCTTTTTCAGGTCGATGGTGCTTTCGTTGGAGCCCGGTTGCACTGGCACCACGGGCGGGATATCCGGCTTCTGACGTACCGGATCGAGTTGTGACGTGACCGGCACAACGCTGACGGGCAGCATGGGTGGCAGCATAGTGATTATTCTCCTGATCAACAGGCTGTCGGCGGGTTGCAGGGTGACTTGAGCGCAAGCTCGCCAACCTGTGACCCAGTCGACACTCGCAAGTGCCCGCCACCCGTCGATTCAGCTTCCGATGTGCCACCCCCAGGGAGTAGTTTTTGTCAGAGTCCTTGGGCGTGGGGGCTTGTTCCGTTAAGATAGTCGGCTTTTTCACGGCGGGAGTCAGGCAGCATGGCGCAGCAGTATCAACCGGGGCAACGCTGGATTAGTGACAGCGAAGCAGAGCTGGGGTTAGGCACCGTTCTGGCACAGGACGGCCGCTTGTTGACCGTGCTCTATCCGGCCACTGGCGACACCCGCCAGTATGCGCTACGGAATGCGCCCCTCACCCGCGTGAGGTTCTCGCCGGGTGACTCCATCACCCATTTCGAAGGCTGGAAAATGACCGTGCAGGAAGTCGACGATGTCGACGGCCTGCTGGTGTACCACGGCCTCAATGGGCAGCACGAGCAGGTCACCCTGCCGGAAACCCAACTGTCCAACTTCATTCAGTTCCGCCTGGCCAGCGACCGCCTGTTCGCCGGGCAGATCGACCCGCTGGCCTGGTTCTCGCTGCGTTACCACACGCTGGAACACACCAGCCGCCAATTGCAGTCTTCGTTGTGGGGCCTGGGTGGCGTGCGTGCGCAACCTATCGCTCACCAATTGCACATCGCCCGTGAAGTCGCTGACCGTATCGCGCCACGGGTATTGCTGGCTGACGAAGTCGGCTTGGGCAAGACCATCGAAGCCGGCCTGGTGATCCATCGCCAATTGCTGTCGGGCCGCGCCAGCCGCGTGTTGATCCTGGTACCGGAAAACCTGCAGCACCAGTGGCTGGTGGAAATGCGCCGCCGCTTCAACCTGCAGGTCGCGCTGTTCGATGAAGAGCGCTTTATCGAAAGCGATGCGACCAACCCGTTCGAAGACACCCAGTTGGCCCTGGTGGCCCTGGAATGGCTGGTCGACGACGAAAAGGCCCAGGACGCGCTGTTCGCGGCCGGTTGGGACCTGTTGGTGGTCGACGAAGCCCACCACTTGGTGTGGCATGAAGACAAAGCCAGCGCCGAATATTCGCTGGTCGAACAACTCGCCGAAGTGATTCCCGGCGTGCTGCTGCTCACCGCCACCCCCGAGCAACTCGGCCAGGACAGCCACTTCGCGCGCCTGCGCCTGCTCGACCCGAACCGTTTCCACGACCTGCACGCCTTCCGCGCCGAGAGCGAGAACTATCGCCCGGTGGCCGAAGCCGTGCAGGAGTTGCTCGACAAGGGCCGCTTGTCCCCCAAGGCCCACGAGACTATCCAGGGTTTCCTCGGCAATGAAGGCGAAGCACTGCTGACCGCCGTCAACGATGGTGACACCGAAGCCAGCGCGCGCCTGGTGCGTGAGCTGCTCGACCGCCACGGCACCGGCCGCGTGCTGTTCCGTAACACCCGCGCCGCCGTGCAAGGCTTCCCGGAGCGCAAGCTGCACGCCTACCCGTTGCCGAACCCGGACGAGTACATGGAGTTGCCGCTGGGCGAACACGCCGAGCTGTACCCGGAAGTCAGCTTCCAGTCGCAGCCGGATGTTGAAGAAGAACACCGCTGGTGGCGCTTCGACCCACGGGTCGAGTGGCTGATCGACCAGCTGAAAATGCTCAAGCGCACCAAGGTCCTGGTGATCTGCGCCCACGCTGAAACCGCCATGGACCTGGAAGACGCCCTGCGCGTACGTTCCGGCATCCCGGCCACGGTGTTCCACGAGGGCATGAACATCCTCGAGCGTGACCGCGCCGCCGCCTACTTCGCCGATGAAGAGTTCGGCGCCCAGGTGCTGATCTGCTCGGAAATCGGCAGTGAAGGCCGTAACTTCCAGTTCTCCCACCACTTGGTGCTGTTCGACCTGCCGTCCCACCCCGACCTGCTGGAACAGCGGATCGGCCGTCTGGACCGGATCGGCCAGAAACACGTGATCGAACTGCACGTGCCGTACCTGGAAACCAGCCCGCAAGAGCGCCTGTTCCAGTGGTACCACGAAGCGCTGAACGCGTTCCTCAACACCTGCCCGACCGGCAACGCCTTGCAGCATCAGTTCGGTCCACGCCTGCTGCCGCTGCTGGAAAACGCCGACGACGGCGAGTGGCAAGCCCTGATCGACGAGGCCCGTGCCGAGCGCGAGCGTCTGGAACAGGAGCTGCACACCGGCCGCGACCGTCTGCTGGAGCTCAACTCCGGCGGCGCAGGCGAAGGTGATGCGCTGGTGGAAGACATCCTCGAGCAAGACGATCAGTTCGCCCTGCCGATCTACATGGAAACCCTGTTCGACGCATTCGGCATCGACAGTGAAGACCATTCGGAAAACGCGCTGATCCTCAAGCCCAGCGAAAAAATGCTCGACGCCAGCTTCCCCCTGGGCGACGACGAAGGCGTGACCATCACCTACGACCGTAACCAGGCACTGTCGCGCGAAGACATGCAGTTCATCACCTGGGAACACCCGATGGTGCAGGGCGGCATGGACCTGGTGCTGTCCGGTTCAATGGGCAACACCGCCGTGGCGTTGATCAAGAACAAGGCGCTCAAGCCGGGCACCGTGTTGCTGGAACTGCTCTACGTCAGCGAAGTGGTTGCCCCGCGCTCGCTGCAACTGGGCCGCTACCTGCCACCGGCCGCCCTGCGCTGCCTGCTCGACGCCAACGGCAACGACCTGTCGACCCGGGTGTCGTTCGAAACCCTGAACGATCAACTGGAAAGCGTACCCCGCGCCAGCGCCAACAAGTTCATCCAGGCCCAGCGCGACCAGCTGACGCCACGGATCAACGCCGGCGAAGAGAAAATCACCCCGCGTCACGCCGAGCGCGTCGCCGAGGCACAACGTCGCCTGGCGGCGGATACCGACGAAGAACTGGCACGCCTGACCGCCTTGCAAGCGGTCAACCCGACCGTGCGCGACAGCGAACTGGTTGCCCTGCGCAAGCAACGTGAGCAAGGCCTGGCCATGCTCGACAAAGCCGCGCTGCGACTGGAAGCGATCCGGGTGTTGGTGGCGGGTTAAGTCCCTTCTGCTCCACCGCTATAAAAAAGAAGGCCCGCAGTGATGCGGGCCTTTTTTTGTCTACTGATCGTTCCCACGCTCCGCGTGGGAATGCAGCCCGGGACGCTCTGCGTCCCTTTCAAGAGCTGGAACGCGGAGCGTCCCTTGAGGCATTCCTTTGCTGCGCGTGGGAACGATCGCACAAAAAAAAAGGGCGACCGAAGTCGCCCAAAATGCCTTGCGTGCTCATTGCTCCAGAAAGACCTACGGTTTGCGCTTATGCGAATCCTTCCAGATAAAAAATCCAAACCCTGCAAAAAACAGAACCATGAGGCCGACTGTCAGCACTCCGGCGATCACCACGTTGTCGAAAAACATGACTAGCCTCCTGCACTTGCCCTGTTGCGATGGGGCTAAGTTAACCAATCAGGCAGGAGAGAAAATTGACCGGGATCAATGCCGCCCGAGACAGGCGTAAAAGGAAGGGAAATAACTGACCTGCATCAACCGATGCAGGGTGTTTCAACGCTTTTTCGGTTTGTTCTTCGGCTTTTTCTTCGCTTTGCCCAACGGCATCGCCTGCTCGAACGCCTGGCGTACTTCGTTCAGACGCTTTTCATTAAGGTCATGAACCCGCTTGGCGCGTTCAGAGTTGAGGTCGATCAGCTTGTCATCTTGGCTCATGGCGTTCAGTGCATCGCTTGGAAATGAATTCAACTGCCGGTAAAGGCGACAGGATTACGCCAATAATGCGGTCTGGCGCGGGCGCTGACCAGTGATCCGACACTTCATATCTCGATATCGACCCACAACCCCTGACGCGGCTGATCTTCCATCAACGGCACCACCGGCACGGTATTGTCGGCGTTGAGCTCATTACCGGGAATCGCCAGGTGCTCTTCAGGATCTTCATCGGCCTCACGACGGCGCCGCTCCCGTTCCTGCTGCCGACGCTGTTCCTCGCGCAGCTGCAGGCCCGCCTCTTCCGGGTCGCGTTTTTGCAGGTCGATGGTGCTTTCGTTGGAGCTTTCCTGCACCGCCACCACGGGCGGAATGTCCGGGCGCGGGCGAATCGGATCCTGCTGTGAAGTGATTGGTACGGCGCTCAAGGGGAGCATCGGTGGCAGCATATTATTAGTCTCCTGTCAGCAGGCTGTCGGCTGCGGGGATGGCGACTTGAGCCATCGGTCGCAAACTTGTGACCCGCCTGGCACCGTAGTAGCTGGTGCAGCCTGCGATCTTTTGATCTTCATCTCCCGAAAAGTTCGCATCCTCCCTCCGCGCACGCATGTAATCCTTTGGTCCTTAAGGCTCATTCCGTTAAGATAGCCCGCTTTTTCAAGGTGGGAGTCAGGCAGCATGGCGCAGCAGTATCAACCGGGGCAACGCTGGATCAGTGACAGCGAAGCCGAGCTGGGTTTGGGCACCGTTCTGGCACAGGACGGCCGCTTGTTGACCGTGCTCTACCCGGCCACTGGCGAGACTCGCCAGTACGCGCTACGGAATGCGCCCCTTACCCGCGTGCGGTTTTCGCCGGGTGACAGCATCACTCACTTCGAAGGCTGGAAACTGACCGTACAGGAGGTCGACGACGTCGATGGCCTGCTGGTCTACCACGGCCTCAACGCGCAGAACGAAGTGGTCACGCTGCCGGAAACCCAGCTGTCGAACTTCATTCAATTCCGTCTGGCCAGCGACCGTCTGTTCGCCGGGCAGATTGATCCGCTGGCCTGGTTCTCCCTGCGATACAACACCCTGGAACACACCAGCCGCCAATTGCAGTCCTCGCTCTGGGGCCTGGGCGGCGTGCGTGCGCAACCGATCGCGCACCAGCTGCACATTGCCCGTGAAGTCGCCGACCGCATCGCGCCGCGCGTTCTGCTGGCAGATGAAGTGGGCTTGGGCAAGACCATCGAAGCCGGCCTGGTGATCCATCGTCAACTGCTCTCGGGCCGCGCCAACCGCGTGTTGATCCTGGTGCCGGAAAACCTCCAGCACCAATGGCTGGTGGAGATGCGCCGCCGCTTCAACCTGCAAGTCGCGCTGTTCGACGAAGAACGCTTCATCGAAAGCGATGCCGCCAACCCGTTCGAAGACACCCAGCTTGCATTGGTTGCGCTCGAATGGCTGGTAGACGACGAAAAAGCCCAGGATGCGCTGTTCGCGGCCGGCTGGGATTTGCTGGTGGTCGACGAAGCGCACCACTTGGTATGGCATGAAGATCAGGTCAGCCCTCAGTACTCTCTGGTGGAGCAACTGGCCGAAGTCATTCCCGGCGTCTTGCTGCTGACCGCGACCCCTGAACAACTCGGTCAGGACAGCCACTTCGCTCGTCTACGCCTGCTCGACCCGAACCGTTTCCACGACCTGCACGCCTTCCGCGCCGAGAGCGAGAACTATCGCCCGGTGGCCGAAGCCGTGCAGGAGTTGCTCGACAAGGGCCGCTTGTCCCCCAAGGCCCACGAGACTATCCAGGGTTTCCTCGGCAATGAAGGCGAAGCACTGCTGACCGCCGTCAACGATGGTGACACCGAAGCCAGCGCGCGCCTGGTGCGTGAGCTGCTCGACCGCCACGGCACCGGCCGCGTGCTGTTCCGTAACACCCGCGCCGCCGTGCAAGGCTTCCCGGAGCGCAAGCTGCACGCCTACCCGTTGCCGAACCCGGACGAGTACATGGAGTTGCCGCTGGGCGAACACGCCGAGCTGTACCCGGAAGTCAGCTTCCAGTCGCAGCCGGATGTTGAAGAAGAACACCGCTGGTGGCGCTTCGACCCACGGGTCGAGTGGCTGATCGACCAGCTGAAAATGCTCAAGCGCACCAAGGTCCTGGTGATCTGCGCCCACGCTGAAACCGCCATGGACCTGGAAGACGCCCTGCGCGTACGTTCCGGCATCCCGGCCACGGTGTTCCACGAGGGCATGAACATCCTCGAGCGTGACCGCGCCGCCGCCTACTTCGCCGATGAAGAGTTCGGCGCCCAGGTGCTGATCTGCTCGGAAATCGGCAGTGAAGGCCGTAACTTCCAGTTCTCCCACCACTTGGTGCTGTTCGACCTGCCGTCCCACCCCGACCTGCTGGAACAGCGGATCGGCCGTCTGGACCGGATCGGCCAGAAACACGTGATCGAACTGCACGTGCCGTACCTGGAAACCAGCCCGCAAGAGCGCCTGTTCCAGTGGTACCACGAAGCGCTGAACGCGTTCCTCAACACCTGCCCGACCGGCAACGCCTTGCAGCATCAGTTCGGTCCACGCCTGCTGCCGCTGCTGGAAAACGCCGACGACGGCGAGTGGCAAGCCCTGATCGACGAGGCCCGTGCCGAGCGCGAGCGTCTGGAACAGGAGCTGCACACCGGCCGCGACCGTCTGCTGGAGCTCAACTCCGGCGGCGCAGGCGAAGGTGATGCGCTGGTGGAAGACATCCTCGAGCAAGACGATCAGTTCGCCCTGCCGATCTACATGGAAACCCTGTTCGACGCATTCGGCATCGACAGTGAAGACCATTCGGAAAACGCGCTGATCCTCAAGCCCAGCGAAAAAATGCTCGACGCCAGCTTCCCCCTGGGCGACGACGAAGGCGTGACCATCACCTACGACCGTAACCAGGCACTGTCGCGCGAAGACATGCAGTTCATCACCTGGGAACACCCGATGGTGCAGGGCGGCATGGACCTGGTGCTGTCCGGTTCAATGGGCAACACCGCCGTGGCGTTGATCAAGAACAAGGCGCTCAAGCCGGGCACCGTGTTGCTGGAACTGCTCTACGTCAGCGAAGTGGTTGCCCCGCGCTCGCTGCAACTGGGCCGCTACCTGCCACCGGCCGCCCTGCGCTGCCTGCTGGATGCCAATGGCAACGACCTGTCCGGCCGCGTGACCTTCGAAACCCTCAACGACCAGTTGGAAAGCGTGCCACGTGCCAGCGCCAACAAGTTCATCCAGGCCCAGCGCGACCAGCTGACGCCGCGGATCAACGCCGGTGAAGAGAAGATCACCCCACGCCACGCCGAGCGCGTAGCCGAGGCCAAACGCCGCCTGGCGGCAGACACCGACGAAGAACTGGCGCGCCTGACCGCGTTGCAAGCGGTGAACCCGACCGTACGCGACAGCGAGCTGGTTGCCCTGCGCACCCAACGCGAGCAAGGCCTGGCCATGCTGGATAAGGCGGCGCTGCGCTTGGAAGCGATTCGGGTTCTGGTCGCCGGTTAATAGCTACCTTCTTTCTTTGTCTTGAGGGCCTCATCGGGGGCAAGCCCCCTCCCACACGTTGATTTGTGAACGCAGTCAAATGTGGGAGGGGGCTTGCCCCCGATGGCGTCACTGCGGTCTCAAACAGCAACCGCCGCAGCAGGTACCTCCACCCCGCTCAACCCCTCTTTCATCTTCTTGGCATCCCGCACAAAGCTGCGCGACGCCTGGAACAGAAACAGCATGGTCAGGAACAACGCCACCGGAATCAGGTACATGGCGTCATGCAACCCCACCGCCTTGTAAGCCTCGGTCATCTGCTCCGCCCCCGCCGCATACATCGCCGAATGAGCAAAATGGTCGGACAAGCCCCCTACAACGATCGGCCCCATGCCGCCACCCAACAAATACAGCCCGGCAAAAAACAGCGCCATCGCCGTGGCCCGCAGGCGCGGTTCGACCACATCCTGGATCGCCGTGTACACGCAGGTGTAGAAGTTATAGGCGAACAGCCAGCCCACACTGAACAACGCCACAAACACACCAATCTCAATGCGCCCGGCGTGCAACGCCCAGGCCGTGGTCACGGTGGAGATGATCAGGCTGAACGCAGCGAACAGCAGCCGGCCGTTGGCGACACGCTGATGGATCTTGTCGGCGATCCAGCCACCCAGGGTCAGGCCCACCAGGCCGGTCAGGCCGACGATCACCCCGGTTGCCACGGCGGCATCCTGCAACGGCATCAGGAAATAACGCTGCAACATCGGCACCAGGAATGAGTTGCAGGCATAGGTCGCGAAGTTGAAGCACAACCCGGCCAGCACCAGCCACAGGAAGGTCGGCACCGCCAGCACGCGGCGGATCGGGCGGTCGACGCGTTCCTGTGAAACCTGCACGGTTTCCGCCGCGCCGCGCTTGGGCTCCTTGATATAGAACATGAACACAGCAAGGATCAGCCCCGGCACCGCCGCGATAAAGAAGGGTGCACGCCAGCTGTCGAACGCCTTGACCATCCAACCGATGGTGAAGAACGCCAGCAACAGACCCAACGGCAGCCCCAGCATGAAAATCCCCATGGCCCGCGCGCGGCGGTGCGCCGGGAACAGGTCGCCAATCAATGAGTTGGCGGCTGGCGCATAGCTGGCTTCGCCAATGCCAATGCCCATGCGCACCAGCAAAAACGTCCAGAAACTGCCGACCAGACCGTTCACCGCCGTCAGCCCGCTCCAGGCGAACAGGCCCCACCCCATCAGTTTGCTGCGCGAGCCGGTATCGGCCAGTCGCCCGAGCGGCAGGCCGGCAATGGCGTAGACGATGGTGAAAGCGGTGCCGATGATGCCGAGCTGGAAGTCACTCAGGTGCCATTCCATGCGGATTGGCTCGATGATGATCGCGGGAATGGTGCGATCGAAGAAGTTGAACAGATTGGCGAGGAACAGCAGGAACAGAATGCGCCAGGCATTCGCCGCTTGGGTCGAGTTCTGCATGGGTCCGTCTCTTTTATTGTTATGAGAGCTGCGATGCCCGATGCATCCTGCCCGGTACCTGCAACATAGTCAGGCGGGCGAGGCTTGTCTGTAATGATTCGTAAAGCTGATAGGGCATGATTTCACCCGGCATCCTGGGACTTTCCCTACGGAAAATATAAGTTCTGTCCCCTCTTCCCAATGGCCATGGCACGGATAGAATGGCGAGCCTTCCTGTAACACCCCATTCTACTTTTCTTATCGATGACGCCCATGTCCGAAGCCAGTCCGTGTCTGAATTGCGGTGCCTGTTGTTCACACTTTCGTGTGTCTTTCTTCTGGGGTGAATGCGCCTCGTCGGGAGGCACGGTGCCCGATGACTTGGTGGTGCAAATCAACCCGACCCGCGTGGCAATGATCGGCACCGACCAGAAACCTGCGCGCTGTTGCAGCCTTGAGGGTGAAGTGGGCCAGGCCACCCGTTGCACGATCTACGAGCAGCGTTCGAGCGTATGCCGCGAATTCGAGTCCTCGTGGTACCAAGGCGTACAAAACGTCGATTGCGATGCCGCACGCGCAGCGTTTGGCCTGGCCCCCCTGGAAGCCCCCTTCGAGTTGACACTGCCCATCAGCGCTTAGCATCAAACGCTATGGGAGGCATGCCAAAATGGTTCACAGCAATGTGGCAAATTCCGCGAGGCTTCTATACTGGACCTCATAGGTCATCGCCGTAGGCAGTGACGTGACTCTATGACGGGACATGCTATGGAATGGCTAGGTCTGCATTTTTTTACCGGACTTCCAGAGAGCGGGCACTTATTACTCAATTGCAGTCATAACCCCTTCCTGGTACTCCTGGCCTACCTGGTCGCTTGCGCGGCGGGTTTCGGCACGCTGGACATGGCCGAGCGCGTCGGCCACGTCGAGGACCCTACCGCAAGACGCCACTGGCGCTGGCTCGGCGCCGGCTGCCTGGCAGGCGGGATCTGGTCCACTCACTTCATCAGCATGCTGGCCTTCCAGGCGCCAATCGCGATTCACTACGACCTGTTGATGACGTTCGCGTCCTTGATGATCGCCCTGATCGCGTCGCTGTTTGCCATGCAAACGCTCAGTCATTCCAGCCTACGCTTCCACCAGTATGTGCTGGCGTCTATATGGATGGGGATCGGCATCGCCTTGATGCACTACGTGGGCATGTCGGCCATGCGTTCCCAGGCCCAACTGTATTTCGACTCGGGATTGTTCCTGGCCTCGGTGGGCATCGCCATGGGTGCGAGCCTGGCCGCGTTGTTGCTGTCGAGTCACTTGCGCACGGGCACCGGCGTGTTTCATCAACTGCTCAAATACGCCGCCAGCCTGGTCCTGGGCGCGGGAATCCTGAGCATGCATTTTACGGGCATGGCGGCCCTGCAGTTGATCGTCCCCGCCGGCGCTGACCTCTCACTGCCTTCGGATAACAACCCCATTCAACTGGGGTTGTCGGTGGCGGTCATTACCCTGCTGGTCATTGGCAGCAGCATCAGCGCCGCCCTGGCCGACAAGAAGCTGCAACACAAAGAACGCGACCTGCGCCGGGTCAATGCCCTGCTCAGCGAACTGGACCAGGCCCGCGCCTCCCTGCAACAGGTAGCCCATTACGACGCCTTGACCAGCCTGCTCAATCGGCGGGGTTTCAATCAGATCTTCGCGGAGAAACTCGCCGAAAAAGCCGCGTCAAACGGCATGATGGCAGTGATCTTCCTCGATATCGACCACTTCAAGCGCATCAATGACAGCCTCGGGCATGACGCCGGTGACCAATTACTCACCGTGCTGGCCGCGCATATCAAGGGCTCGGTGCGCAGCCATGCGGATGTGGTGGCGCGGTTTGGCGGTGATGAGTTCTGCATTCTGATCAGCATTCACCACCGCGACGAAGCCCGGCACCTGGCCCAGCGCATCATGCAAAAGATGAAGGAGCCCATCGAACTGGCTGGCCGCCGTATGGTGATGACCACCAGCATCGGCATCAGCCTGTATCCCGATGATGGCCTGACCTGCGAAGAGTTGCTCAAAACCGCTGACCTGGCGCTGTACCAGTCCAAGGACGCCGGGCGCAACAGCCTGAACTTCTTCAGTTCCAACCTGAAAACCCGAGCCTTCCTCGAACTGCAACTGGAAGAAGAACTGCGCGGCGCCCTGCGCACCCGTAACCAACTGGTGCTGTTCTACCAACCGATCTTTGACATGAAACTGGGCAAGGTCACACGGCTGGAAGCCCTGGTGCGCTGGCAACACCCACAGCATGGGCTGCTGGCACCGGACCGGTTTATCGGTATCGCCGAAAGCAACGGGCTGATTGCCGAATTGGACCACTGGGTGCTGCGCCAAGCCTGTCATGACCTGAGCCTGCTGTCTGACCGGGGCTATACCGAATTGACCATGGCGGTGAACTGCTCGGCCCTTAACCTGGCACGGGATGAACTGGCGGACGAAATCGAGGATGCGCTGCGTTTCAGTGCAATTGCCGCCAACCGCCTGGAACTGGAAGTCACCGAAAACGCGCTGATGGGCAACATCAGCAGCACCCTGGCGCTGCTGCGGCAAATCCGCGCGCTAGGCGTGTCGCTGGCCATCGACGACTTTGGTACCGGCTATTCGTCCCTGGCCTACCTCAAGCGCCTACCCCTCAACACCTTGAAGATCGACCGCTCGTTTATCCAGGACATTCCCAAGTCCACCGCCGATATCGAGATTGTCCAGGCGATTATTGGCATGGCCCATACCCTGCACCTGGAGGTCGTCACCGAAGGCGTGGAAACCCAGGCGCAGTTCGAGCTGTTGCTCAAGCATGGCTGTGATTTCGTCCAAGGCTACCTCTTGAGCCCGGCAGTGCCCGCCAGCGACATCATCGGTGTCATGCAGGGTATCAACTTGCGCAACCCACTCTATCCGCACAGCCTGGTGGGCGCCAAAGACAGCAGCGCACCGAAAGAGCCTGCTCCCACGCGCAAAGGCAACACGTCCATCGTCAGGCCAATTCGCTGACGCCTAAACTTTGGCATTTCGCCATCATTTGCCTAAAGAACGCCGACGAACGGCCGATTCATCAGAGTCCGGCCAGGTTTTCCCTGAGCACAACAGGGTCAAGCCCGATCGTCCCGGACAAGGACGCACTGCAAAGTCGCGAACTCCCATTCCGTGATGGCCATTTGATACTTTTCAGCCATCCGCCCAGGCACATGGCGCACAATGACTTCTAAAAATAACTCTGCCACCGTGGTATCCGACGTGTTGCTCCCAGCTCCTGCGGAAAAACCCTCAGGTTCAAAGTCATTGAGCACCGCCCGCCCGCTGGCCACTCAGCAATACCTGTATTTCACCGAAACCAATACCGACCGCATCCTCGACAACCTTGATGGCCTGCGCGACATGGTGTTCCCTCGCCCGCCCCACCTGGAAGGCGACAGCGATCCGCGCACCGAGCAGGAATTCCCGTCGGTGTGCCTGATCGGCCTGGGCCGTTGCGGTTCGAACATCGCGCTGGATGTAGCGGAGCTGGTGTACAACGCCCGCAAGTTCTACTTGAACGAGTTCAGCAACGAAGATAAATCACAGGACAAGGGTTACAGCCCGGCCCAGTGGATCCGCAACAACCTGCGCCTGGGCAGCGGCAAGGCCAGCAAACCGGTGTTCCTGGTAGAACCGCTGGTGATGCTCGGCGACCTGGACAAGGACATCGCCGGGCGCATCCGTTTTTCGCGCAAGGGCGAGAAAAGCGGTTTCCTGCGTGACTACAGCAAGATGAAAATCATGGACCTGTCGGAGGTCCACGCCGGTGGCGCCGGTAACGCGCCGATCCTCGGCCAGTACCTGGCCAAGATCATCCTCAACAAAGACACCCAGCGTTTTTCCAGCCCCGACTGGAAGATGATCCACTCGTATTTGATCGACTCCTGCGGCATCAAGGCCAACCAGTCGCGCCTGTACTTCTCAATCTTCAGCGCCGGCGGCGGTACCGGCTCGGGCATGGCCTCGGAGTTCGGCCTGGCCCAGCAGCACTCGTACATGAACAAGACGTTCGACACCAAGCCCGCCGACGAGCACGACAGCAAGAGCGGCCACGCCTTTGTATTCGAGCCGATCTTCACCAGCGGCATTTGCGTGCTACCGAATATCTCCGACCACCGCAGCGAAATGTCCGAGGCGCTGCACATCAACGCCGGACGGCTGCTGTGCAAATACCTTTCGGAAGAATGGGATTTCTCGTACAACTTCGCCAATGAAGACAGCAGCGAAGCCAGTGTGAAGGGCCGTATCCGGCCGTGGAACGCGATGATGCTGATCTCCAACGACATCATGCGTTATGCCGAAGAAAGCGATGACGGCAATATCCAGAACATTGACGTCAATGCCATGGAAAAACACGCCAACCAGTATATTTCCCAGCAGATCTTCAACATCCTCACGGCCCAGGCCGTGACCACCGACTACGACCAGAACTACTTCCGCCGCGCCGGTATCGACATCGGCGAAACCATTCGCCTGGATGCCAATGACCTGTTCATGAGCCTGGCCGGCCCGGTGGCGATTGCCTACGCCGAGTCAGTGGTCCCGGAAACGCCGGCACCGTCGAATGACAAATTCAAGGTCTTCGAGAAAGAGCCCCAGCGCCTGAACATCGACGACCTGTTCTTCCGCTCCATCGACCTGCCGCACTTCAACAAGGTCACCCAGGCCATCGAAGGCATCAGCTTGCTGCCGATCGAATCCAAGCGCTACAAGGCCTCCCTGGAGCAGTACAAGAACTCCGGCTACGACGCGGCCGCGCTGCATGACCTGCATTTCTTCAAAAACTGCTCGTCGGTGGTGTCCATCGTGTCGCTGCCCAAGGACTACAAGCTGTCCTACATGGACCTGAACCGGCTCAAGACCCACCTCAACAGCTTGTTCCCCAACACCACCCTCAAGCGCTACGCGCTGGTGATCGGAGCCTCGGCCAACCTGTCGTTGACCACCCTGATCGCGAAAAGCCCGTGCCTATCGGATGACTTCCTCACGTTGATCGTGGCCTTTATCAAGCGCTGCTTTGCACGTAACCCGTACCGCTTCGATGACACGCTGGACAACTCGATCCTGGACTTCATCATCCACGAAGACTTCGATGAAGACCGCATCGACGAGTTGCTCAACGAGTTCGAAAACCCGGCAAAGATCCTCGATACCAACTGGTACGCGATCAAGCCGATGTATGAGAAGAAGTACCGCGAGCTGATCAACGACAAAGACAAGTTCGTGTCGATCAATGACATTCGCCTGTCACGGGACTGCGTGAAGAAAGCGATCAAGTACCTGCGCGAGATTTATCGTCACCGCATTGGCAAGACCAAGGTTATTTCGTTGAATAACCATACCGGGAAAACCGCCTAGGCCGCGTTGCCCTCTTCGCGAGCAAGCCCGCAGTTGACCGCATTTCCGCAGGATGCGCACGGTCAACGGTGGGAGCGGGTTTGCTCGCGTGTGCGGCAGTCCAGACAACAGATATCTACGGTCCCGGCACACTTGGAAACAATTGCGCAGCGATTCCACCAGCGCCCTAACTGTTCCCATGCCGTGCACGTCACCCTCACCTGTGACCTTTCTCCACGGCAACATGCCATCACGGCGTCAGCAGTTACTCCGCTACACACTTGCCACAGCAAAAAACACGCACCTTTTTCGTGCAGCCCTTTCTTACACTGCCCTTTCCTGGATCAGAATCCACGGCGATACCACCACCGCCCATAGGCTCGGATCACGTTCAACCAGGTCCAATGCCCGCGTCGCAGACACCTCGCCAAGGCTCCCTGCGGCCAGCCAGGCAGCGACTTTGTCGCGGTTGTCCTCAGCCATTCCCTCGGCAGCCTCGATCAAATCCAGGCCGGCGTCGACCCACAATAGGGCACCCTTGGCAAAGAACGGCTCAAGCTCCTTCCAGGAAATTTCGGCGGTTTCTCCGAGCAGCTTGGCATAGAGGGTGCTAGGTTCTTGCGTCATGGGTGTTCACCTTGGGGAAAAATCGGCGCAATCATAGCGTCACGCCTCAAGCAGAAAAACCCAGTTGCAAATGAGTCATCGAGAGAAAGTGTCAGGAACGCCAAGGATTGCCCGAAACTCTGGCATCACCCCGCCGCAATTCTGTCTTTTTCTTTCATTTAAGCGACACACCCGGCTTTTGCCCCCAGCAGCCAGCTTTTCAACCGATCAACCGGCGCTCTACACTGTACCGGTACAGTTGCCAGGGCACTGCCGGGGGGGATATCCGAGATATCTGATCCGGTTCTGCAGCTCACAAGGCCGCTAGAACTATAAAAAAGACAACAGCAAGAGTGGAGCACTATGAATAAGGCTACTAAGCAGATTTCCAAACTGTTTGCCGCTATGGTCCTGGCTGGGGTTGCCGGCCATTCGTTCGCAGCCGACACCATCAAGATCGGCATCGCCGGGCCTAAGACCGGCCCCGTGACGCAATACGGCGACATGCAATTCATGGGTGCCAAGCAAGCCATCGCCGACATCAACGCCAAGGGCGGCGTCGACGGCAAAATGCTTGAAGCCAAGGAATACGACGACGCTTGCGATCCAAAACAAGCCGTCGCCGTCGCCAACAAAGTGGTCAACGACGGCGTCAAGTTCGTGGTCGGTCACCTGTGCTCCAGCTCCACTCAGCCAGCCTCCGACATCTATGAAGATGAAGGCGTGATCATGATTACCCCGGCGGCTACCAGCCCGGAAATCACCGCCCGTGGCTACAAGCTGATCTTCCGCACCATCGGCCTGGACAGCGCGCAAGGCCCAGCGGCCGGCAACTACATCGCCGACCACGTGAAGCCGAAAATCGTTGCCGTCCTGCACGACAAACAGCAATACGGTGAAGGCATCGCCACTGCCGTCAAACAGACCCTCGAGAAAAAAGGCACCAAGGTTGCCGTCTTCGAAGGCCTGAACGCCGGCGACAAAGACTTCTCCTCGATCATCCAGAAACTCAAGCAAGCCAACGTCGACTTCGTCTACTACGGCGGCTACCACCCTGAGCTGGGCCTGATCCTGCGCCAAGCCAAGGAAAAAGGCCTGAACGCCAAGTTCATGGGCCCAGAAGGTGTCGGTAACGACTCCATCTCGCAAATCGCCCAGGGCGCTTCCGAAGGCCTGCTGGTAACCCTGCCGAAATCCTTCGACACCGACCCGGCCAACAAAGCCATCGTTGAAGAGTTCGCCAAGAACAAGCAGGACCCAACCGGTCCATTCGTGTTCCCAGCCTACTCGGCTGTTGAAGTGATCGCTGCCGGCATCACCGCTGCGAAGAGCGAAGACACCGGCAAAGTGGCAGCCGCCATCCACGCGGGCACCTTCAAGACCCCTACTGGCGACCTGAGCTTCGACGCCAAGGGCGACCTGAAGGACTTCAAATTCGTGGTCTACGAATGGCACTTCGGTAAACCAAAAACCGAAGTTTCCCCTCAGTAAGCCAGGCGTTACTGGTCCAACAAGCCCACTGTGAGAGCAGTGGGCTTTGTTTTACGAGGTTTATGGGCCTGACACCCGCGATCCGGGCGCTGGCTCACCTGAAAATCTTAAAACCGTCACCAGCGGTTCGCTGGCAAACGCTTTGTGCAAATGTGCTCACAGAACACAGCACGGGGCCGGAACATGACTCCACCAGTGAAATGCGTATCGGGTTTTTAGGAGCGCTGTAATGCCTGAGATCTATCATTTTTTCCAACAGCTGGTTAATGGCCTGACCATTGGCAGCACCTATGCCTTGATAGCCATTGGCTACACAATGGTTTACGGCATCATTGGAATGATCAACTTCGCCCATGGCGAGGTGTACATGATTGGTTCCTACGTGGCCTTCATCGCCCTTGCCGGGCTGGCCATGATGGGTATCCACTCCCTGCCGCTGTTGATGACCGCTGCGTTCCTTGCGTCGATCGTCGTAACCAGTGCCTATGGCTACAGTATCGAGCGCGTTGCCTACCGCCCCTTGCGTGGCAGCAACCGTTTGATCCCGCTGATTTCCGCCATCGGCATGTCGATTTTCCTGCAGAACACCGTATTGCTGTCCCAGGACTCCAAGGATAAATCCATCCCCAACCTGATTCCGGGGAGCTTCTCCTTCGGCCCGGGCGGTGCGGAAGAAGTCCTGATTTCCTACATGCAGATCCTGGTCTTCGTCGTCACCCTGGTGGCCATGCTGGGCCTGACCCTGTTCATCTCCCGCTCCCGTCTGGGGCGCGCCTGCCGGGCCTGTGCCGAAGACATAAAGATGGCCAACCTGCTGGGCATCAACACCAACAACATCATCGCCCTGACCTTCGTGATCGGCGCTGCGCTGGCAGCCGTTGCGGCGGTGCTGCTGAGCATGCAGTACGGCGTGATCAACCCCAACGCCGGTTTCCTGGTGGGCCTCAAGGCCTTTACCGCAGCGGTATTGGGCGGCATCGGCAGCATTCCGGGCGCCATGCTCGGTGGCCTGGTGCTGGGTGTGGCCGAAGCCTTTGGTGCCGATATCTTCGGCGACCAGTACAAGGACGTCGTGGCGTTCGGCCTGTTGGTTCTGGTGCTGTTGTTCCGTCCGACCGGCATCCTGGGCCGTCCGGAGGTTGAGAAAGTATGAGCAGATATCTTAAATCGGCGTTTTTCAGCGCCTTGCTGGTCTGGGCCGTGGCGTTCCCGGTACTGGGCCTCAAGCTGAGCATTGTCGGCATCAACCTGGAAGTGCATGGCACCGGTCCCGTGACCCTGACCATCATCGCCCTGTGCTCGGTGTTGATGTTCCTGCGCGTGCTGTTCACCCAGCAGGTCGGTGCACTGTTCAAGTCCAACCGTGGCCCACTGGTGTCGCCCAAGGTCAGCCAATTCCTGACGCTGCCACGCACCCAGCGCTACATCATCATCGGCCTGATCGTCGCCGCGTTGATCTGGCCATTCTTCGGCTCGCGCGGTGCGGTTGATATCGCCACCCTGATCCTGATCTACGTGTTGCTGGGCCTGGGCCTGAACATCGTGGTGGGCCTGGCCGGTCTGCTTGACCTCGGTTATGTCGGCTTCTACGCCGTGGGTGCCTACACCTACGCACTGCTGTCGCACTACCTGGGTTGGAGCTTCTGGATCTGTCTGCCGCTGGCAGGCATGGCGGCGGCCACGTTCGGCTTCCTGCTGGGCTTCCCGGTACTGCGCCTGCGCGGTGACTACCTGGCGATCGTGACCCTGGGCTTCGGTGAAATCATCCGGCTGTTCCTGCGTAACCTCACCGATATCACCGGTGGGCCGAACGGCATCAGCAGCATTCCCAAGCCGACGTTTTTCGGGCTGTCGTTCGACCGTACCGCCGCCGAGGGCATGCAGACGTTCCACGAATATTTCGGGATCGACTACAACCCGGTGAGCAAAGTGGTGTTCCTGTACCTGGTGGCGCTGCTGCTAGCACTGGCGGCACTGTTCGTGATCAACCGCCTGCTGCGCATGCCGATCGGCCGCGCCTGGGAAGCACTGCGCGAAGATGAAATCGCCTGCCGCGCCCTGGGCCTGAACCCGACCATCATCAAGCTCTCCGCCTTTACCCTGGGTGCTGCGTTCGCCGGTTTCGCCGGCAGCTTCTTCGCCGCTCGGCAAGGTCTGGTCACGCCGGAGTCGTTCACCTTTATCGAGTCGGCGATCATCCTCGCCATCGTGGTACTGGGTGGCATGGGCTCGCAACTGGGCGTGATCCTGGCCGCGATCGTGATGATCCTGCTGCCGGAAATGATGCGTGAGTTCAGCGAATACCGCATGTTGATGTTCGGCGCCATGATGGTGCTGATGATGATCTGGCGTCCTCAAGGCCTGCTGCCCATGCAACGTCCACACATGGAGCTGCGCAAATGAGCCGCGAGATCCTGAAAGTCGAAAACTTGAGCATGCGCTTCGGCGGCTTGCTGGCGGTCAATGGCGTGGCCCTGACCGTGAAAGAGAAACAAGTGGTCGCGTTGATCGGCCCGAACGGCGCCGGCAAGACAACGGTGTTCAACTGCCTCACCGGTTTCTACAAGCCGAGCGGTGGCAGCATCCTGCTCGACGGCCAGCCGATCCAGGGCCTGGCCGGTCACGAGATCGCCCGTAAGGGCGTGGTGCGGACCTTCCAGAACGTGCGCTTGTTCAAGGACATGACGGCGGTCGAGAACCTGCTGATCGCCCAGCACCGTCACTTGAACACCAACTTCTTCGCCGGCCTGTTCAAGACCCCCGCGTTCCGCAAAAGCGAGCGCGAGGCCATGGAGTACGCCGAGTACTGGCTGGACAAGGTCAACCTGACCGAGTTTGCCAACCGCCCGGCCGGCACCCTGGCCTACGGTCAGCAACGCCGCTTGGAAATCGCCCGTTGCATGATGACCCGCCCACGGATCCTCATGCTCGACGAACCAGCGGCCGGCCTGAACCCCAAGGAAACCGAAGACCTCAAGGCGCTGATCGGCGTGTTGCGTGAGGAAAACAACGCCACGGTGTTGTTGATCGAACACGACATGAAACTGGTCATGAGCATTTCCGACCACATCGTGGTGATCAACCAGGGCACGCCGCTGGCCGACGGGACGCCGGAGCAGATCCGCGACAATCCTGAAGTGATCAAAGCCTATTTGGGGGAAGCGTAAAATGCTGCAATTCGAAAACGTTTCCACTTTCTACGGCAAGATCCAGGCCCTGCACAGCGTCAACGTGGAAGTGCGCCAAGGTGAAATCGTCACGCTGATCGGTGCCAACGGCGCCGGCAAATCGACCTTGCTGATGACCCTGTGCGGTTCGCCCCAGGCCCACAGCGGCAGCATCCGCTACATGGGTGAAGAACTGGTGGGCCAGCAGTCGTCGCAGATCATGCGCAAGAGCATTGCGGTGGTGCCGGAAGGCCGTCGGGTGTTCTCGCGCCTGACCGTGGAAGAGAACCTGGCCATGGGCGGGTTCTTTACCGACAAGGGCGACTACCAGGAGCAGATGGACAAGGTGCTGCACCTGTTCCCACGCCTCAAGGAACGCTTCAGCCAGCGCGGTGGCACCATGTCCGGCGGCGAGCAGCAAATGCTCGCCATCGGCCGTGCGCTGATGAGCAAGCCCAAGCTGCTGCTGCTGGACGAACCTTCACTGGGCCTGGCGCCGATCATCATCCAGCAGATCTTCGACATCATCGAACAACTGCGCAAGGACGGTGTGACGGTGTTCCTGGTGGAGCAGAACGCCAACCAGGCGCTGAAAATCGCTGACCGTGCCTATGTGCTGGAAAACGGTCGGGTGGTGATGCAGGGTACGGGCGAGCAGTTGCTGACGGATCCGAAAGTGCGTGAGGCGTACCTGGGCGGCTGATAAAGCCGATCGGAAAAAACCATGAGAGGAGCCGGGAAACCCGCTCCTCTTTTTTTTGCGGAAAAACAAAAGATTTTCCCTACAGGCTTGTAACGATTTTCTCCGTACCGTCTCTAGAGGTGTACGCAGGCACCCATGCCTGCCACCTCAACCCACTGCTGGAGATACACCATGACTACCAAACTGTCCGCCGCTACCCTCGTACTGGCACTCGGTTCGGCCTTGAGCCTGTCCGCGCTGACCACCACCGCACACGCAGCCGACGACATGCAGAAATGCTTCGGTGTCGCCGAAGCGGGCAAAAACGATTGCGCCGCAGGCGCCGGCACTTCCTGCGCCGGCACCTCGAAAACCAAAGACCAGGCCAACGCCTGGAAACTGGTCCCAGCCGGCACCTGCCTCAAGACCCCAAGCTCCACCTCGCCGACCGGCTTCGGCCAGGAAGCAGCCTTTACCGCCAAGTCCTGATCCCTCGCGAAACCTGAGTACTGATGATGACTCTTTCATCCCTGCAAGCCGTCTCCCAGGCTCAGGCGCCCGGCCTCCCACGCAGGGCCGGGCTAGGGCTCAAGCACGAGCACTTCGTTGAAGTGCTCGAAACCGCACCCGATATCGGTTTTTTTGAAGTGCATGCCGAAAACTACATGGTGGCCGGCGGCCCGTTTCATCACTACCTGGGGCTGATCCGCGAGCAGTACCCGCTGTCATTGCACGGCGTAGGCCTGTCCATCGGGGGCGAAGGACCGCTGAACCGTGAGCACTTGACGCGGTTGGCCACGCTGATCGAGCGCTATCAACCCCACTCCTTTTCCGAACACCTGGCGTGGTCCAGCCACGGCCCGGTGTTCCTCAATGACCTGTTGCCCCTGGCCTACGACAGCGCCACCCTGCAACGGGTGTGCGAACACGTGGACCAGGTACAGAGCACCCTCAAGCGGCCGATGCTGCTGGAGAACCCGTCGACCTACCTGCAGTTCCAACGCTCAACCCTGGACGAGACCGATTTCATAAGCGAGATCATTCGCCGTACCGGGTGCGGCCTGTTGCTGGATGTGAACAACGTCTACGTGTCGTGCATCAACCACCAGCTCAACCCACTCGCCTACATCGATGCCCTGCCGTTGCACGCCGTGGGTGAAGTTCATCTGGCCGGTTTCGCCGAAGACGCTGACAGCCTGGGCGACCGCCTGTTGATCGATGACCACGGTTCGCCCATCGATAACGCCGTGTGGCAGCTCTACGAACAAGTACTGGCACGCATCGGCCCGATGGCGACGCTGATCGAACGGGACAATCAGTTGCCGGCGTTCAGCGTGCTGCTGACGGAAGCTGAACAGGCCGACTGGCATCTTTCACAGGTGATCCCATGAGCCTTCATGACGACTTCACCGCGGCCTTGCTGGCGCCGGAACAGGCGTGTCCGGATGGTTTGTTCAGCAGTAACGGTGCCGATCCAGCCAGTCGCTTCGCGGTATACCGCAACAATGTGCACAGCGCGTTGATCAACGCATTGGTGACGGCATACCCGGTGACGCTGCAACTGGTGGGCGATGAATTCTTTCGCGCAATGGCGAGCGTCTACGTCCAGGGGCACGCGCCGACCAGCCCATTGATCAGTGAGTACGGCAGCACGCTCGCCGATTTCATCCAGGGCTTCGAACCGGCGGCCAGCGTGCCCTACCTGGCAGATATTGCCCGCCTGGAACGCTTGCGGGTTTGCGCGTATCACGCGAGCGACAGCCCCCCCTTGGATCAACAGGCCGTGCTGCTGGCATTGCAAGATCAAGCAGACCTGGGAGCGCTGCGCCTGCAACTGCACCCGTCCGTGGGCACCCTGGACTCCGCGTATGCGGTCGTGACGGTGTGGGCGGCGCACCAGACCGAGGGCGGCCTGGCGACCCTGGACCCGTGGAACGCCCAGAGTGCGCTGGTATTGCGCCACGGCCTGGAGGTCAAGGTTTTCGCCATCAATCGAAGTTCAGTGGCGTTTATCAACAGCCTGGCCCAAGGCCTGACCTTAGAAAAAGCCGTGGAACACGCGCTCGATGCGTCACCCGACTTCGATCTGCACCGATGCCTCACGCTGCTGATCAGCCACAGCGCCATCACTCATTTGCATCTAAAACACAAGGTATCGCCATGAACACTCACCCTTCATACCTGATCAAACGGGTCATCCAACTCTTCGAACAAATTCCCTACAGCCTGATTGCCTTTGTCGCGCGCTTTTCCATTGCCGCGGTGTTCTGGAAATCCGGGCAAACCAAAGTCGAAGGCTTTGCCATTGATTTGATCAGCGGTACTTTCCAGCTCGGCACACCGAAACTGGCGGCTTCGACACTGCCGCTGTTTCGCAGTGAATACCATGTGCCGCTGCTTTCGCCTGAAGTGGCGGCACCTATGGCTGCGTTTGCCGAGCACTTTTTCCCGGTGCTGATCCTCGTCGGGTTCGCCACGCGCTTTTCGGCCTTGGCCCTGATCGGCATGACCCTGGTGATTCAGCTGTTTGTCTACCCGGACGCCTACCCGACTCATGGCACCTGGATTGCGCTGCTGTTACTGCTGATGGCCAAAGGGCCGGGGCGCGTATCCATCGATCACCTGATCGCCCGTCGCTACGCTTAAAGCCGATCCAACGCCTCGCCACTGCGCTTGAACCAATCCACCAGGTAGTCGGCCAACACCTGGGTGCGACGCGGCAGGCCGCCCTGATAGGGGTGCACCAGGTACATCGGCATGCTCCGCGTCTGATAATCGCGCAGGAGCCAACGCAATCGGCCGTCAGCCAATTCCGCCGGCAGTACATAGGATGGCAGGCGCGCGATACCCGCGCCCACCAGCGCGGCCTTTTTCAACAGGTTGTAGTGATTGGAGGCAAAGGTGCCACTGACCCGCACCCGCAACAATTCGTGCTGCTGGTGGTACAACCACTCCTCGCGACCGCTGTAGTGACTGTTGAGCAGGCAGATATGCGCGGCCAGGTCAGCCGGCGTCTCGGGTTCGCCATAGTGCTCGAGGTAGGCCGGGCTGGCGCAGGTCATCTCATGCCAGGCCAGCAACGGCTTGGCCACCAGGCGCTCGTTTTCAATCGCGCCTGAGCGTACGCCCAGGTCAAAGCCGTCCCGGGCCAGATCACGGTAGCGGTTGTTGAGCTCCAGCTCGATCTGCACCTGCGGATACTGTTTGGAAAACTCCAGTAACAAGCCATCGAAAAAGGTTTCGCCCAGCGACACCGGAACCGTCATACGCACAGGCCCGGCCAGGTCATCCTTAAGCCGAGCCAGTGCCTGGCGGGCGCGATCCACTTGCACCACCAATGCCTGGGCCTGGGGCAGCAATGCCGCACCCGCAGCAGTCAGGCTGAGTTTGCGCGTGGTGCGGTGCAGCAATACCACGGAAAACTGCGCCTCCAACTGGCTGATCCGCTTGGACAGCTGCCCTTTGCTGCAGCCCAGTTGCTCGGCGGCCAGGGTGAAACTACCGGCTTCTATCAGTACGGCAAAGGCCGCCAGATCATCCATCTCGCTCACGGATTGTTTCCATTTGAAAACCAAAGGTTGCCTATTAGCACGTTTATCCATCGAAAAAGCCACTCTAGACTGACCCTTCACTTAACCCCTGGAGGAACAGCACCATGAAAATCCTATTGATTGGCGCCAGCGGCACGATTGGCTCGGCGGTCAAGACCGAACTCTCTCAGCGTCACGAAGTGATCAGCATCGGCCGCAGCGGCGGCGACTTCCGGGTGGATATCAGCGACAGCGCCTCAATCCGTACACTGTTCGAACAGACCGGCAAGTTCGATGCCCTGATCTGCGCAGCCGGCAGCGTGAACTTCGTGCCGCTGGGCGACATGCGCGAAAGCGACTTCGAGCTGGGCCTGCGTGACAAGCTGATGGGCCAAGTCAACCTGCTGCTGATCGGGCGTGAATATGCCAACGACGGCGCCTCGTTTACCTTCACCAGCGGCATTCTCAACCGCGACCCGATCCGCACAGGCGCTTCGGCTTCGTTGGTCAATGGCGCCATTGACGCCTTCGTAAAAGCCGCCGCAATCGAATTGCCGCGCGGCCTGCGCGTCAACTCCGTCAGCCCGACCGTACTGTTGGAAGCCATGGGCAGCTATGCGCCGTACTTTCGTGGCTACAAACCGGCGCCCGGAGCCGAGGTGGCATTGGCCTACGCGAAAAGTGTCGAAGGCTTGCAGACGGGTCAGACCTTTATCGTTGGTTAAATCGGATGCCTGTCGGAATTGACTGAAGCTGGCGACCGGGGTTGTGATGCAACGCAGGTCTGCGTAACGTGGCGGCACTTGTCTGGAGACCCGATAATGCGTGCCGCCCATAGCCTTGCCCTGTTTGCCTTGCTTCCCCTGTTCGCCGCCTGCCAGATGTTCGACAGCGAGCCGGCAAAGCCCTCTCTCGCGGGACTGACCCGTATGCAGGGCGAACTCACGGCGGTCGGCGGCAAACTGTTGTTCCAGCCGTGCAACGACAAACGCAACTACGTGGTCAACGACACCAGCGGCACCAGCGTCCTGCAGGAGGCGGCCTCCTTGGCCGGCCAGCAAGGTGCGCTGTTCGCTGACCTGCGTGGCCAGTTCTCCGGCGTTGCCAGCGGCACCCAGGGCAGCGTGGACCTGCAACAGCTCTACCGCATGGAGCGCTCGACCTCGGCCTGCAACGACCCGGACTTCAAACGCACGATCCTGCGCGCCAATGGCCACAACCCGGCCTGGTCGATGAACGTCACCGCCAAGGGCATGGTGCTGCAGCGCGAAGGCCAGCCGCCACTGGCGGTGCCTTATGTGGAAGAGCAAATCGGCGAAGGCCGCTTCAACCTCATGACCGAAGCCAACAACCAGAAAGTCGAACTGTGGGTAGCCCCGCAGCGTTGCGTCGACCCGGTCAGCGGCAGCCTGCAGCACATGAGCGCCGAGTTGCGCGTCAACGGCCAGGTGCAACGGGGTTGCGCAGCGTTTGGCGGTTCGCGCGACGACTGACTGGGCCCCTGTGCTTTTTTAACCTGACGGGAAACGGCCTTTGGGGCTTATAATCGCCGGTTTGCAAAACAGCCGGCCTCATTGCCCGCCGCCCACCGGATCCTGTCATGTTACGAATCACCGAACTCAAGCTGCCCATCGACCATCCTGAAGAGGACCTGCGGCCTGCCATCGTGCAACGCCTGGGCATCGCCAGCGATGACCTGCTCGACTTCACCCTGTTCAAGCGCAGCTACGACGCCCGCAAGAAGTCGTCGGAGTTGTGCTTCATCTACACCATCGACTTGAACGTGAAAGGCGAAGCCGCCCTGCTGCTCAAGTTCGCCGATGACCGCAACGTCAACACCGCACCGGACGTCAGCTACAAAGTCGTGGGCCATGCGCCGCAAGGCCTGACAGAACGCCCTATCGTCGTCGGCTTCGGCCCCTGCGGGATCTTCGCCGGGCTGTTGCTGGCGCAGATGGGCTTCAAGCCGATCATCCTCGAGCGCGGCAAGGAAGTGCGCCAGCGCACCAAGGACACCTGGGGCCTGTGGCGCAAAAGTGTGCTCAACCCCGAGTCCAACGTGCAGTTCGGTGAAGGCGGCGCCGGGACCTTTTCCGACGGCAAGCTGTACAGCCAGATCAAGGACCCGAAATTCCACGGTCGCAAAGTCCTGCACGAGTTCGTCAAGGCCGGCGCGCCGGAAGAAATCCTTTACGTCAGCAAACCACACATCGGCACGTTCCGCCTGACCGGCGTGGTAGAAAACATGCGCGAGCAAATCATCGCCCTCGGCGGTGAAGTGCGCTTCGAACAGCGGGTGACCGACGTACTGATCGAAGACGGCCAATTGAACGGCGTGGTCGTCGATGGCGACGAGCAAATCCTCTCCAAGCACGTGATCCTGGCCCTGGGCCACAGCGCCCGCGACACCTTCCGCATGCTCCATGGTCGTGGCGTGTACATGGAAGCCAAGCCGTTCTCGGTGGGCTTCCGCATTGAACACCCGCAATCGCTGATCGACGCCGCACGCCTGGGTAAGTATGCCGGGCACCCGAAGCTCGGCGCTGCCGACTACAAGCTGGTGCACCACGCCAAGAACGGCCGCTCGGTCTACAGTTTTTGCATGTGCCCAGGCGGTACCGTGGTGGCAGCCACGTCAGAGCCGAACCGCGTCGTGACCAATGGCATGAGCCAGTACTCGCGTAACGAGCGCAATGCCAACTCCGGCATCGTGGTCGGCATCACGCCTGAGGTGGATTATCCGGGTGGCCCGCTGGCAGGTATCGAATTGCAGGAGCGCCTGGAGTCCCACGCCTACATTCTCGGCGGCAGCACCTATGAGGCTCCCGCGCAGTTGGTCGGTGATTTCATCGCCGGCAAGCCGTCCACGGCGATAGGCAGTGTGGAACCGTCCTACAAACCTGGCGTGTCCCTGGGTGACCTCGCCCTGGCCTTGCCGGACTTCGCCATCGAGGCGATCCGCGAAGCGTTGCCTGCGTTCGAGAAGCAGATCAAGGGCTACTCGCTGCACGATGCGGTGTTGACCGGTATCGAGACGCGTACCTCATCGCCGCTGCGGATTACCCGCAACGAATCGATGCAGAGCTTGAACGTGAAAGGCCTGTTCCCGGCCGGTGAAGGTGCGGGTTATGCCGGTGGGATTCTGTCGGCGGGTGTGGATGGGATTCGGATTGCCGAGGCATTGGCCCGGGATATGTTGGGCATCGAAGCCTAAAACACCGCGATCCAAATGTGGGAGGGGGCAAGCCCCCTCCCACATTTTGCTTTGTGCCGGGTCAGATATTTGCGCGCAAGATCGTGTCGGGCAACGGCTCACCCCGCTCAACACTGGCCGCAACAGCCGCAATCAAACCGTCCAATTCATACCCCTGCCCCGCCAGCCACGCCGGGTCGTAGTAGGTCGTGGCGTAGCGCTCGCCCCCATCACACAAGATCGCCACGATCGAACCCGACTCCCCTGCCGCTTTCATTTGCTGCGCCGCCACCAGCGCGCCAATCAGGTTGGTCCCACTGGAACCGCCGACCCGTCGCCCCAGCCGCTCGGCCAGGTAATGCATGGCCGCCAGCGACAACGCATCCGGCACCTTGACCATCGCATCAATCACCTTGGGCAAAAACGACGCCTCGACCCGTGGCCGGCCAATGCCTTCGATGCGCGAACCGCAGTCCAGGCGCAAGCTCGCATCGCCACTCTGATAAAAATCAAAAAACACCGATCGCTCGGCATCGGCGCACAGCACGCGGGTGCAATGCTGGCGGTAGCGCACGTAGCGACCGAGGGTCGCGGTGGTGCCGCCGGTGCCGGGGCTGGAGATCAACCAGCTCGGTTCCGGATGCTGCTCGAAGCGCATCTGCTGGAAGATCGACTCGGCGATATTGTTGTTCGCTCGCCAGTCGGTGGCGCGCTCGGCGTAGGTGAACTGGTCCATGAAATGCCCGCCGCTTTCCTGGGCCAGGCGTTCGGACTCAGCGTAGATCTGCGTCGGATCCTGCACCAGGTGGCTCTTGCCGCCATAGAAGGCAATCTGCGCGATTTTTTCCTGGGAGGTGGTGGCCGGCATCACCGCAATAAACGGCAAACCCAGCAGGCGCGCAAAGTAGGCTTCGGAAATCGCCGTCGACCCGCTGGACGCCTCAATCACCGGCGCCCCCGGCTTGAGCCAGCCATTGCACAGCGCATACAGGAACAGCGAGCGCGCGAGTCGATGCTTGAGGCTGCCGGTGGGGTGGCTGGACTCGTCCTTGAAATACAACTCGATACCCGGCAATCCCGGCAACGGCAAGGGGATCAGGTGCGTGTCGGCGCTGCGCTGGAAGTCGGCTTCAATGATGCGAATGGCTTCGCGGGCCCAGGGACGGTGGTCGCTCATGGAGGTTTTCTCTAAGGATTTCGGCTTCGATTCTAGGGGGTTTCCTACACGCCACACAGGTACAGTAACGGCACGTTTGGACACACAATTGCTAGGCTTAAGCACAACCTCATCCCAGCGCGCCGCTTATAACAAATAAGAATATAACTTTTGTTTTAACAACTAACGGTACGGGTTAGGGTACCCACCTATTGAATCTGGATTGGAGAGCATCCCTTGGCTCTGCGTAGCACTTTCACCCGTTTCTTCCAGCTGGAAGCCGCCAGTGGCCTGTTATTGATCGCGGCTGCGGCGCTGGCGCTGATTATTAACAACTCGCCTTTGTCACATCTGTACAACGCGTATCTCGATGTACCGGTGGTGGCACAGATTGGCGCGTTGAAAATCGCCAAGCCAGCCCTGCTATGGATCAACGATGGCCTGATGGCCTTGTTTTTCCTGTTGATCGGCCTGGAGGTCAAGCGCGAGTTGCTCGACGGCCACCTGTCGAAACCCTCGCAAGTGGTGTTGCCAGGCGCAGCGGCCATCGGCGGCATGGTCGTGCCGGCCCTGATCTATTGGGCGATCAACAAGGACTACCCGGCTGCGCTTTCCGGCTGGGCGATCCCCATGGCCACCGACATTGCATTCGCCCTCGGCGTCCTCGCCCTGCTGGGCAAGCGCGTGCCGGTGTCGCTGAAACTGTTCCTGATGACCCTGGCGATCATTGACGACCTGGGCGCGATCATCGTGATCGCTATTTTCTATTCCGCCGACCTGTCCGGTGCCGCACTGGCAGGTGCAGGTGCTTGCTTGATTGCCTTGATCGCGATGAACCGCCTGGGTGTGATCAAGCTCGGACCGTACCTGATTATTGGGCTGATCCTGTGGGTGTGCGTACTCAAGAGCGGTGTTCACGCCACACTGGCGGGTGTCACATTGGCGTTCTGCATCCCGATGCGCACCAAGAACGCCGAGCCGTCGCCATTGCTCACGCTGGAGCACGCCCTGCACCCATGGGTGGCCTACGCCATCCTGCCGCTGTTTGCCTTCGCCAACGCCGGGGTGTCCCTGACCGGCGTCAGCCTGGAAAGCTTCACTCACCATGTGCCTATGGGCATCGCCGCGGGCCTGTTGATCGGCAAGACCGTTGGTGTGTTCGGGCTCACTTGGCTGGCCATCAAGACCGGCATCGCCGCCCTGCCCAACGGCGCAAACTGGGGCCAGGTGTTTGGTGTGGCGATCCTGTGCGGTATCGGCTTTACCATGAGCCTGTTTGTGGGTTCGCTGGCATTTGTGCCGGGTGCCAGCGAGTTCGCGGGTGAGGACCGGATGGGAATTTTGACCGGTTCGATACTGGCGGCGTGTATGGGTTATGCGGTGACGGCAATGGCGAGTCGCAAGAAGGCCTGATACGCCCGACGAAGCATACTCACTGTGGCGAGGGAGCTTGCTCCCGCTGGGCTGCGCAGCGGCCCCAGAGCGTTTACCGCGATTGTGGTGCTATATCGCTTACCCAACAGGGGCCGCTTCGCGCCCCAGCGGGAGCAAGCTGCCTCGCCACAGGTCGTGCAAACTTGGACATACTCGGCCCTCCTAACGCTGGGCCTTACCTCCAGCGCACTTACCGAAACACGTGAGCCTTTGGATGCAGGTCAATGCATCTTTGAAGTCGCGGCCCCGTCAATAATGGGGTTCGCAATAAAAAACCGCCTTACCAAGGCGGTTTTTTATTGCCTGCATTTTTTGCAGTTCAACCCGGCCACACCCCATAAAACCAAAAACCCCAACCGGTCACCCGGCTGGGGTTTTGTGTTTCTACAACCAGCGCTTAACGCGTAACGCGGCTGGTACCATCAACGGTCATGATGCGTACGCGGTCGCCGATGCGGAAGATTTCATTCTCCTGCACGGCCTGCACGTAGGCGCGCATGCTGCCATCGTCTTCGCGAACGGTGATTTCCACACCTTGGGTGCGGGTCAGGCCTTCTTCGGTGGCCGAACCCAGCAGGCCGCCGGCGACGGCGCCGATCACGGCGGTCACGATGCTGCCACGGCCACCGCCGATGGCGCTGCCGCCAACGCCGCCGATGACTGCGCCTGCAGCGCCGCCGATTGGGGTCTTGGTGCCTTCGATTTTCACCGGACGCAGGGATTCGATGGTGCCCATGCGCACGGTCTGCACACGACGCGCTTCGTCACGGGAGTACGAGTCGCCGGTCAGACTCGAGGCGCAGCCACCCAGCAGCAACGACAGGGTGGTAAAGCAGGCAACCAGTAAAACGGACTTACGCATAGCATCAACTCCAAAGGACAGGTGTTCATTAGACGCTGCGGCTTGACGCCTGTCACGGCAAGCCCCACAGAAAATTGCTTTCATTCAGCCTTAGTACAGACTGCCCGCACCAGAAAACTCGACGAACGGTAGCACTTCTCTCGTAGCCAGGACCTTCATGGATTACTTCATCATTGTAGTCACAACCCTTGCCGGCCTGTATTTCCACGGCTGGCTGTACCTGCGCATCAAGCGCTGGATGGACCGTGATCTCGCACTGTCCATGGCAGGCAATGATCTACACAAGCGTGCCTTCATGCTCAAGCAGCTGGAGAGGGCCCGCACGTTGAAAATCAAACGGGCAGACTTGCCGCACTGGTTGAAGAATGCCGCACAGCAATACACGCCTGAAGTCTCTGTCCAAGAGACTTCAGGGTGATGGGCAACATTCAAGCGAAGTGACGAAAGGTGCAGCTCAGGGTGCCAGACGCTCGCGCGTCCACTGGGAGTCTTGCAGGCGGTAGTTCAGGCGATCATGCAGGCGGCTGGCGCGGCCTTGCCAGAACTCGATGCGCTCGGGCAACAAACGATAGCCACCCCAATGCTCCGGGCAATCGGGCTGGGTATCGCTGAAACGTTGCTCGGTGGCCTTGAGCAGGTCCTGCAGTTCTTCCCGGTCACGAATGACCTGGCTCTGCGGAGAAGCCCATGCCCCCAGGCGGCTGCCCAGCGGACGGACCTGATAATAAGCGTCCGACTCCTCAGGGGTCACCTTGACCACCCGACCCTCGATGCGCACTTGGCGCTCCAGGGTCGGCCAGAAAAACGTCATGGCCGCAAACGGCCGTGCCGCAAGCTGTTGGCCCTTGGCACTCTGATAGTTGGTGAAGAAGGTAAAGCCCTGCGCGTCCAGGCCCTTGAGCAACAGGATGCGACAGTGCGGGCGACCGTCCTGGTCGACCGTGGCCAAGGTCATGGCATTGGCCTCCACCGGTGGCTGCTCGGTCTTAACCGCGTCAGCAAACCACTGGTGGAATAAGGCAAACGGCTCGTCCGGGGCCTGGGCCTCGCTCAAACCATCCCGTGTGTAGTCACGGCGCATATCGGCCAGTGCCTGGGTCATGCGGCTTTATCCTTGTGGTTCAGCGGCTCAGTTTTTTGCCTGGTCAGTGGCCGGTGCAGCGGCCTTGGCTTTGGCTGGAGCCGGTTTTTTCGCAGCGGGCTTGGCCGGGGCTTTTTTAGCGGCTGGCTTGGCGGCGGCTTTCTTGGCAGGCGCCTTTTTGGCCGGGGCCTTGGCGGCCGGAGCCGGGGCTGGAACGTCCTGCACCGCAACCATTTCGGCGGCAGGCGGGGTCTTGCCCGATTGATACTTGCTCAGCAGCGCCAGCATGGTGGTGCGCTGGGTGAACATGATTTCCATACGACGGTTCAGGGCACGGCCCTGGTTGCTGTCGTTGGCGGCACGTGGCATCAGGTCGCCCATGCCACGCAGCATCAGACGATCCTGCTTCAAGCCGCTGAGGCTGAAGATCGAGGCGATGGATTGCGCACGTTCCTTGGTCAACGCCTGGCTGGCCGGGGCGGTGCCGGTGGCATCGACGTGCCCCAATACCAGTACGGCGGTCTTCGGATCGGCTTCAACGGCCTTGGCGACGCGAGTGAAGGGACCGAGGGTGACCGGCAGCAACATCGCTGGACGTTTCGGGTTGTAGGAACCGTCTACCGGGGCAATCACCACCAGCACGTTGTCGCGACGCTCAAGTTGCAGGTTGCTGTCCTTGATGGCGGCGCGCAGACGCGGCTCATAGTCGTCCAGCCAGGCTTGGGTGATTTTCGGATCGGGCATCGGCACGTTGGTCACATCGACCTTGGCCAGTGGCTTGGGCTTGCTTTCGAACGGCCACCACCAGTGGGTTTCAGTGTCGTTCTTAGCGACCGCAGGGGCAGGTTCCGCGGCCTTGAGGTCGGCTTTCAGGTCGGCCTTGGCATCGGCGGCCTTTTCGTCGGCGGTCTTGGAAGAGAACGGCCACCAGCTGGAGCCGGTATCGGCCTTGGCAGCAGGCGCCGGAGCCGGCGCAGCAGCGGCAGCTGCTACCGGTGCGGCAGGCTTGGCGCCAGCAGCTGGCTTGGCGTCCGGTTTGGCATCCGGCTTGGCGTCGGTTTGGGTCACTGTATCTTTGGTCGCGGCCTTATCAGACCCAAATGACCACCAATGCCCGCCCTCGGCATCATTTTGTGGAGTTTGTGCGCAGCCGGTAATAGTGAGGCATAGCGCCAGTGCCAAGGACTTGTTCGATAACATGAGATATCCACAAAATGAGAAAAGAAACGGGGGTCTGTGTGACCCATTAAACAGACGCTTACAGAACATTAAAGTTACATCATTTCGTTCAGCGCCTTCTTATACTTGCCTTTGTAACAAAAAAACGTGAAACAGCAAGGGGTTTACAGACAACCGGCCAATATTCCGACCAACTTCTGTGCCCGTGGGTCCATAAGTACGTAAGGCCCCAATGTATTAGTCACGAAACCAAATGCTACATCATGCTCAGGGTCGGCAAAGCCGACCGAACCACCGGCACCGGGATGCCCGAAAGCACGCGGGCCAAGGCCGAAGGTGGCGTTGGGCAGTTGCGGTTGGTCCAACATGCAGCCCAGGCCAAAACGGGTCTGGGTCAATAATGTTTTATCCGGCCCGATACTGTGTTCGCGGGTCAATTGTTCAAGCATGTCGGCTTCGAGCAAACTACCGTCCAACAATCCGCTATAAAAACCCGCCAGGCTGCGCGCATTACCGTGACCATTTGCCGCTGGCTGCTGCATGCGACGCCATTCAGGTTTATTAGTGCTGGTCAGAATAGACGGGGGATTGGCAAAAGCACGCGTCGTCATGGACGCAGGTTCACGCATCATTACTTGCAGTAAACGTTGCGCGGCTTCATCGCCCATGTTGCCTTTACTGCGCGCTATATGGGCGACGCGATAAAACTCTTCATCCGCCAGGCCCACATGGAAGTCCAGCCCCAATGGCCGCGCAACCCGCGCGACGATGGACTCTCCCGGCCCGCGCCCATCGGCACGACGCAACAACTCACCAACCAGCCAGCCGTAGGTGATCGCCTCGTAGCCATGGCCTTGACCTGGCGTCCACCACGGGGCTTCGGCCGCCAGGGTATCGACCATCAGTTGCCAGTCGTAGAGCGCTTCGGTGGGCAGCATCTCGCGGATCGCCGGCAACCCGGCCTGGTGGCAGAGCAACTGGCGCAGCGTGATCGCCTCTTTCCCGGCCGCAGCAAATTCCGGCCAGTAGTGGGCGACCGGTGCATCAAGTTGCAATTTGCCTTCGGCCACCAATTGCAGGGCCGTGACGGCGGTGAAGGTCTTGGTGCAGGAGAACAGGTTGACGATGGTATCGCTGTGCCAGGCCTCGGCACCGTCCTTGTCGGCGGTGCCGGCCCACAGGTCGACAACGGTTTCACCGCCGATCTGGATGCAAAGCGCGGCACCACGCTCCTGCGGGTCTTCGAACAACGCGGCGAAAGCTTCACGTACCGCTTCGAACTGGAGTTCGTAATGACCCTGGATCTGCACCTGAACACCCTCGGAAAACACAGCAAAAAGTGGCCGACATTGTTCCAGCCCTGGCGGGTTTTGTGAACCCGTCACCCCTCAATCAATGGCCATTCCCAGCGTGTCCGCCTGCATGTCCGGCGCCCTGCCCCGCGCCTTTGCCGTCGTGCCCGTCCCTGCCGCCTTCGTGTTCACGCACGGCGCCGGCCGCCTTGGCCTTTTCCGCTTCCTTGCCCAGTTGATCAACCGCCGCCAGATTGCTTTTGCGCACACTGTCGACAAACCCCTGGAACGGTACATCGGTGATGCCCACCAGGCCGAAGTGGCCATTTTCGCCGTCGAGCAAACGCCCGGTCACCGGCTGGTCCAGGTACTGGAACCAGTGCACACCGACAATCGAGGGTTCGGCCATGGCCTGCTTGAGGAAATTGCCATAGGCCGCGCCGCGGTCTTCTTCCTTGGCCAACTGCGTCACGCCGCCCCAGAACGGCCCACGGTCGGCCGAGCCGAAGTTGAATTCGGTGATCAGCACGGGTTTGTCCAACGCCCGCAAAGCGGCGAAGTCATAACCGTCCTGGGGTTTGAGGGTGTACATGTTGAAGCTCAACACATCGCAGTACTGCGCGCAGGAGGCCACGGCTTCCGGCGTGCTGACCGCATACCGGCCGCCCAACAGCAGGTGGTTGGGGGCGTGCCATTTCAGCGAGTCGGAGAGGGTCTTGAAGTAAGCATCCGCGAACGTCTTCTGGAAGTACTTGAAGTCAGCTTCGATTTCCGGGTGCTCGGGGTTGGGTACCGGCGGCTCGAAGCCGGGGTCTTCCATCAGCTCCCAGCCCTTCAACTCGATGCCCCAGGCTTTCGACAGGCCTTCTTCGTTGCGGTACTTGTCGCGCAGCTGCTTGAGGAAGGCACGCTTGGCCGGCACATCGGTGGTCATGCGCAGGGTGCCGTAGGCCAAGGCGTAACGGGACTTGGGATCATCACCAGGGCCGGCCCAGGCCAGTTCGTTGTCGGCAAAGAAGCCAATCAACCACGGGTCATCACGATGATCGCGGGCCGCAATGGCCACGGCGCGTTCGGTGGCCATGGCAAAGCGCGGGTCGAACGGGTCGGGCATGCCGCCCCACCAGTCGGTGCCGGTACTGATGCTGGCGTAGTCGCCGACAATCGACAGCGGCAAGGTGTACGGCACACGGTCAGCGCTGGCCAGGCTCTCGTCGCTCCAGTTGCCGACGGTGTTAAAACCCCAGGCTTGCAGGCGGTCGAGGGTGTGCGTCATCCAGCGTTTCTGGTCAAACCCTTCACCGCCATAAGTGCGCTGCAGGTTGGCGCCGTAAAAGTCATACCAACGCCCGGCACCAAAGCTGCGCCCTTCGCCCGCGCCGTTGCCAGTGCGGTTGTCGCTGCTGCCGTAATACTTGTCGAAGGGTTCGCCGCCTTTAGGCAGCGCGCCGAACATCCATTCACGGCCGGCGACGTAGGTCTGGCTGTTGTCCGGGGCCACGGTATTGACGCCCAGGGAGTAGAACGGATGCCCCTCCGGCGTCACCAAGTACCAGCGCCCATCGCGCTTCTCGGTGCGGAAAAACCCGCTGGCGTCGAACGCCGGGCCTTTGCTCCAGCCGCCATATTGGTCCAGGGCGGATTTATCCCGCGTGGCCAGCCAGCCCTGCAGTTGCTGTTGCTCCTTGGCGGCGGCGGCCTTGAGTTGCTCGTCGCTGCTGACTTTTTCCGGCCAGCGCGCACGGGTGGATTGACCGTAGGCATCCACCAGTTCGCTGTAGGCGGCCTTCAGCACCGGCTCGCTGTCCTGCACGCCGAAACGCTCCAGCAGGATGCTTTGGGCGGCGTTGGGCTTGATCATCGACAACGTCACTGAAACCACCTGGCTGCGGTCGATCTCACCCGCGCTGCTGGCGAGCAATACGCGCTGGCCGTCCACGGTGATCGGCATCGGCGGACCGGCCTTCATGCCCTGGCTCAGCGGCGAGTTGGCCTGCAGCGGTACCAACAGCGTCTGCGCCGGGCCGGCGGGCAGGTCGACGCGACTGACCAAGGTACGGCCATCACTGCTCTGCACCTTGACGTAGAGCGTCAGCGCCCAGTCCATCGCACTCTGGATGCGCAGGCTCATGGCCCCCGACTGGGACCAGTCCCAGGTACCGGTTTGCGGGCTGAGGACCAGGCTCGGTTCGGCGGCCGCGTTGAAGGTGATGCGGCGCAGCACTTCGCCTTCGGGCGTTTGTTCGGCGTTGTACTGCGGCAGGCTGGCGTCCTGGGTCGCCACCTTGACCACATCGGCAGGCCGGACGAAGTTGAACAAGGTCTGTTGCCCAGCAGGCGCGGCCATCAAGGGCGCGGCGAACAGCAAGGCAAAAAGGGCGGGCAGCGTGCGAATCATACGAACAAGGTTCTCCCAGACGGCCGGTGAATGGCCTGATGACATAATTGAGATAGACCACGAAGTGGGCGAATCCGCCCACGGTGGCTTAAGAAATTTCGCGCCTGAACGGCGGCAAGGCATTGAGGATAGCCTTGCCATAGCGTTGGGTGACCAGGCGGCGGTCGAGCAAGGTGATGGTGCCCCGGTCTTCTTCGGTACGCAGCAAGCGACCGCAGGCCTGGACCAGCTTCAAGGAAGCATCCGGCACCGAGATTTCCATGAACGGATTACCGCCCCGAGCCTCGATCCACTCGGCCAAGGCCGCCTCGACCGGGTCATCCGGTACCGAGAACGGGATCTTGGCGATCACCACGTGTTCGCAGTAGGCGCCGGGCAAGTCGACACCTTCGGCGAAACTCGCAAGGCCGAACAACACGCTGGAGTCCCCACCGTCCACCCGCGCCTTGTGTTTGTTCAGGGTCTCCTGCTTGGACAGGTTGCCCTGGATAAACACCTGCTTGCGCCAGTCACGGTCAAGGCCGTCGAACACGTCCTGCATCTGTTTGCGTGAAGAGAAGAGCACCAGGGTGCCGCGCGAACCCTCCACCAATCCCGGCAGGTCACGAATGATTGCCGCCGTGTGCGCTGGCGCATCCCGTGGGTCGGCCTTGAGGTCCGGCACCCGCAGCACACCCGCATCAGCGTGATGAAACGGGCTCGGCACCACCGCGGTGACGGCCTTTTTCGGCAGGCCGGCGCGCATGCGGAAACGGTCGAAGGTACCCAGTGCGGTCAGCGTGGCCGAGGTCACCAGGCAGCCGTAGGCTACGTTCCACAGGTTGCGCCGCAGCATTTCGGCCGCGAGGATCGGGCTGGCGTTGACCTCGATGTCGAACAACGCGCCGCTTTCCGACAGGGTCAGCCAGCGCGCCATGGGTGGGTTGTCTTCCGGGTCTTCGACGGTGAAGGCGGTCCACAACTCCCAGTTACCTTGGGAACGCGACAACAGGCTGCCGAACAGCGGATACCATTCTTCGGCCTGGTTGCTGGCGATACCAATGTTGACCTCGCCGTCCATGCCCTCTTTGAGCAGGTCAGTGAGGCGGGTGAACAAGTCGGTCAGGCGTGAAAAGCCCTTCTTCAGCTCAATGCCCATTTCGCGCATGTGCTCGGGGATCAACCCGCCGACGAAACGGTGACGCGGCCGCTCACGGCCCTCGACGTCTTCGCCGGGCTTGAAGTCGGCTACCTGCTCGCAGGCGCTGAACATGAACTGCTGCTGGGTCTTGATCTCCCGCGCCAGTTCCGGGACCTGTTCGATCAGCTTGCCCAGATCGCCGGGCAGCGGGTGCTGGGCCAGCAACTTGGTGAGGTTCTTGGCGGTGGTTTCCAGCCAGTCGGCGGTGGAGCGCAGGCGTGTGTAGTGGGCGAAGTGGCCGATGGCCTTGTCGGGAAGGTGATGCCCTTCGTCGAAGACGTAGAGGGTATCGCGCGGGTCGGGCAGTACAGCGCCGCCGCCCAGGGCCAGGTCGGCCAGGACCATGTCGTGGTTGGTGACGATCACATCGACCTTGCCCATGCCTTCGCGGGCTTTATAAAAAGCGCATTGACCGAAGTTGGGGCAATGGCGGTTGGTGCATTGGCTGTGGTCGGTGGTCAAGCGCGCCCAATCGGCGTCTTCCAGGGCGGTGGGCCAGCTGTCGCGGTCACCGTCCCATTTATTACCGGCCAGTTTCTCGATCATGCTGGTGAACAGCTTCTGGCTGACTTCATCCACCTCGATCTTGAAGCCTTCTTCTTCAAACAGCGACGCCGTAGCGGTTTGCGCGTGGCCTTCCTGCAACAGCACGTCAAGCTTGGACAGACACATGTAGCGCCCACGGCCCTTGGCCAGGGCGAAGGTGAAGTTGAGGCCGCTGTTGCGCATCAGGTCGGGCAAGTCTTTGTAGACAATCTGCTCTTGCAGGGCGACGGTGGCGGTGGCGATCACCAGCCGCTTGCCGGCGGCCTTGGCGGTCGGGATCGCGGCCAGGCTGTAGGCCACGGTCTTGCCGGTACCGGTGCCGGCCTCGACGGCCACGACCGCGGGCTCACCCTCGCGGCGACCTTCGTCGTCGGTGTCGATATCCCCGAGGACCTTGGCCACTTCGGCGATCATCAGGCGTTGGCCATAACGCGGTTTCAAGCTCTTGGCTTCGAGAAAACGCGAATAGGCGCCCTGGATCGTGGTTTTGAGTTCAGTGCTGATCATGGATAGTCGGGCGCAAAAAACGCTGGATAAATTTTCAGTGGTTCGGATCGGCCGCTATCATACCCCGCTAATTAATCCCGCGCAGAACGGAGTACCACAATGACCGCGTTTAGCCTCGCTTACACCCTGCATGTATTGGCCGCCCTGGTGTGGGTCGGCGGTATGTTTTTCGCCTGGATGATCCTGCGCCCCGCCGCAGTGGCGGCACTTGAAGGCCCTGCCCGGCTCAAACTGTGGGCGAATGTGTTTCAACGTTTTTTCGTGTGGGTGTGGGTGGCGGTGCTGGTTTTGCCGATCAGCGGTGTGGGCCTGCTGCAACTGCGTTTCAGCGGTTTTGAGACGGCGCCGCGTTATGTGCAGGTGATGATGGGTTTGTACCTGGTGATGACGGCGCTGTTTATCCGCATTCAGGCCTTGAAATTCCCGGAACTGCGCAAGGCGGTGGCGGCCGAAGATTGGCCGGCGGGTGCAGCTGCGTTGGGTCAGATTCGCAAGCTGGTGGGAATCAATCTGATCGTGGGGTTGTTGGTGGTGGCAATTGCTTCGGCCCGGCCGATGTTCTGAGGCAACCAGTTAGTCCGCTATGGGGCAAGCCCCCTCCCACATTTGGAATGCATTCCAATGTGGGAGGGGGCTTGCTCCCGATAGCGCCAGGCCAGCCGATTTAGAGCCGCTGGATAGTCACAGTGCCCGTTGGCCCAGCAGGCCCCGGCTGCCCTTCCAACCCTGGGCGGCCTTTCTCGCCACCGTCGGCGCGGTACACCAGGCAGCCCTTGGACTCGCCGCCGCGACCCGGTTTACCCGCCGTGCCCGCCAGGCCACCGGGGCCACCGTCCACCCACACCTTGATCTGCTGCGCGGGGAAGTCCTGCGGCAACTCAACCCGCACCTGCGCACCGGCCGCGCCGGGCAAACCATCGCCGCCGTTATCACCATTGGCACCACGACCGGCCGAGCCCCACGTGCAACCCGGATCTTCGCCATTGGCGCCATCCAGACCGGCATAACCTTGGGCACCGGCACCGCCACGGGCGTCTACCGAGAGTTCTTCAGCGGCCAGGGAATTGATGCGCAAGGTCAGGTCACGCCCGGCCTTGGCAGGTTTTTCATGGGTACCGGGAGCGCCGCGTGAGGTGATCTGGCTGCCGTGGTCCAACTGCGCATGGCGCACCTGCAATTGCAGTGCGGTGTTGCCGGGCACAATGGCGATGCGGGCGTCGCGGCCCAAATGCAGCTCATCCACCGTGACCTGGCTGATGGTGGCCGGAATCAGCAAGGTGCCGTAGTCCGCCACGTCCAGGCGCTCCAGCTGCAACACACTGGTGCTGCTGGGCAGGCGCATCAGCGAGTTGGTTTCAACACTGACGCTCTGGGCCAGGGCAACGGGGCTGACCAACAGGGCCAACAGAAAAACCTTACGCATCATGGGGCTCCTGACTTATTTCTGATTTTTTCTTTGGACGCACAGTAACGACTTCCACGGGCGCTTTGCCAGTGAAGGATCAAAAAAGTTAATAAAGGGGGAGGATTGGCAGCAATGCCCCTGTGGATCCCACAGGGGCAAGGGCCGTCAGCGGTTGATCTGGATTTCCGTGCGGCGGTTCAAGGCGCGGCCTTCAGCGGTTTTGTTGTCGGCTACCGGATGGCTCTCGCCCGCGCCGGTCACCGAGACAAAGTTGCTGCGCGGCACACCGGCGCCGATCAGGTAATCGGTGACCGAATGGGCGCGTTTTTCCGAGAGCCTTTGGTTGTAGGCATCTTTGCCGACGCTGTCGGTGTGGCCACTGACCCGCAGTTGGGCGCCAGGGGCTTCCTGTTTCAAGCGCGTGGCGACGGTATCGAGCTTGGTTTTATCCGCTGCCGTCAACTGGGCCGAATCAAACTGGAAGTGCACATCACGAATCACGATGGTTTCCTCCTTGACCACCACGACTTCCTCAACCACCACCGGTGGCGGTGCGGGTGGGCAACCGTCGGCATCTACCTGCACACCTTTCGGCGTGCCCGGGCACTTATCGCGGCTGTCCGGCACGCCGTCGCCGTCCTCGTCGCCATCGCCGTGCACCCAGCAATAGGCACCGGCCATGCCGCCGACCAGCAACGCGCCGTAGCCTGCGTAGGCCGAGCTTTCAGTGGCACCGATCGCCGCGCCGGTCACGCCGCCAACCGCGGCGCAGGTGGGCCAATCGGTTTTTTGCAAGCCTGCGCAACCTGTCAATACTCCGGTTAGCAGAACCAAGGGTAGAGCTGTCCGCATGATGCTCATCTGATTTCTCCTGAGGGGATCGGCGGGGGCCGATGGGTGGAGTAAAGACGGCTCTTTTCATCTGCGCCACTACGCCGCGGCCCCGTATTCATTGAGGCTCGTCGCTTTTGTCGGACTTTTCACTGCCACCCGCTCTAGGCCCACACGCTCAGCCGCGCTAGTCTCTACGGTCCTGATGTGAGGATCTCTGATGACCGCCGGTATTTCTGCCCGTACACCCCAGCAAGCCCTGGCCGCCTTGCTCGACTTGCACCAGCCCAAACGCCTGCTGCTGTTGGGCGCCAGCCAGTTCCCGGCGCTGGAGGCTTTTCAGGCGGCGCACCCCGACACCCAGGTAGCCCTCGCCCCACCCGGGCCACTGCCGGCGGAGCTGGCGGCGCAGCGTTTTGACCTGGCACTGGTGGTCGATTGCCTTGAGCACCTGTCAAAACCGCAAGGCCTGACCCTGCTGGGCGGCATCCGTAACCTCAACGCCAGCCGCATTGCGGTGCTGGTGGACCTGGGCGCCTGCGACTGGAAGGACACCGACTTCTTCTCCCTGGCCCTGCAGGCCGGCGAGCGTTTCCAGCGTGACGAGCAGGTTCTGACGCTGTTTACCTACGATCTGCTTGACTATAAACAGGTGCCGGACTGGCTCAACGCCCGCTTTTGGGCCAACCCGGAAAACTTTGGAAAGTATTGGTGGTAACCCGATGAGTACATCCATTTGCCCCTGCGGCAGTGGCAACCTGCTGGATGCCTGCTGCGGCCATTATCACGCCGGGCACCCGGCGCCCTGCGCCACCGCGTTGATGCGCTCGCGCTACAGCGCCTATGTGCTGGGCCTGGTCGACTATCTAGTGGCTACTACTTTGCCCGCGCAACAGGCGGGCCTGGACCGCCATGCCATCGGTGCCTGGAGTGCCCAGAGCACCTGGCTCGGCCTTGAGGTGGAAAGCTCCGAGGTGTTCGGCGGCCAGCCGGAACACGCGTTCGTGACCTTCACCGCGCGCTGGCATGACAGCACCGGTGAACATAGCCACCGCGAGCAGTCCTCTTTCGTACAGAATGACGGGCGCTGGTACTTCATCGACCCGACGGTGGAAGTGAAGGTCGGGCGCAATGATGCCTGCCTGTGCGGCAGTGGGCAGAAATTCAAGAAGTGCTGCTCCAGCTACCTCTAACCACGACAGGACTCACGCCATGCTTCGAATGTACAGCTTGATGCTGGCGTTAACCCTCACCCTCACCGGCTGCGCGTCGTGGTTCGAAGACGATTCGCCCCCTCCTCACGTCTCCTTGGTGAAAGTCGAGGTGGTGCGCGCCAAGCTGCTGGAGCAGAAGTTCAAGCTGTACTTTCGCGTGGACAACCGCGACGACGCCGACCTGACCGTGCGCGGCCTGATCTACAAGGTCACCCTGGGCGACTTCGTGCTCACCGAGGGCGAGTCCAACGAATGGTTGACCGTACCGCCGCGCAGTCATAAGTTTTTCCGGGTGTCGGTGCGCACTAACCTCTGGCCGCAGATCCGTGATGTGGTGCAGATGTTGAAAAAACCCGACCGGCCCGTGCCCTATCGCCTGGAGGGTGAGCTGAAAACCGGATTATTCATCGGTTATGACGTGCAGGTGAACCACAATGGCGAGATAATCCCCGGCGATTTTATTCCGGAGCGACATCGATGACTCAGCAACCCCATGTCCATGGTCCTGACTGCAACCACGATCACGATCACCATGATCACGACCACGGCCATGTCCACGGCCCGAACTGCGGCCACGCCCACCAGGAGCCGGTGCGCAATGCCTTGAAGGACGTTGGTCGCAACGATCCTTGCCCCTGCGGCAGCGAGAAGAAATTCAAGAAGTGCCACGGGGCTTAATGCCCTGACCCTGTAGGAGCGGGCTTGCTGTGGTGAGCGGGCTTCCTGTGGTGAGCGGGCTTGCCCCGCGCTGGGCTGCGCAGCAGCCCCAACACATTCAACGCGGTCTCTCAGACACAACCCAACCTCAGGTTTTAGGGCCGCTTCGCGCCCCAGCGCGGGGCAAGCCCGCTCACTACAGCAAGCCCGCTCGCCGCAAAAACAACCCCACTTCCCCCCCACTAGCCGAACGTTCAGCCAGCAGTGCGCGGCCTTGCGCGCCGCCCCCAGGTGATGCTGCCGGACCCGGCGCTGTTTGCCGAGGTGTATGGCGTGCAGGTGCGTATCGAGCGGTGCTCGCAGCAGTCGCTGCAGGCGTTGGTGGATGGCGCCGTGTGATTGGCTTCTAAGGGTATGCGCAAATGTTTCATTGAATTTTCGCACACCCAACATTACCTATACCTACAGGCATCCGCTCAAGCATCACCACTTTTGGAGAGCTTCATGATCGACTTGTATTACTGGACCACCCCCAACGGCCACAAAGTATCGTTGTTCCTGGAAGAAGCCGGCCTGCCCTATAAGGTGCACCCGATCAATATTGGCCAGGGCGACCAGTTCAAGCCTGACTTCCTGAAGATCGCTCCCAACAACCGCATTCCCGCCATCGTCGATCAGAACCCGACCGACGGCGGCGCGCCGATTTCGCTGTTTGAATCCGGCGCGATCCTTTTGTACCTCGCGGAAAAAACCGGCCAGTTCATCCCAAAAGACCTGCGCGGTCGCCAGGAAGCGTTGCAATGGCTGTTCTGGCAAATGGGCGGCCTGGGGCCGATGGCGGGCCAGAATCATCACTTCAGCCAGTTCGCGCCGGAGAAAATTCCTTACGCGATCAAGCGCTATGTGGAGGAAACCGCGCGTCTTTACGGCGTGCTGGACCGGCGTCTGGCCGGTCGTGCGTTCGTGGCGGGTGAGGACTACAGCATTGCCGACATGGCGATCTACCCATGGATTGTTTCCCACAAGTGGCAGAGCCAGCGCCTGGAAGATTTCCCACACGTGCAGCGCTGGTTCAACAGCATCAAGGAACGGCCGGCGACGGTTCGGGCATATGAACTGGTGCAGAAAGTGAACCCGCCAAAGGCCTGATCAATTTTTACATTCCACTCGTTCAAATGTGGGAGGAGGCGTGCCCTCTCCCACATTGTTGTGTGTCCGTCTCACGATCTCACGCAATTGCCAAAACTCCCGCTTGCGTCGTCCCGCCGCGCTCACTAACGTAGCGCCTTTACTGACGCTACCCCCGCAGGAGCTTTGCCATGGCCTCGCCAGCCCTCTCACATTTTCTTCCCCGGTTCGGCGTTGCCGCGGCAGTGGCCAGTGCATTAAGCCTGGCCGGTTGCCAGCTCCAGAGCACCCAGGACACCCTGCCCCCTGTTGCCGGCGTACAGCCGATCAAAGGCCTGGCGCAGAACGTATCGGTACGCCGCAATGCCCAAGGCATGCCGCTGATCGAAAGCAACACCTTCCATGACGCGCTGTTCAGCCTCGGTTACGTGCACGCCAGCGACCGCATCACCCAAATGGTCACCCTGCGCCTGTTGGCCCAGGGTCGCCTGGCGGAAATGTCCGGACCCGACGTACTGGATGTCGACCGCTTCATGCGGGCGGTCAACCTTAAGAAAAGCGCCGGCGAGCTGTATAACGCCTCCAGCCCACGCCTCAAGCGCTTCTTTGAAGTGTATGCGCGTGGCGTCAACGCCTACCTGTTCCGCTACCGCGACAAGCTGCCACCGGACCTGGCCCAGACCGGCTACAAGCCCGAGTACTGGAAGCCGGAAGATTCGGCGCTGCTGTTCTGCCTGCTGAATTTCAGCGAGTCGGCCAACCTGCAGGAAGAAATTTCATCGCTGGTGCTGGCGCAGAAAGTCGGCGTCGACAAGCTGGCCTGGCTCACACCAAGCGCGCCGGATGAAGCGATCCCGCTGGCCGAGGCCGAGAAACTCAAGGGCGTCAACCTGGGCCAGGTCACCGGGCTCGCCGGGCTGGACGCGGTTGGCCAGCAACTGAGCAGTCTCAATTCACTGGCGGTCACCACCTCGAGCAACTGGGCGATCGGCCCGCAACGCAGCCGCAGCGGTAAAAGCCTGCTGGCGGGCGACCTCGCCGCCCAGCCGCAAGCGCCGTCGCCCTGGAGCTACGTGCAGATCCGCGCACCCAAGTACCAGGCCGTGGGCGCCTCGATTGCCGGCCTGCCGACGCTGTTGTCCGGCTTCAACGGCAAAGTCGCGTGGAGCATGAGCACCGTCAAGGGCGACACCCAGGACCTGTTCCTGGAAAAAGTCAGACGCCAGGGCAGCGCGTTGTACTACGAGAACAACGGTAAATGGCTACCGGCGGGCGTGCGCAACGAAACCTTCTTCGTCAAAGGCCAACGCTCGATTCGCGAAGTGGTGTACGAAACCCGCCACGGCGCCCTGCTCAACAGCAGCCAGGCGCTGACCACCGGCCTGGGCCTGGCCCTGCAAACCGCCGACTTCAAGGACGACAAGAGCCTGGACGCGTTCTTCGACCTGTCCCGCGCACAAAACGCCGGTAAAGCCTCGGACGCGACCCGCGAGATTCGCGCCATCGCGCTGAACATGGTGTTCGCCGACGCCAGCAACATTGGCTGGCAAGTCACCGGCCGCTTCCCCAACCGCCGCGAAGGCGAAGGCCTGTTGCCGTCGCCGGGCTGGGACACACGCTTCGACTGGGACGGTTACGCCGACGCGATGCTGCACCCCTATGACCAAGACCCGCCGCAAGGCTGGATCGGCACCGCCAACCAGCGCACCGCGCCGCGCGGTTACGGCATGCAGTTATCCAACTCCTGGGACGCCCCGGAGCGCAGCGAGCGCCTGGCGCAACTGGCCAATGCCGGCAAGCATGACAGCCGTAGCATGATCGCCATGCAGTACGACCAGACCACCACGTTCGCCGCCAAGCTCAAGACTATGTTCCAGACGCCCGGCATGGCCCAGCCGCTGAAACAGGCGATTGATGCGCTGCCGGCGGCCGAACAGGCCAAGGCCCGTGAAGCGCTGAGCCGCCTGATGGCTTTTGACGGTCGTCTGGTGGCCACTTCCGCCGACGCCGCGCTCTACGAACTGTTCCTGCAGGAAAGCACCAAGCAGATCTTCCTCGACGAACTCGGCCCGGAAAACAGCGCCAGCTGGAAGGCGTTTGTCAGCAACGCCAGCCTGTCCTACGCCGCCCAGGCCGACCACTTGCTGGGCCGTGAAGACAGCCCGTTCTGGGATGACGTGCGCACCCCGCAGAAAGAAGACAAACCGGCCATTCTAGCCCGCAGCCTCGCCGCCGCGATCAGCGTCGGTGACAGCCAGTTGGGTGCCGACCACAAGGCCTGGCAGTGGGGCAAACTGCACACCACCACCTGGAAAAACATCAATGGCCAGGTGATTCGCGGCCCACTGGCGTCCGGTGGTGACCACAACACCTTGAACCCGGCGCCCTACAGCTGGGGCCAGGACTTCACCACCACCCAAGTGCCGGCGCTGCGCATGATTGTCGACTTCGGCCAGGCGGAACCGATGATGGGCCAGGGCGGCATCGGCCAGTCCGGCAACCCGGCCAGCCCGAACTATGCCACTGGCATCGACCCGTCGCTCAAGGCGCAATACCTGAGCTTCCCGATGCAACCGCAGAACTTCGAGAAGGTGTATGGGAAGGCCAGGCTGACCCTGACGCCCAGTAAATAACCGGGTCAACGTGTGGGGTGGCTTGTTGTGGTGAGCGGGCTTGCCCCGCGCTGGGGCGCGAAGCGGCCCCAACCCAGTTACCACGTGTTTCCAGTCAGAAACAGGTCGCCTGGTTTTAGGGCTGCTTCGCAGCCCAGCGCGGGGCAAGCCCGCTCACCACACAAGCCCGCTCACCCCAAATAGTTAATCGAACTTCTCCTCCTCCGCCCGCCTCCTACCTGATAAGCCCACCTCCCCCGGTCACCCCATGGACCTCGTCATCGCCCGCCCCGAAGGCCTCTACTGCCCCGCCGGAGATTTCTACATCGACCCCTGGCGCCCGGTGGAACGCTCGGTCATCACCCACGCCCACGGCGACCATGCTCGCACCGGCAACCAGCACTATCTGGCGGCCGCTCCCGGCGAAGGCATCCTGCGTTCACGCCTGGGCCAGGACATCAACCTGCAGACCCTGGCCTATGGCGAAAAACTTCTACACCATGGCGTCACCCTAAGTTTCCACCCGGCCGGGCATGTGCTCGGCTCGGCCCAGGTGCGCCTGGAATACCAGGGTGAAGTCTGGGTCGCGTCCGGCGACTACAAGGTCGAGCCCGACGGTACCTGCGCGCCCTTCGAACCGGTGCGTTGCCACACGTTTATCACCGAATCCACCTTCGGCCTGCCGATCTACCGCTGGCAGCCCCAGGCGCAGATCTTCGCCGGGATCAACGACTGGTGGCAGGCGAACATCGCCGCCGGCAAAGCCAGCGTGTTGTTCTGTTATTCCTTCGGCAAGGCCCAGCGCATCCTGCATGGTATCGACGCCAGCATCGGCCCGATCCTCAGCCACGGCGCGGTCGAGCCGTTGAACCGGGTGTACCGCGAGGCTGGCATCTACATCCCTGAAACGCTTTACGCCGGTGACTTCAAGAAGACCGATCCGCTGTTACGCCAGGCCCTGATCATCGCCCCCCCGTCTGCGGGCGGCAGCAGTTGGATCAAGCGCTTCGGCGACTACAGCGACGCCTTCGCCAGCGGCTGGATGCGCTTGCGCGGCACCCGCCGACGACGCGGGGTCGACCGTGGTTTTGTGCTGTCGGACCACGCCGACTGGCCGGGCCTGTTGTGGGCCATCGAGCAAACCGGCGCGGAACGGGTGATGGTGACCCACGGTTCTGTCGGCGTATTGGTACGCCATCTGCGGGAAAAAGGCCTGGATGCCATGGGTTTCACCACTGAATACGGCGATGACGAAGAGGAGGCCAGCGCATGAAGGCCTTCGCCGAGCTGTACGCCAACCTCGACGCCACCACCTCGAGCAACGCCAAGCTGGCGGCGCTGCAGGCGTACTTTCGCCATGCCGCGCCGGAAGATGCAGCCTGGGCCGTGTACTTTCTGTCCGGCGGACGGCCGCGGCAATTGGTACCCACGCGTCTGTTAAGGGACATGGCCACCGAAGCGTCCGGCATCGAGCCGTGGCTGTTTGAAGAGAGCTACCAGTCGGTGGGCGACCTGGCGGAGACCATTTCCCTGCTGCTGCCGGAATCCCCCTACACCTCAGAGGACGGTCTGGCGGTGTGGCTGGAGGAAAAACTCTTGCCTCTGCGTGGCCTGCCTCCGCTGGACTTGGCAGCGCGGCTCCCTGCGTTATGGGCGCAACTGGATCAGCCGAGCCTGATGGTGTGCATCAAGTTGATCACCGGCAGTTTTCGTGTGGGCGTGTCGAAGTTGCTGGTCACCCGCGCCCTTGCCGCGATGGCCGAACTCGACAGCAAGCGCGTGGCCCAGCGGTTGGTGGGCTACACCGATCTGTCCAATCGCCCTACGCCTGAGGGCTACCTCAAGCTGATCGCCCCTGAATCGTCCGACGAACATGCGCAACGGGGCGGGCAGCCTTATCCGTTTTTTCTCGCTCACGGCTTGGCGCAACCGGTGGAGCAGTTCGACACCTTGCTGGGTTCTCCCGCCGATTGGCAGGTCGAGTGGAAGTGGGATGGCATCCGTGCGCAGTTGGTCAAGCGTGACGGCCGTCTGTGGATCTGGTCACGGGGGGAAGAGCTGGTGACCGAGCGCTTCCCCGAACTCCACAGCCTGGTGAGCGGCTTGCCCGACGGCACGGTGATCGACGGCGAGATCGTGGTGTGGAAAGACGCGGTGCAACCCTTCGCTCAGTTGCAACAGCGCATCGGCCGCAAAACCCTGAGCAAAAAGGTACTGGAGGATGCCCCGGTCGCGGTCCTGGCGTACGACCTGCTGGAACATCAGGGTGACGACTGGCGCAACCACACCCAGGCCGAGCGCCGCGCCCAGCTTGAGCAGGTGATTGCCGGGTGCAACCAGCCTGTATTGCTGGCGTCCCCTTTGCTGACGGCAAACAGTTGGCAGGACCTGGCAGAACAGCGCGAAGCCTCCCGCAGCCTCGGCGTGGAAGGCATGATGCTCAAGGCGCGTGATGGCCTGTACGGCGTGGGCCGCACCAAGGACATGGGCGTGTGGTGGAAGTGGAAAGTCGACCCGTTCAGCGTCGACGCGGTGTTGATCTACGCCCAACGTGGCCACGGCCGACGCGCCAGTCTCTACAGCGACTACACCTTCGCGGTGTGGGACGGCCCGTCCGGCAGCGAACGTACGCTGGTGCCCTTTGCCAAGGCCTACTCAGGGCTGACCGACGAAGAGATGCGCAAGGTCGACGCGATTGTGCGCAAGACCACGGTGGAAAAGTTCGGCCCGGTGAGCAGCGTGACGCCGAGCATGGTGTTTGAATTGGGGTTTGAAGGGATTGCCCTGTCCAAGCGGCATAAGAGCGGGATTGCGGTGCGGTTTCCACGGATGTTGCGCTGGCGGCAGGATAAATCCGTGGAAGAAGCTGACAACCTCGCCACCCTGCAAGACCTCCTGACCTGACACCGACCAACATGACCTTAAATGATGCACTGAATTTTCAATGCCCATTTTCGGGCATCACCTACACTCAGAACGCCCTTGTCCCACCTTTTAAAACGATCATTCGGAACTACATTCGGAACTATGGTGCAGAAATTGCTACTTGTGATCCGTCTGACACCGTTCAGTAACAGTCCTAAACGCGCCACAAGCGCTTATCTTGGTTTCCAGGGATTACATAATGAAAAAAGCATTGCTGACCCTTTCTGCACTGGCTCTGTGCATGGCCGCCGGTTCCGCGCTGGCCAAGGAATACAAGGAATTGCGTTTTGGTGTCGATCCGTCTTACGCGCCGTTCGAATCCAAGGCCGCCGACGGCAGCCTGGTAGGCTTCGATATCGACCTGGGCAATGCAATCTGCGCTGAGCTGAAAGTGAAGTGCAAATGGGTCGAAAGTGATTTCGACGGCATGATTCCAGGCCTGAAAGCCAACAAGTTCGACGGTGTGATTTCGTCCATGACCGTGACCCCGGTGCGCGAAAAGGCTATCGACTTCTCCAACGAGCTGTTCTCCGGCCCGACGTCGCTGGTGTTCAAGAAAGGCGCTGGCTACTCGACGCCTGAGTCCCTCAAGGGCAAATCCGTGGGCTACGAGCAAGGCACCATCCAGGAAGCCTACGCCAAGGCCGTACTGGATAAAGCCGGTGTGACCACCAAGGCTTACGCCAACCAGGACCAGGTGTATGCCGACCTGACTTCCGGGCGCCTCGACGCTTCCGTGCAGGACATGCTGCAAGCCGAACTGGGCTTCCTGAAGTCGCCGGCCGGTGCTGGTTATGAAGTCAGCGCAGCCATCGACGACCCACTGCTGCCGTCGAAAACCGCCATCGGTATCAAAAAAGGTAACACTGAACTGAAGGCGCTTTTGGATAAAGGTATCAAAGCGTTACACGATGATGGCACCTACGCCACTATCCAGAAGAAACACTTTGGCGATCTGAACCTGTACAGCGGCAAATAATGCCTGGAGCGCCCTTCCATTGGAGGGGCGCTTTTTTATCGCCATAGGTCCTGATTTATGTTCGAAGAATTGTTGCAAACCCTCGGGTTGAGCGCGCTCAGCTTGAAGGGTTTCGGCCCGCTGTTGCTGCAAGGCACCTGGATGACCATCAAGTTGTCGGTGCTGTCCCTGGCCGTCAGCGTGTTGCTGGGCCTGCTCGGCGCCAGCGCCAAACTGTCCAGCCTGCGCTTGCTGCGTATCCCCGCCCAGCTCTACACCACGTTGATCCGCGGCGTGCCCGACCTGGTGCTGATGCTGCTGATTTTCTACAGCCTGCAAACCTGGCTCACCGGCCTGACTGATTTCATGGAATGGGAATACATCGAGATTGACCCCTTCAGCGCCGGGGTGATCACCCTGGGCTTTATCTACGGTGCGTATTTCACCGAGACCTTCCGTGGCGCCATCCTTGCCGTGCCGCGCGGCCAACTGGAAGCCGCCACGGCCTACGGCCTCAAGCGCGGGCAACGGTTTCGCTACGTGACCTTCCCGCAGATGATGCGCTTTGCCTTGCCGGGTATCGGCAATAACTGGATGGTGATGCTCAAGGCCACGGCACTGGTGTCGATCATCGGCCTGGCCGACCTGGTCAAGGCCGCCCAGGACGCGGGCAAGAGCACTTACCAACTGTTCTATTTCCTGGTGCTCGCTGCACTCATCTATTTGCTGATCACCAGCGCGTCCAACTTTGTCCTGCGCCGTCTTGAACGTCGCTACTCCGCAGGCTCCCGGGAGGCAGTGCGATGATTGAACTCTTGCAGGAATACTGGCGCCCCTTCCTTTATAGCGACGGCCAGCACATCACCGGCCTGGCCATGACGATGTGGTTGCTCACGGCCGCACTCGTCATCGGTTTCGTGGTGTCGATCCCGCTGTCCATCGCCCGGGTATCGCGCAACCCGCTGGTACGTTGGCCGGTGCAGTTCTACACCTACCTGTTCCGGGGCACGCCGCTCTATATCCAGTTGCTGATCTGCTACACCGGCATCTACAGCATCGCCGCCGTGCGGGCGCAACCGGTGTTGGATGCGTTCTTTCGCGATGCGATGAACTGCACCATCCTGGCGTTCGCCCTCAACACATGCGCCTACACCACCGAGATTTTCGCCGGTTCCATACGCAGCATGGCCCACGGTGAAGTCGAAGCGGCCAAGGCCTACGGCTTGAGCGGCTGGAAGTTGTACGCCTACGTGATCATGCCATCGGCGTTGCGCCGCTCGTTGCCGTACTACAGCAACGAAGTGATTCTGATGCTGCACTCGACCACGGTAGCCTTTACCGCGACGATTCCGGACATCCTGAAAGTGGCACGGGATGCCAACTCGGCTACCTTCATGACCTTTCAATCATTCGGTATCGCTGCGCTGATCTACCTGACCGTGACCTTTGCGCTGGTCGGTCTGTTTCGTCTGGCGGAACGCCGCTGGCTGGCTTTCCTCGGGCCGAGCCATTAAGGAGCATTCATGCGGCATCACGTCCATGAGCTGATTGCGCCGGTGCCAGGCACGGCGCGGCAGATTCACAGTTTTCACTTCGGCCCGGAGCAGGCCGAGGGCAAGATCTACATCCAGTCATCGCTGCATGCCGACGAGCTACCGGGCATGCTGGTGGCGTGGCACCTCAAGGTGCAGCTGGCGAAGCTGGCAGCGGCAGGCCGCCTGCGCAGCGAGATCGTGCTGGTGCCCATCGCCAATCCGGTGGGCCTGGAACAGGTGTTGATGGATATCCCGTTGGGTCGCTATGAGCTGGAGAGCGGGCAGAACTTCAATCGCCTGTTTGTCGACCTCAGTGAAGCCGTCGGCAACCAGATCGAAGACTTGCTCGGGGATGATCCCCGGCACAACACCGAACTGATCCGCGCGGCGCTGTCCACCGCGCTCGCCGCGCAAAGTGCCGACACCCAGTTGCAATCCCAACGCCTGGTGCTGCAACGCCTGGCCTGCGACGCCGATATGGTGCTGGACCTGCATTGCGACTTCGAAGCCGTGGCGCACCTGTACACCACGCCCGAGGCGTGGCCGCAGGTGGAGCCGCTGGCGCGGTACATCGGTTCGGAAGCGAATTTGCTCGCGACCGATTCCGGTGGGCAGTCCTTCGATGAGTGTTTCACCTTGGTGTGGTGGCAGTTGCAGCAACGCTTCGGCAAGCGCTTCCCGATCCCCATGGGCAGTTTTTCGGTAACCGTCGAACTGCGCGGCCAGGGCGACGTCAACCACGGCTTGGCGGCGCTCGACTGCCAGGCGATCATCGACTACCTGATTCACTTCGGCGCCATTGCGGGCGATGCAGCACCGCTGCCCGACCTGCCCTACCCGGCCACTCCGCTGGCCGGCGTCGAACCGGTGGCAACGCCGGTGGGCGGCCTGCTGGTGTTCAGCGCCCTGCCCGGTGAATACCTGGAAGCCGGGCAACTGATCGCCGAAATCATCGACCCCATTTCCGACCGCGTAACGCCCGTGCACTGCCGACAGGCCGGCCTGCTTTACGCCCGTTCGTTGCGCCGCATGGCCACTGCCGGGATGATCATCGGCCATGTCGCAGGCGCCGAGGCCTACCGCAGCGGCTACCTACTTTCGCCTTGAGGATGCACGCCCCATGTACAAATTGACCGTTGAAGGCCTGCATAAAAGCTATGGCGACAATGAGGTGCTCAAAGGTGTTTCGCTCAAGGCCAAGACCGGCGACGTGATCAGCCTGATCGGCGCCAGCGGCTCGGGCAAAAGCACTTTTTTGCGCTGTATCAACTTCCTGGAAACCCCCAACGACGGCGCGATGACCCTCGACGGGCAGCCGATCCGCATGGTCAGCGACCGCCACGGCATGCGCGTGGCCGATGACGCCGAATTGCAGCGCCTGCGCACGCGGCTGGCAATGGTGTTCCAGCACTTCAACCTGTGGAGCCACATGAGCGTGCTGGAAAACATCACCATGGCCCCGCGCCGGGTATTGGGTTGCAGTAAGAAGGACGCCGAAGACCGCGCCCGTCGCTACTTGGACAAGGTGGGGTTGCCGGCGCGCGTGGCCGATCAATACCCGGCGTTCCTGTCCGGCGGCCAGCAGCAACGGGTGGCCATCGCCCGGGCGTTGGCGATGGAACCGGAGGTGATGCTGTTCGACGAACCCACGTCGGCCCTCGACCCGGAATTGGTGGGCGAAGTGTTGAAGGTGATCCAGGGACTGGCCGAGGAAGGCCGCACCATGATCATGGTGACCCACGAGATGAGCTTTGCGCGCAAGGTGTCGAGCCAGGTGCTGTTCCTGCACAAGGGCCTGGTGGAAGAGCAAGGCGCGCCGGAAGACGTGCTGGGCAATCCGAAGAGCGAACGCCTGCAGCAGTTCCTGAGTGGCAACTTGAAGTAAACCTTTGCCCGCTCTGGAAGGTCTGTGGAATAGGCCTTCCAGAGTGTCAGCCGCCGTATGGCAAAACCCATCGACTTCGCCAAACAATGGTTTGCCGCCAAAGGCTGGAAGCCGTTCGCCTTTCAAAAAGACGTGTGGGCGGCGGTCAAGGACGGCCGGTCAGGATTGCTGCATGCCAGTACCGGCGCGGGTAAAACCTACGCGCTGTGGTTTGCGGCGCTTAATCGCTTCGCCCTCACTCGCCCGCCGGTGACGGGTAAGCGCAAGCCACCCGCCGAACCGCTGACGGTGCTGTGGATCACGCCCATGCGAGCCCTTGCGGCCGACACTGCGCGCGCCCTCGAAGCACCGCTTGAGGCTTTACAGATCCCCTGGAGCATCGGCCTGCGTACCGGCGATACCAGCAGCAGCGAGCGCGCCCGTCAGACCCGTCGCCAACCCACCGCACTGGTCACCACCCCGGAAAGCCTGACCTTGATGCTCGCCCGCGCCGACAGCGAAGCGAGCCTTGCGCACCTGCGCATGGTGGTCGTGGATGAATGGCATGAATTGATCGGCAACAAGCGCGGCGTGCAGTTGCAACTGGCGCTGGCGCGGCTGCGGCGTTGGCATCCGGAATTGATGGTGTGGGGCATTTCGGCGACCTTGGGCAACCAATCCCACGCCCTGGAAGTTTTGGTCCCACAAGGGGGTGGGATCAATGTGCAGGGGCAAACGGTCAAGCGGCTGGAAGTCGACACCTTGCTGCCGCCCGTCGCCGAGCGCTTTCCCTGGGCTGGGCATATCGGCTTGAAAATGCTGCCCCAAGTGGTGGCCGAGGTCGACGCCAGCCGCAGCTGCCTGGTGTTTACCAATACACGGGCGCAATCGGAAATCTGGTACCAGGCGCTGCTGGACGCCCGCCCCGATTGGGCCGGGGTGATCGCCCTGCACCATGGCTCGCTGTCACGCGAGGCCCGCGACTGGGTGGAGCGGGCGCTCAAAGACGGCCATCTCAAGGCGGTGGTGTGTACGTCCAGCCTGGACCTGGGGGTGGATTTTCTGCCGGTGGAGCGGGTGCTGCAGATTGGCTCGGCCAAGGGTGTGGCGCGCCTGATGCAGCGTGCCGGACGTTCAGGGCATGCACCGGGACGGCCGTCGCGGGTGACGCTGGTGCCGACCCACAGCCTGGAACTGGTGGAAGCCGCCGCCGCCCAGGATGCGATTGCCCAGCGGCGTATCGAAGCACGGGAATCGCCTCACAAACCCTTGGATGTGCTCGTACAACATTTGGTGAGCATGGCCCTGGGCGGTGGCTTTACGCCGGATGCGCTGCTGGCGGAAGTACGTGGCGCTTGGGCGTATCGCGAGCTGACGGATGCAGACTGGGCCTGGGCGCTGGGGTTTGTGCGCCATGGCGGTCTGTCGCTGACCGCTTACCCGGATTACCGCCGCGTGGAGCCGGACGAGCACGGTATCTGGCGCGTACCCGATGCGCGGCTGGCACGCCGTCATCGGATGAGCGTGGGCACTATCGTCAGTGACGCGAGTATCCATTTGAAATACTGGAGCAAGGGCGGTGGTGGCAAGAATCTGGGCAGTGTCGAGGAAGGGTTTATCGCCCGGCTCAAACCCGGCGACGGCTTCCTGTTTGCCGGACGTTTGCTGGAACTGGTGCGCGTGGAAAACATGACCGCTTATGTGCGGCGCAGCACCGCGAAAAAGGCCGCCGTACCGCGCTGGAATGGCGGGCGCATGCCCCTTTCCAATGAGCTGGCCCAGGCGGTGGTGGAACGTTTTGATGCGGCGGCGCATGGGCACTACGACGGCCCGGAGATGCAGGCGGTGCAACCCCTGTTGCAGACGCAGTTGCGCTGGTCCGGCTTGCCGACGCGCAAGCACTTGCTGGCCGAAGCCCTGAAATCGCGGGAGGGGTGGCACCTGTTTCTTTATCCGTTCGCCGGGCGCCAGGTGCACTTGGGGCTGGCGAGCCTGCTGGCGTGGCGGGTCAGCCAGCGGCAGCCTGTGACCTTCTCGATTGCGGTCAACGATTATGGGCTGGAGCTACTGAGTGCCACCGAGGTGGAGTGGCCGGAGTTGCTGGACCCGACACTGCTGGGGCCAGAACATCTGCTGCACGATGTGGCGGCCAGCCTGAATGCCGGAGAGCTGGCCCTGCGGCGTTTTCGTGAAATCGCACGGATCGCCGGGCTGGTGTTTGCCGGCTACCCCGGCGCGCCGAAAAGTACGCGACAGGTACAGGCCTCCAGCGGGTTGTTCTTCGAGGTATTCAAGCAATATGACCCACAGAACCTGCTGCTGACGCAGGCCGGGGAAGAAGTCTTGCGTGATGAACTGGATATTCGTCGGCTGGAGGAGACATTGCTGCACATGGCGGCGCTGCAATTGGACGTGCACGTGATCGAACGGCCTACGCCTTTGGCCTTTCCGCTGCTGGTTGAGCGGATGCGCGAAAGCATGAGCTCGGAAAAACTCTCGGAGCGTATTGCGCGAATGGTCAAGGATTTGGAAAAAGTCGCGGATAACGGGAAACGCTGATGGTGTGTTCGGTGAGGCTTGAGGGAGAAGAATTGTGGTTGCTGGCAGACAAGGCGGTGTATTGGCCGGCGCGCCGCTGCCTGTTGATTGCCGATGCGCATTTCGGCAAGGCATCGGCGTATCGCAGCCTGGGCCAGCCGGTGCCGCAAGGCACCACGAGCGAGAACTTACAGCGTCTGGATCGATTGCTCTCGGCCCTACCGTGCGCGCAGGTGATCTTTCTCGGCGATTTCCTGCACGGCCCAGGGTCTCACGCCAGTGGCACGCTGAGCGCGCTGAGAGCCTGGCGAGCGCTTATCCCTGACCTGCCGATGACGTTGATTCGCGGCAATCACGATAAGCGCGCGGGTGACCCGCCTGTCGACTTGAGGATTGAGGTTGTCCCGGAGCCGCTGCTGATGGGCCCTTTCGCCCTGCAGCATGAACCGCATGCCCATCCCAGCCATCATGTCCTGGCGGGGCATGTGCATCCGGTGTATCGCTTGCGCGGCAAAGGTCGGCAGAGTTTGCGGCTGCCGTGCTTTCAGATCGGTACGCGGGTCAGCTTGCTGCCGGCGTTTGGGGCGTTTACAGGGGGGTATGCGGTGGAACAGCGAGAAGATCACCAACTCTTTGTGATCGGCGATCAGGAAGTATGGCCAGTACGCTGAGGGACTGACCATTTCCCAACCTGCTGCCTGGCATCAAGCAACGGGAGCGGGTGGCGGCTCGTCTGGAAGGGTTGGCACCCCTTGCTCGTCGGGCTGCTCGGGCTGGCCGGGCGCGGGGTCTGGATCCGGTTGTCCAGGGACGCCACCTTCAAATGCAGGGTTTGCCATCAAGGACCAGGCCAGAACGCCAATCTGGTTGGGTTCAAGCCGGGCAAGTTCTGCGCTGATTCGCGGGTCGATCTTCATAAGGTACTCCTCAAGCGTGGCTCGGTGCGTTTTACACGCACCGAGGCAGTACACCTAGATAGAGTCACTTTCCGCAGACTAATTCCCTTTACGCGTAAGACCTTTCGATCAAGCGCGTGGGAGGGTGACGCCGCGCTGGCCCTGGTACTTGCCTGCGCGGTCCTTATAGGACACTTCACAGGCCTCATCGGACTGCAGGAACAGCATCTGCGCCACACCTTCGTTGGCATAGATCTTCGCCGGCAAGGTGGTGGTGTTGGAGAACTCCAGGGTCACATGGCCTTCCCACTCGGGTTCAAGTGGCGTCACGTTGACGATGATGCCGCAACGCGCGTAGGTGCTCTTACCCAGGCAGATGGTCAGCACGTCACGGGGAATACGAAAGAACTCCACGGTGCGCGCCAGGGCGAAGGAGTTGGGCGGAATGATGCACACGTCGCTCTTAACGTCGACGAAGCTCTTCTCGTCGAAGTTCTTCGGATCGACGATCGCCGAGTTGATGTTGGTGAACACCTTGAATTCATCGGCGCAGCGTACGTCGTAGCCGTAGCTGGAAACCCCGTACGAAATCACACGTTCGTCGCCTTCGCCACGAATCTGCCGCTCAACGAACGGTTCGATCATGCCGTGCTCTTGCGCCATGCGGCGAATCCACTTGTCCGATTTGATGCTCATGGCGGGTGTCCTGAATAG
>NZ_JBYVMD010000025.1:0-97896 GCF_058145955.1 Pseudomonas sp. A39
GCGGACGGGATTGTGGTCAGTGCGCCGGGGACGACGCTCGGCCAGGCGGGCAACGGCGTGCCTATCGTCAACATTGCAGCACCGAATGGCAGTGGGCTGTCGCATAACCAGTTCAGTGATTACAACGTTGGTTCGCAGGGCGTGATCCTCAACAACGCGACCGGTCGGACCCAGTCGACCCAGTTGGGCGGGATCATCCTCGGCAACCAGAACCTCAACGGTATGGCTGCCAGCGTGATCCTCAACGAGGTCAACGGCGGCAGCCCCAGCCAGTTGCGCGGTTACACCGAAGTGGCGGGGCAATCGGCCCACGTGATCGTTGCCAACCCGTACGGCGTCACCTGCAACGGCTGTGGCTTCATCAACACCCCACAGGCCACGCTGACCACCGGCAAGGCCGTCATCGAAAACGGCCAAATCACTCGCTACCAAGTCGACCAGGGCAGCGTTGCCATTGACGGCGCCGGCCTGAATGCCAGTAACGTCGACCAGTTCGAAATCATCACCCGCTCGGCCAAGATCAACGCTGAGATCCAGGCCAAGAACCTGACGATCATTGCCGGTGCCAATGACGTCGACGCCAAGACCCTCAAGGCGACTGCCCGCGCCGCCGATCCGGCGACCAAGCCGCAGCTGGCCATCGACTCCTCGGCCCTGGGCGGCATGTATGCCGGGGCGATCAAGCTGGTCAGCAGCGAAGCCGGTGTCGGGGTAAAACTTGACAGCAAGATGGTCGCCAGCAGCGGCGATATGCAATTGGATGCCAGCGGCGACCTTACCTTGGTTGATACGGCGGCGGCCGGCGCGATCAACATCAAGGCCGACAACCTGCAAGCCAAGGGGCCGGTCTACGCCGGCACCACCCTGGACGTGAAAACCCAAGGCGACCTGACCAGTCAGAACAACCTTGTCGCCAAGGACCGCATCACGCTCACCAGCGGCGGCCAGTTGACCAACAACGGCATCATCGAAAGCGGGGTCAATGCCGATAACACCCGTAATACCACGGGCGATGTCAGCATCAGTGCACAGCGCGTCAACAACACCGGCAACACCATCATTGCCAGCCGCAATTTGAATGTCAGTGCAGCCCAGGGTCTCAATAATCAAGGCGGCACCCTGAGTGCTGGGCAGGCAACAACTCTCACTGCAGGCATCCTGGATAACCAAAAACAGGGTCGAGTGCTAAGCAGCGGCAAGCTGAATCTGACGGCCAACCAAGTGCTCAATACCCAAGGCGGTTTGATCACCAGCAGCGCGCCATTGACCGCCATTGTGGGCGATCTCAACAACCGTGGTGGTGAAGTCTCCAGTCTTGATGCGGCAACGATCACTGTTGCTACTTTGGATAACTTAGCAGGCTTGGTCAGTGCCGGTAGTGCGTTGAAATTCTCCGCCAGTAACTCCGTCAACAATCAAGGCGGAAAACTCATCAGCCAGGGCACCTTGGACTTGAAGGCCGGTGCTGTGGATAACAGCTCGGCTGGACGTATCGCCAGTCAGCGGGCACTGACGGTGCAGGTCGACCGGGCGCTAGTCAACACCCAAGGTCTGATCATTAGCGAAGACCTGTTGAGGGTGTCAGCGGCCAGCTTGGCCAACCGCCTGGGCAGTTTGTCCAGCGCCGAACTGTTGAGCGTCAGTACCCTGGGCGCGGTGGATAACCAGGGTGGCCAGTTGGTCACCGATGGTGCTTTGGTGCTGCGCAGCGCAAGCCTGGACAACAGCCTAAAAGGCACCGTCAACAGTGTTTCGGCATTGAGTATTAACACAGGGGCTTTTGATAACAGCCAAGGCACCGTCAGCACGCGTGACACCCTGGACATTACGGCAGGGCAACTGACCAACCAAAATGGCGGGCGCCTTACCAGCAGCAAAGCACTCACCGGCACGCTCAGCGGTTTGGATCAGCAAGGCGGCACGCTGTTTAGTGAAACTTCGGTCAGTTTGGACCTGAATCAGGGCCAGTTGAATAACCAAGGTGGCCTGATCAACGCACCGCTGTTGATGCTGAAAAACCTCAAGGGTGTGAACAACCAAGGCGGCGAAATCTCCAGCGCTCAAGCCTTTACCCTTATCGCTGGCAGCCTAGATAACAGCAATGGCAAATTGCTCAGTAACCAAGCGCTGACGGTGCGTATCACGCAGACCCTGTACAACCTCAAGGGCATGATCGCGGCGCAGTCGGTCGATGGGCACGCGGAGAGTTTGGATAACAGCGGCGGCACCCTGACCAGTCGCGGCGATCTCTTACTTAACGTCGACGGACAGATCAGCAACCAGAGCAATGGCCTGATCAACGCGACCAACACGCTGACAGTTAACAGCTCAAGCCTGAACAACGAGCAAGGCTCGTTGCTGGGCAATGCCATTGGGCTGGATTTTGGCAACACAACCGGTGATTTGAACAATGCCGGTGGCCTGATCACCACTGCTGGCCAACTGACGATTGCGTACTTGCGTGACCTCAATAACCAAGGCGGCGAGATATCCAGCATCCAAAGCCTGAACCTGGCCGGGCGAACGCTGGATAACAGCCAAGGCAAAGTGATCAGTAACGACGCGTTGACTTTGAACGGCGCCACCTTGATTAACCAGGGCGGTCTAATGTCGGGCTGGCAAGGTGTGGGCGTGACTGGCACCGACCTGGACAACCGCAACAGCGGCACCGTCTCCAGCCGCTATGGCACTGTTGACGTTCATGTGAGTAATGCACTGCAAAACAGTGGTTCCGGTGCGTTGGTCAGTCAGAAAGACCTGACAGTCACTGCCGTCAGCCTGGATAACAGCGATAAGGGCATTGTTTCCAGCGGCGGTGGGCAGACGCTCACAGTCAGCGATGTGGTCAACAACAGCCAAGGCGGTTTGATTGATAGCGGCGCCGCTCTGGACCTCAATGCTCAAACCGTTAATAACAACGCAGGTGCCATCAACGCGCAACAGGCCCTCACCCTAACTGGCAGTACCCTTGATAACACCCATGGCGCATTGATCAGTAATGGCGCCATCACCCTCGACCTCATTGATGTTTTGACTAACACCAATGGCAAGCTCGCCAGTGGTGCCGACCTGCTGTTTAAGCACACCAGCCAGGTCAACAATCAGGGCGGCCAGTTGGCCAGCCAAGGGCTCATGACGCTGTTGACCGGTGGCCTGGATAACCGCAATGGCGGCACCGTGGCGTCTAACAATACGCTGACCCTCACGGCCAGCGGGGCGGTACAAAACAGCGAAGATGGGTTGATTGCTAGCCAAAACGCTGATGTCCATTTTACGTCAAATAGCCTCGATAATGCCAAAGGCTCGATTCAGAGCCAGACCGCATTGGGTGTTGATGTGGCCGGTGCGACGGATAACCAAAGCGGTAAGCTCATTGCCCAGGCCGGTGACGTGACGTTCAAGGCTGACAGCTTGGATAACCGTGGCGGTACGCTGGCCAGTCTCAAGGGCAACCTTGAGGCACGCACGGTGGGTGTGCTGCGCAATGGCTACGACCTTAATAACAACCGCCAAGGCGGCACCGTTCAGGCCCAAAACCTAAAGCTGATCACGGGCAGCATCGATAACTACGGCGGGCGCATGGCCGCGCAAACCGGTGACGCGGTTGTCAGCACCGGTAATTTTGATAACCGCAATGGCGGTCTCTATGCCAAGGGTTTGGTCACCGTCACGGGCGGTGACTTTGATAACAGCGGTACCAACGACGGCCAAATCGCGGGCCAACAAATCACCCTCAATCTGAGCGGCGCCCTCAACAACCAGCTAGGCATCATTGAAAGCGACAGCACGCTGAACATCATCGCCACCAGCCTGGATAACCAAAATGGCCAGGTACGTGCGTTGGGCAAGACTGGCAAGACGGTGTTTCAAATCGGCGGTCTGTTTGATAACCGCAACGGCACCTTGGAAGCCGCCAATCAGGACCTGGATTTTCAAGTCGGTAGTTTCCAGAACGCTGGGGGCACCTTGCTGCATGTGGGCACCGGCACCTTGGGCATCGACGCCGCCAATCTTGCTAATACCGGTGGTAGCATCATCACGCGCGGTGGCTTGACCATCGATCAGGACACCTGGACCAACAGCAGTGTGATTCAGGCCGGTCGCCTGACGGTCAAGGTCAACACCCTGACGCAGGACACTAACGGTCAGTTATTGGCTTCTGACAACTTTACCGGCACCGGCAACAACTGGACCACGGCGGGGTTGATTGCGAGCGATGGCACCTTTGATCTGACCCTGGCGGGCCAGTTGGACAGCACCGGGCGCTCCAGCAGCCAGGGCAATTTTAACCTGACCGCCGCACAACTTGATTTGAGTAAGGATGCCAGCCTTGCCGGTGGTGGCATCACCACGGCAAACCTATCGGGCACGTTGAATAACAAGGGGCGCTTGACGTCTGCCGGCGACCTGACTCTAAACGCGGGCACGCTCAACAACTACGGAACCTTGGGCAGCGGCCAAAAACTCACGGCCACCACCGCTGCGCTGCTCAATGACCAGGGGCTGGTTTTCAGTGGCGGCGACATGGCGCTGCACGTCGACACGCTGACCAATACGTCCGCAGACATTTACAGCTTGGGCGACATTGAGGTTTTAGGGCAAAACGGAACCGCACAAGCCAGCCGAATCGATAACCTCTCAGGACGCATTGAGTCGACGGCGGACATGTCGCTCAAGTCCGCCGTTGTCACAAATAAAATGGACGGTGTTAGCACCAGTCCAGCCCATTTGACCATTTCCTCGATTGGGGTTCGTTGTTCTAACTGCGCGTCTATTACTGACGGCGGCACCTTGGCCAACTCTCATCTCGTCTGGCTACAGACCTATGAGGCTGATGCGTCGGTTCAGACGGTTGCGGCCAACTTGACTGCGGGGAGAAACCTGACCGTCGTCGGCGATACCTTCACAAACGCGAACTCGTCAGTTTCGGCGGGCGGCACCCTCAACGTGGCCGTCACTGATTTTCATAACACGGCCAGTTTAGTCGGGGGCTACACCAGTCTTAAATACATTACGATGCGCCCCAGCATTGGCCAGTGGGGGGACATCCTCAACTATAACTCCATCTATGATCCCAGCTATAACCATAACATCCGGTTCTGGAACGCAGCAGAACAAGAGTCCATGGTGGGCCTCAAGTACCCCACTTATACGGGCCAGACCATTGCCTCCTATTATTACTACTTCGGCGCCAAGGGCGGTTCAGGAACCCGAATCCCTGATCCCCAGTACGGCACCGGCGCCTCCAGTTCGGTGCCATCAGCTGTTGCCAATGCCACGCCGTTTTCCGAAAAAATCATCGCCTCGGCAAACTCCAGTTATATCCCGGCCATCATTCAGGCGGGCGGCGTTGTCACGATCAATGCGAAAAACAAAATCACCAATGGCGTAGAAAAATCCTTCGGTACTATCACAAAGGGTAGCGGGCTGACCGCCGATACGCAGGCCCTAGGAACTGGCAGCACGACCATCGTTACATTGAACCGCCAGTTGCGCCCCGACCTTTCTCAGCAACAAATCAACCCACTGAGCCTACCAGGCTTCAGCCTGCCCATCGGGCAGAACGGATTGTTTCGCCTGAGTGGTCACGTCGGCGGAACCGCGACGATAAGTGGCCCCAATAGTTGGACCTTGAACGGTAGCGCTGTGGCCACCGTCGGTCACCTTGCCGCCTCGCCCAGTTCGACCGGTACTTCTTCCGCGAGTGTGACCGTCAATCACGTGCAGGGTGTGCCGGATAGCATCGTTCAGTCTCGACCCCCAAAGTACCTGATCGAAACCAACCCGGCCCTCACCGACCTTAAACAATTCATGAGTTCGGATTACCTGCTGTCTAACCTGGGGTACGACCCGGATACCAGTTGGAAACGGTTGGGTGACGGTCTTTACGAACAGCGCTTGGTTGAACAGGCAGTTGTGTCGCGTACCGGTCAGCGCTTTATCGATGGGCAGACGTCCAACGAAGAGCAGTTCAAGTATTTGATGAACAACGCCATCCAGAGCAAGCAGCAACTGAATCTCGCCGTGGGGGTCAGCCTGACAGCGGAGCAGGTCGCCGCCCTTACGCACGATATCGTTTGGATGGAAACCACTGAGATCAATGGCGAAAAAGTCCTTGTTCCGGTGGTTTACCTGGCCCAGGCCAACAATCGCTTGGCACCTAACGGCGCTTTGATTGCAGGCAGCGACGTTAACTTAATCGCAGGTAAAGACCTGCAAAACGTCGGCACCATACGCGCCTCAAATAACCTGTCCGCACAGGCCGGTCAGAATTTGGTTAACAGTGGACTGGTGGAGGCTGGTAACCGTCTCGACCTGTTAGCCGGCGGCACTCTGGTCAACAAGGCGGGCGGCATCATCGCGGGCCGTGACGTCAGTCTCAAGTCGATTTCGGGTGACGTGATCAACGAACGCACGGTGACTGACTATCAGGCCAATCATGGTACCGACACGCTGCAACGTGGCTACGTCGACAGCGCTGCACGCATTGAAGCCGCTAACCAATTGACCATCGGTGCGGGCCGCGATTTCAACAGCGCGGGTGGAATAATAAAAACCGGTGCTGATACGACGATCCAGGCCGGGCGTGATATCAATCTGATACCTGCCCAACAGGCTGACAGCCTCACGGGAGGTAAAAAACTCCGCCAGCAAACCATCACTCAATACGGTACCAGTATTGAGGTAGGACGTGACTTCATGGCCACTGCCGGTCGTGACATCAACTCTGCCGCCAGTCAGATCGACGCCCGACACGACGTCACGATGGTCGCCGCGGGTGATTTGACTCTAGCTCCTGCAGCGGACGAACAGCACTCATACAGTAAGAGCAGAAGTACTAAGAAACAGGAAGACCATGTCAGCCAAGTGGCGACTACGGTGACGGCCGGTGGTGATGTCTCGCTGGCGGCGGGAAAAGACATGATGCTGGTTGCTAGCGATGTCACTGCGGGCGATGAGGCTTATCTGGTGGCAGGCGGAAAACTTGGCATGCTGTCAGCGCAGGACAGTGATTATTCGCTGTTAGATTTGAAGAAAAGCGCGCCCCGCGGAGGAAAGAAAACCCGGCGCGATGAAGCCACCCAGGTTACTAACGTCGGCACTGATATTAAAACCGGTGGCAACTTAACCCTCCAAAGTGGTGGTGATCAGCAGTACCAGGTCGCCAAGTTGGAGAGTGGAAAAAACATCACGCTCGACAGTGGAGGCGCTATCACCTTTGTCGCTGTTAAGGATCTGCATCAGGAGAGTCACGAGAAGAGCAATAACAGCCTTGCGTGGAATAGTGCCAAGGGGCACGGTAACACTGACGAAGCTCTGCGCCAGAGCCAGTTGATTGCTCAAGGAAATTTGGCGATCAAGGCTGTTGATGGTTTGAAGATCGACATTAAACAGATTGACCAGAATACGGTGAGCCAGACCATTGATGCGATGGTTAAGGCTGACCCGCAGCTCGCTTGGCTCAAAGAAGCGGAGAAGCGCGGGGATGTGGATTGGCGAAAAGTGCAGGAAATCCACGACAGCTTCAAATACAACAACTCAGGGCTAGGAGTCGGCGCACAACTGGTTATAGCCATTGTGATGGCGTATTTCGTTGGTCCGATGGCAATGAACGCGCTGAGTGCTGCGGGTGCCAGCACGGCGGTCGCGGCGGGTGGAGCTGCGGTCGCTACCGGCGCGGCGACTAACGCAACGGTTAGCTTTGTCAACAATCGAGGCGATCTTGGAGCTGTTATCAAGGATACGACCTCCGGTGATGCGCTAAAGGGCTATGTGGTAAGTGGGATCACCGCAGGTCTCGCAGTAGGTGTTTTCGGTGATCTGACAGGAACGAAAGTAGACCCGTTGACCGGAAAAATTAAGATCGACCTGACTACTGTTAATGGAATCGGCCGATTTGCTGCCAATCAGATATTGCAGAACGGTACGTCTACAGCGCTGAGCAAGGCGCTGGGGATGAATGTCAGTTTCAATGACGCGCTTACCACATCGTTGCTGAATACAGTTGCAGCCGCCAGCTTCGACGCAGTCGGAGGGCAGCGAATGGTAGATGGTAGCGTCGACAAAATAGCCGTCCACGCGCTGATAGGTGGGTTACTGGCACAGGCGTCGGGTAGTAGTTTCTTGGCTGGGGCAGTTGCTGCAGGTGCTAACGAAGCCCTAGCCACTTCATTGCGACGTACCGTAACGCAATTAGATCCCGAACAGCGAGATTTGCTGTTGACTTCAGCCTCTCAACTGGTGGGCTTATTGTCAGCTGCGTTGGCGGGTGGCGATGCCAAAGCTCTGGAGACAGGCGCGTGGCTTGCTAAAAACGCTACCCAATATAACTTTCTGAATCACTATGAAATGGTGGACTTCGTAGGTGACATGAATGCCTGCGCTGGTAGCGACACTTGCTACCGGAACACTTGGACGGCGCAGTATGGCAATACAAATTATAGTCAGCTGAGTCAGGATAATCTCAAAGATGCCTTGGGCACTGTTGGACCTGCCAGGGCTAATGCCCTGCTAGGCGAGATTCATGGCGGTCTTGCTGCCTTAGGCGAGTTGCAATGCGCAACCGCTGTCTGTGATACGTACAAGTTCACATTGATCGACAGAGCTCTAACGGCTAGAGCTGAGCTGCAAAAAGTTTACGCTGAAGGTACTGGGATCATAGGTGGCGTACTTCTCGGGCCGATTGGAGCGGTGGGAGGTGCTGTTCGAAATGGGAGCACAGCAGCAGAAGCGACGGGAATTGAAAAAGCGTATGCTTATTGGGCTGGGGTGCGGGGTGCAAAAGGAATGCAATCCATCATTGAGCCAAAAATTGCTCAGCAGATGGGGAAGCGAGGCTGGACAACGGACTCGCTTGAAAGCGTCATCGCGAATCCCAGCAAGACTGTGGTGACTAAAGACACTAGATTCGATCCAGTCTCGGGTACGCGGCTCAATGATCCCGCAACTGGTTATGTAGCCAAAGATGGTTCGTACGTTGTTCGGAATGACCGGACTGGTGCAATCGTGCAGGTATCAGATAAAAACGATAAAAGCTGGGTCGCACCATGGGAGTAGAGCAATGAAGGAGTTTATTTTTTTGGGTTTTGGACCTGAACCAACCAGACTTTGGTGCGGTGTGCCGTTATTTAACTTGAGCGATAGTCATGAGTTGCTGAATTATTGTGATACACGCGATGCGGCTGTGCTCGGAATTGAAGGGTTTAAAATTGTAGGGGATAAAAGAATCCCTGACTTAGACTGTATTGCGGATTTTTCTGCCTTGGCGGTGGCTGCCGGTGAAGCATTTCCTGCCATGTCTAGAAAGTCGGCTAGGGATTTCATTGAGTTGATTTCAGATCGCGATACTTTTTTGGAGTTTGTCTTAGTCAGGGTTTGATGGTGCAAAAGGTGTACCTAATATAGCAAAAAGTTTTGTCCCGGCAGAAAGAACTGGTTTGGGATTTGAAGTTAAATCTGTTTCCAGTGCTGAGGGGTATGTCAATCTTAAACTCTCAGCCAGACAAAAATTTAATAGTGAGGGGAATGTCGTTAGCAGTAACTATGCTCAATCAGATTTGGTTGCGAGGTATTCTCCCAATGGAGAACTTTATATCGATTGGTATGCTACAACAGTTACAGGGCGCGGGGGTTGATAGTGAGATGATATCAAGGGCCATTGAAAATATTGGTCCGAGTAATATTAAAATTGTTTCGGCAAATTTGGGCGAGACAAATTTAGAAGTTTTTAGAGCAGCCACGTCCTCGGGGTTAACTAAAGAACAAGCTGTATGGGCAACGCCTCTTGGGAAAACAATGAATGCTCTAGGATTCAAGAATGTTGAAATGTCTGGTGCTGGTAGTGTGAGTTTTTCACCTTTTTACAATACTCTAAACCGTGGTTCTCCGCGTTGATCGCTAGTTTGAAGTGCTCTCCAGATACTGTTCAATCTTCAGTTAAGATTGAATCTGCGCTTGCGAAAATTTTACGTGTGGCGTGCGTAATATGTATGAATTCCGTGACGCAAGATATTAAGTTGTTGCGTATTGCAATTTGATTCGCGAAGGAAGGGCGTCAGAAATGTAAGCGTCTTTCCCTCGGGGACTTAATGCTCGGCCAGATATATTTCCGGCCGACAGTCTCGAACATTTAAATTAAAGTGTATGTTCATTAACAGCAGGTGCTGCATCTGAGGAAAGGGCGCGGTCTTTTTCTTTGTCCCCTTTTCCACTCGGAAAAATGGATTTGCTAAGGTTGAGGTGGTTAAAGTCGTCATTCTTCCTGTTATAGGGGAATGGAAGAGTGCGAAGTCAATAAGGGTATGACTGATTAAGAACTTGATTAGGCGGTGCTTTTGCTAATAAGGTCTGCGGGCTATAGCGTGTAAGTACATAAAGATAAATAGCCTGTTAAATTACTGTCTAGTGGCCTGAGCGGTTAATCCATTAATTTATTTTTTATCACGCTCAGCTTCGCTTTATGTACCGAACTAATGATGGCCTCAGCCGTTTTATTCCACTTGAACGGCTTGGCTGAATGCTCATTGTGAGCATCGATAAATTGGCGGATAGCGACTTTTAGGTCGGCGACGCTGGTGAAGGCACCCCGGTATAGCGCTCGTCTTTCCAGTTGTGCAAACCAGCCTTCCACGGCGTTCAGCCAAGACGCGCTGGTTGGTGTGAAGTGCAATTTGAAACGCGGATGCTTTTCCAGCCACTGCTTGATTGCAGCCGTTTTGTGGGTCGAACTGTTATCTAGAATCACATGCAGATCCAGTCCGGCTGGCGTGCTGCGTTCAATCTGTTGCAGAAAAGCCAGAAACTCCTTGGCTCGATGGCGCTGGGTAATCCGTCCGATTACTTGGCCGGTCAGGATGTCGAAAGCCGCGTACAGACTCGCCGTACCATGGCGCTTGTAATCATGCGTCCGGCGTTCAACTTGACCTGGACGTAGCGGGAGCATCGGTTGGGTGCGATCCAACGCCTGGATCTGGGTTTTCTCGTCAACCGACAACACCAGGGCATTATCCGGTGGGTTCAGATAGAGCCCGACCACGTCGACTACCTTGTCGGCGAAATGAGGATCGTTGCTGATTTTGAAGGTCTTCAGACGATGGGGTTTGAGGTCGGAAGCGGCCCAGACCTGCCGAACCTGCCACGTGGTAACCCGCGCATACTTGGCCATCAAACGGACGCTCCAGTGAGTGGCTTCCTGGGGTACACGCCGGGTGGTCAGTGTCAGGATTTCGTTGATTTTATCGGGCCCAAGTTTGAGTGGCTGGCCGCTGCGCGGCAGATCGCTCAACCCTTCGATTCCCGCCTCCAGATAACGTTTTCGCCACTTGAATACCGTCGGCGGCGTGACCTGCAAATGCTCGCTGACGGCCTTGGGCGTCAATCCGTCAGCCAGTAGAAGCAGGATGCGCGCTCGCTGGGCGAGGCTCTGTTCCAGCGTACTCATACGCAACCAACCTTGCAGGGCGATGAGATCGGAAGGCATTAAAGCGAAGGGGGAAGTCGGTCGGGCCATGCGCATAACCAATCCATGACATTGGACGCACAGTATATCGTTACCATTAGATAAATTAATTAACCGCTCAGCCCACTAGTCCTTAAATAGGTTCACACCTAATTCAATGGGCCCACGACCTGCCGATAATGTTCCGCTCCCTGCAACGTCTGGCGAGTCAGCTTGATCTCCAGGCCTTGGGGTTCGTCCTTGCGATTGCCGCTCAGTTGACGCCAACCCTGGCCAGGCTCCCAGACACGTACCTGCAGGTCACTCACTTTGTCCAATACGGCCACGCCTTCGCCCGGTGCGGGAAGCGGGTAGCGGCTGCGCGCGGGTGCTGCTGCGCGGTATAGGGTTTGGTCCTGCAGCCACCAGCGTACCCGTTGCAAACCGTCTTCCGGCGCGGCTGCGCTGCGGATCACGTCTAGGCGAAAGCGCTGATTGTCGGCGCTGCGTACGCTGATCGCCGGCGGCGCTTGCGCAGGTTCGGTCTCGTGCTGGGTAAGGTTTGGCACGCGCAATTCGGTGCTGGCGCGCAGGGCCAGGTCGCGTTCCAGCTGGTTCAGGGCGCGCAGTAGGGCTTCGGTGTGTTCGGTGCTCGCCTGCAGATGCTGGTCGGCACGGCTGACGCTGTCGAGGCCGCGCCAGGCAATCAGGCTGACAATCGCCATCAGCATGATCGCCACCATCACTTCAATCAGCGTAAAGCCGTGCTGCCGAGTATTCATGGCGTGGCCTCCACGCGAAATTGTCCGGCCGCGGTGCGCCGTACCGAAAGGCTGTTCTGCCCGTCCGACAGTTGCAGTTGCAACGGCGTATCGAACCACTCGGCGTTGAGTACGACCCGTTGTTTGGGGATGACGCGTACCTGAACCGCCGGTGTGTCCCACGCACGAGGGCGCAGTTGCGGGTCGCTGTTGAACTGATCGAAGCCCGTAGCGTGTTCATTGCGGCGGCTGAAGTGAAACCCTTTGGTATCTGCCTGCCAGGTGATCGGGCGCCCGTCGGCCAAGGCTTCGGCCTGGGCGACCTGCAGCAGTTGCACCAGGCGATTGGCGTCCTGGCGCAGCAGGTGCAATGGGTCGGGCTTGATACTCAGGCCGACCGCCGCACTGGCAATGCCGATGATGATGAGCACCACCATCAGTTCGATCAGGGTAAAGCCGTGTTGCCTGGCCGCTGTCATCGCGCAACGCTCCGTCGTCGTGGAGAACATACCGAGAGTTGTCCTGTAGACTGCCTGACAGGACAACAAGGAGGTTTCGTCTTGGCATACACTTTTCGTTTATCGCCCGCGCAATGTGTGCAGTCGGCGGCGTTGCTCGCGACGTTGGCGGGCGTGTTGGTCTGGTCATCACTGCTGCTGATCCCGGCCCAATCCAGCGCACCGCCGGCCGAGCGCGAAGGCGCCGCAGTTGCGGTCGACAGCCCGGCATTGCAGTGGTTTTCCAATCGGCTTGCAGTGCTGGATATCAAGGTTTCAGGGATGATGACCGGTGCGCATGGCGCAGTCGCGATCCTCAGTCTCAACGGCATGCCACCCCGTGGGTTTCTGGTGGGGGAGCGCTTGACCCAGGGGGTGCGCCTGGTGGCGATTGAGCGCGACACCGTGGTGATTGAGCGCGGCAGCGAACGGACTCGATTCAAGGTCAGCACGCTGCCCGACGCTCAGTCGATGCCACGATTGACCCGGCCCTGAGCCCGCTCATTCGCGTTTTTCCACGGGCTGGGCGAGCAGCGTCTCGAGCCGCGCCAACGGCGGCGCCTCGCGTTCGCGGTCCGAGACCTGCAGCGTAACGCGCATCAGCCGGGGATCTGCACTCGGCGCGATCACTTGCCCACAGCGCAGTTGCAGGCGCCCCTGATCACATTCGAAGGCTTTGTGCCCCGGTGCCAGCCGGCCTTCCAGGCGCAGTTCGGCCAGTCGGCTCTGCGCCGCCAGCAGTGCCAGTGATCGATCACGCAGCAGGCCATTGCTCTGGGTCATCAGGCCCGCAACGCGCACGGCTGCCGACATGGCCACGGCAATAATTGCCAACGCCACCAGCACCTCGATCAACGTAAAACCTTGCTCCTTGCGCGACAGCTCCATGGGTGACTCTTTACCGAAAACCGGCATGCAGGATAACACTCGAAAACAGGCAGATGACTCAGCGTGCGGCTGAGTTTTTTCAATACACCATTTAGTTCATTTGTTACACTGCGCGCCGAATTGCAAACAAGCCAAGGATGGTGGATATGGATGTCGCTCGCGTCAAATTTCAGTCTGCAGGTGGCCGAGGCCAGCAGGGGTTCACCCTGATCGAGATCATGGTGGTGGTGGTGATTCTCGGCATCCTCGCGGCCATGGTCGTACCTAAGGTGCTCGACCGTCCGGATCAAGCCAGGGCCACGGCGGCCAAGCAGGACGTCTCCGGCCTGATGCAGGCACTCAAGCTCTATCGCCTCGACCACGGCACTTACCCGAGCATGAACCAGGGGCTCAAAGTGCTGGTGGAGCGCCCGGCGGACGCCAAGAACAGCAACTGGCGTTCCTACCTGGAGCGTTTGCCCAATGACCCGTGGGGGCGTCCTTACCATTACCTGAACCCTGGCGCGAACGGCGAAGTCGACATCTTCTCCCTCGGTGCAGACGGGCAACCTGACGGCGACGGCGTGAACGCCGATATCGGCTCCTGGCAGCTCTAAGCGCTGCCATGAAAAACCCTTTGCTCAATAGCGCGAAACAGCGCGGCATGGCGATCATCAGCGCCTTGCTGATCGCCGCCGTGGTGGCGGTTATCGCCGCTGGCATGCTCACCCGGCAGAGCGTGTTTACCCGCTCGCTGGAAGCTGAACAGTCACGCCTGCAAGGCAGTGCGGTGCTGCTCGGCGGCCTGGAAACCAGCCGGCAACTGCTGTGGGATGCGCGTCGCAAGGAAGCACCAACGCGGCGTGACCAGGCATGGGCGCAACCGATCAAAAGCGCCCTCCCGGGTGCAGGTTTTGATGGGCGCCTGGAGGATCAGCAAGGCAAATTCAACCTGCGGAACTTGATCGCCGGCGAGCGCGTCAATGCCAGGCAATTACGCAGTTTTGAGCAGCTGTGCGCCATGCTCGGCATCGAGGCTGGCGTTGCGCAACGCATCAGTCAGCGCGTCATTGCCGCTTATCCGCGCCAGGAACATTCGCAAAGCACGACGCAAAACCGGTTTAACAGCGGCCGTGCGACCTCGCCCGACGCCAACGCCAATCCCGTTCCTGCAACCCGGCCGATGCTGCGCAGCCTCGACGACCTGCGCGGTATCCAGGGCGTGAATGAGCGGGTGTTGGCGCGCCTGGCGCCCTATGTCAGCGTTATCCCGGTCAGTACCTGGGTCAACAGCAATACCGCCAGCGCTGAGGTACTGGCCGCGGTAGTGCCTGGGCTATCGCTGACCCAGGCGCAGGCCTTGGTCGCAGAGCGTGATCGGGGCCAGTGGTTTATCAATCGTGGCGACTTTCTCAATCGCTTGCGTGCGCCGCAGTTGAGCGTCGACGACCTTGATGTCGGCATCACCAGCGAATGGTTTCTGCTTCACGGTTACGCCCGTCGTGACAAGCGCCGGGTCAGGGTGGACGCATTGTTGTATCGCTCGGAGAGCGACATGCCCAAGGTGATCTGGTCGAGACTGGGCGTATGAGTGTGCGCATTGCCTTGCCGCCGCTGAACAGCCTGACGCCGGACACTGAGCTTGCGTTCGCACGCCTGGACCGCAACGGTCGCGTCAGCCAGACCGGCGTCAGTACGCTGGCGTTGCTGGGGCAAACGGCTCAATCGCAGAGCGTGGAGTGCTTTCTTCACCCCATGGACAGCGTCCTCACACAGTTGCAGTTGCCACCGCTGTCGGCCGCGAAGACCCAGGCGGCGGTGATGTGTGCGGCACAGGCGCTGATCCTCGGTCGCATTGAACAGATGCATATCGCGCACAGCCCTGGCGATGCCGATGGGCACGTGTTCCTCAGTTGGTTGCCGGCGTCGGTCCTGGAGCGTTTCGGTGAGGTGTTGAGCCAGCACCGGTTAAAGCTGCGGGGGCTATATCCCGCACCCTATGGCCTGCCGGTGCCACCGGCCGGGCACATCAGTGCCTGTGTGCTGGAGGGGCATTTGCTGCTGCGCCATAGCCTTGAGCAAGGCGTGGTCGAACCGCAGGTTCAAGCGAGCCTGGACGCGCTGGCGGCCAGTGGCAGCCGCTTGGCCTGGTTCGGTGACGACACCCCCGCTGCAGTGATCGAGCCACAACCTGCGCAGCAACGATGGTCTGCTGCTTTACCTACGTGGGGATTACACGGCGGCGTCGGCAAGGCACCAGGGTCGCAAGCGGGTTGGGGCAGGGCGCTGGCCTGTTGCGCGCTGGCAATCGGCGTGTGGCTGCTGGGCCTGAATCTGTACGCCGCGCGTGAGGCCAGCGAAGGCCAGCAACTCAAAATGCAAATGAGTCAGCGGGTCAAACAAGCGTTTCCCGAGTTGCCGGTGATCCTTAATCCACTGCAACAAGCCCGTCAGCAATTGAGCGCGCGGCAAAACCCGGCAAATAGCGACGCATCCCAGCGCTTTGCCGGCCTGATGCTGCAAGCCGCCGACGCGATGCCGTTCATGGTCGGCAATGTGCAGGGCCTGGTCTTTGAACAGGCAGAGCTGCACGTGAGTTTGACCGCCGATGCGCGGCGAAATACCCCAGATAACGCCTGGCAAGCCACCCTGGCCCAGGCCGGCGTCGCGGCTCAGGCCACGCCGACGGGCTGGCGTTTGCGCCCGGCCGATGCCGAATCCCGTGAACCCGACTCCGGTGCTGCAAGCGACAATGAATAAGCATTCCTTGACCCTTTGGCGTGGCCAATGGCAGCACTTCAACGCCCGCGCACGGAGCGTTTGGCGAGGCCTGTCACGGCGGGAAAAACGCATGGTCGCGGGCACTGCGCTGCTGCTCGGCGGGCTGCTGAGCTGGCTGGTCCTGATCCAGCCGGCCTTGAAGAAAATCGAATATTGGCAGGCTGAAACACCAAAGCTGCGTGCGCAAACCGAGGCACTCGAACGCTTGCTGCGCGAGGTGCCGACGCCAACCGCCGGCCAGCCCCTCGAACCGGCCCTGCGCCAAAGCTTGGATGCGCGCGGGCTGGTCGGATATTACCAATTGACGCCGGTGGAGACCGGCTGGCAGTTGACGTTCGAAACCGCACCGGCTGACGCAGTCATCGGTTGGCTGGTGAGCAACCCAAGGCAATTTTCTCTGGAAGTGGTCGAGGCCCGTTTGCAGCGTGCAGGCGAAGCCAAGGCCGATGATACGGCAGGCACTCTGTCGGGAACTGTCCGCATGGATCAGGCGTTTGGCGCTAAGGAAGCTTCATGAAGTGGTCAGGTTCCAATTATGTACGCAACGCCGCGCCGTTCCTGTTACTGGCACTGAGCGCGTGCAGCACGCAAACGGCTTCCAACGCGCCACCGCTGCTGGTCGACAGCGAACTCGGCCAGCCCCTGGCCAACACCCAGCGCAGCGGCGACGTACTCCTGGAACGCCAGCGCGCCCAGACGCAGATCGAGCGGCAAGCGCGGCCGCAGCGTACCCTCGTCAATCCGGTGCGCCGGGGCGGCGCAAGTATCGGCGGTACAACGCTGAGCAACCCGCTTGGCAGCCAGCCGGTGAGTCTGAATTTCGTGGATGCCGACATTCAAGCCGTCGTGCGCGGACTCTCCCGCGCCACCGGCCGGCAGTTTCTGGTCGACCCACGCGTAACCGGTTCCCTGAACCTGGTGTCTGAAGGCGAAGTACCGGCCCATCAGGCCTACGATATGTTGCTGGCGGCATTGCGCATGCAGGGCTTCAGCGTGGTCGACGTCGGCGGCGTGGCCCATGTGGTACCGGAGGCCGATGCGAAATTGCTCGGTGGGCCGGTCTACAGTGCCGACCGGCCGGCGGCGAATGGCATGCTCACGCGCACGTTTCGCCTGCATTATGAAAATGCGGTGAACCTGATCCCGGTGCTGCGCCCGATCGTCTCGCCGAACAATCCGATCAATGCCTACCCCGGCAACAACACCCTGGTCATCACCGACTACGCCGATAACCTGACGCGCGTGGCGCAGTTGATTGACAGCATCGACAGCCCCAGCGCGATCGATACCGATGTCGTGCAGGTCCAGAACGGCATCGCGGTGGACATCGCCGGTATGGTCTCGCAGCTGCTGGAACAGCCTGGCAGCGACGCCACCCAGAAGATTTCGGTGGTGGGCGACCCGCGTTCCAACTCGATCATCATCCGTGCCGGCAGCCCGGAGCGCACCGAGCTGGCGCGCAACCTGGTGTACAAACTCGACAACGCCCAGAGCAATCCGAGCAACCTGCACGTGGTGTACCTGCGTAACGCCCAGGCGGCGAAGCTGGCCCAGGCACTGCGCGGCTTGCTCACCGGTGAAAGCGACAGCGGCACCGGCGATACCGGACGTTCGGTGCTGAGCGCGATGGGTGGCAACACCAGCGGCGGGCAGAGCGGCCAAAACAGCCCAAGCAGCACCAGCCAGACGTCGAGCAGCGGCAGCAGTTCCAGCAACGGCACCGGCATGGGCTACGGACAGAGCGGCGGCAATTCGAGCAGCCAGGCCGGCGCCCAGGCCACGGACCAAAGTGTCGCCTTCAGCGCCGGCGGTGTCACGATCCAGGCGGACGCCACCACCAACACCTTGCTGATTTCCGCGCCCGAGCCGCTGTACCGCAACCTGCGGGAAGTCATCGACATGCTGGACCAGCGTCGCGCACAGGTGGTGATCGAGAGCCTGATCGTTGAGGTCGGCGAGGACGATGCCAACGAATTTGGCGTGCAATGGCAAAGCGGTGACCTGGCGGGCAAAGGGGTGATCGGCGGCACCAACCTGGGCGGCAGCGGGCTGCAGACCGGCGGCCTGACCAGCATCGACGCGCTGCCCGGTGGCCTGAGCGTGGGTTACCTCAGCGGCACGGTGAACATCCCCGGTGTCGGCAATGTCATGGACCTCAAAGTGCTGGCCCGCGCCCTCAAGAGCAAGGGCGGCAGCAACGTACTGTCAACGCCGAACCTGCTGACCCTGGACAACGAAGCCGCGAGTATTTTCGTCGGCCAGACCATTCCGTTTGTCAGCGGCAGCTACGTGACCGGAGGGGGTGGCACCAGCAACAACCCGTTCCAGACGGTGACGCGCGAGGAGGTTGGGCTCAAGCTCAATGTACGGCCACAGATCTCCGAAGGCGGCACGGTCAAGCTCGATATCTACCAAGAAGTCAGCAGCATCGACGAACGCGCCTCCAGCAGTGCGACGTCGGCGGGCGTGGTGACCAACAAGCGCGCAATTGACACCAGCATCCTGCTCGATGACGGGCAGATCATGGTGCTCGGCGGCCTGCTGCAGGACGGCTACAGCCAGAGCAACGAGGCGGTGCCCTGGCTGTCGAGCATTCCCGGGCTCGGCGCGTTGTTTCGCAATGAACGCCGGGCCACCACCAAGACCAACCTGATGGTGTTCCTACGGCCCTATATCATCCGTGACAGCGCCGGTGGACGGGCGATTACCCTGAACCGCTACGACTTCATCCGCCGGGCCCAGGGCGCACTGCAACCGGAGCGCAGTTGGGCGATGCCGGGCATGCAGGCGCCGCAACTACCCGCCGCGGCCGTGGGGGTGCCGGCGGCACCGGGAAGCGGGCAACCCCGCGCAACGATTCGTGCAGTGCCGCTCCAATGAACGCGTTGCCCTACGCCTGGGCCAAGGCTCAACGCATCCTGCTGCGCAATGGCGAGGAGGGCGCGGTGCTGACGGTTTGCCCATCGACACCCGGCTGGTCGATCAGCGAGGTGCGCCGGCAGTTCGGCGCGGCGCGGCTCGAGCAGGTGCGGGACGAGGAACTCGACGGCTTGCTCGCCGCAGCCTACGCCGACACCGGCAGCGCGGCGGCGGTGGTGGGGGCGGCGGAAAACGAAGTCGATCTTGACCGCTTGATGCAGGACATCCCGGAAATCACCGACCTGCTGGACACCCAGGACGGCGCGCCGGTGATCCGCATGATCAACGCGTTGCTCACCCAGGCCGCGCGTGACGAGGCCAGTGACATTCACATCGAGCCTTACGAAAGCCATTCGGTGGTGCGCTACCGGGTCGACGGCACCCTGCGTGACGTGGTCTCGCCGCGTAAGGCGTTGCACGCGGCGCTGGTGTCGCGGATCAAGATCATGGCGCAACTGGACATCGCCGAGAAACGCCTGCCTCAGGATGGCCGCATCGCGTTGCGCGTGGCGGGTCGGCCGATCGACATTCGCGTATCCACGGTGCCCACCGGCCACGGTGAGCGGGTGGTGATGCGTTTGCTCGACAAACAGGCCGGGCGCCTGCAACTGGAAACCCTCGGCATGGACGTGCAGGTGCTGGCCAAGCTGGACAACCTGATCCGCCAGCCCCACGGCATCGTGTTGGTCACCGGCCCCACCGGCAGCGGCAAGACCACCAGCCTCTATGCCGCGCTCGCACGGTTGGACGCCAGCACCAGCAACATCCTCACCGTTGAAGACCCGGTGGAATACGACCTGCCGGGCATCAGCCAGATCCAGGTGAATGCCAAGATCGACATGACTTTCGCCCTGGCCCTGCGAGCGATCCTGCGCCAGGACCCGGACATCATCATGATCGGCGAGATCCGCGACCTCGAAACCGCACAGATCGCAGTGCAGGCGTCGCTGACCGGGCACCTGGTGCTGGCCACGCTGCACACCAATGATGCGGTATCGGCGGTCAACCGGCTGATTGACATGGGCGTCGAGCCGTTCCTGCTGGCGTCTTCGATGCTCGGCGTGTTGGCGCAAAGGCTGGTGCGGCGCCTGTGCAGCCACTGCAAGCAGGAAGACCCGGCCCACCCAGGCACGTGGCGGCCGCTTGGCTGTGCCGCCTGTAACCACACCGGCTACAGCGGCCGCACCGGCATCCATGAGTTGTTCTGTATCGACGATGAGATTCGCGCGTTGATCCACCAGGGGGCGGGTGAACAGGCCCTGCGCCTTGCGGCACGCGAAGCGGGCATGTTCAGCCTGCGCGAAGACGGTGAGCGTTGGGTGCGCGCAGGGGCCACGGCGCCGGAAGAAATCCTGCGTGTGACACGGGACGCCTGATGAATCGCTACCGTTTCGAAGCCGCCGACGCCACCGGCAAGCTTGAGTCCGGGCACCTTGAAGCCGATAGCCAGCGCGCCGCGTTCGGGGTGTTGCGCAGCCGTGGTCTTACCGCGCTCTCGGTGCAGCTTGAAACCCCTGTGCCTGCCGGCGGTGGTGCAGTGTTCAGCGCCAGGTTCTCCGACAACGACCTCGCCTGGGCCACGCGGCAACTGGCGAGCCTGCTGGGCGCCAGCCTGCCGTTGGAGGCCGCCTTGAGCGCCACGGTCGAGCAGGCGGAAAAAAAGCATATCGCCCAGACCTTGAGCGCGGTGCGCGCCGATGTACGCGGCGGTATGCGCCTGGCCGAGGCCCTGGCGATACGGCCACGGGATTTCCCGGCGATCTATCGCGCATTGATTGCCGCCGGTGAAGAGTCCGGCGACCTTGCGCAGGTCATGGAGCGTTTGGCCGATTACATCGAAGAACGCAACAACCTGCGCAGCAAGATCCTCACCGCGTTTATCTACCCGGGCGTGGTCGGGCTGGTGTCGATTGCGATCGTGATCTTTCTGCTCAGCTATGTGGTGCCGCAGGTGGTCAGTGCGTTTTCCCAGGCTCGCCAGGACTTGCCGGGGCTGACCCTGGCGATGCTCAATGCGAGTGATTTCATTCGTGCTTGGGGAGTGTGGTGTTTCGGTCTCATGGCCGCCGGCTTCTGGGGATGGCGCCTGTATTTGCGTAACCCGGTGGCGCGCCTGAACTGGCACAGCCGGGTGCTGCGCTTGCCCTTGATCGGGCGCTTTGTGCTGGGCCTGAACACGGCACGGTTTGCCTCGACCCTGGCGATTCTGGGGGCCGCCGGGGTGCCGTTGTTGCGTGCCCTGGAAGCGGCGCGCCAAACCCTGTCCAATGACCGCTTGAGCCTCAGCGTGAGTGATGCCACGGCGAGGGTGCGCGAAGGCGTGAACCTCGCGCCGGCGTTGCGCGTGGAAAATGTGTTCCCGCCGGTACTGATCCACCTGATCGCCAGTGGCGAAAAAACCGGTTCGCTGCCGCCAATGCTGGAGCGGGCGGCGCAGACCTTATCGCGCGATATCGAGCGTCGGGCCATGGGCATGACGGCGTTGCTGGAGCCACTGATGATTGTCGTGATGGGCGCGGTGGTGCTGGTGATTGTAATGGCCGTGCTGCTGCCGATCATCGAGATCAACCAGTTGGTGCAATAGCTGCAAGCGCGCACTAAAAAGCCCCCGTCACCGAGGGCTTCTTTTTACTGGGTACAACCGTTCAGTCAGAGCTTGCCGGCGCCGGCCTTGGCCTTGACGTCTGCAGCGACTTTGTCCGCCGCCAGCGGTGTGTAGTTGTAAGGCGGGGTCCAGCCGATGCTTGCGGTCCAGGGGCAGGTCAAGGCGCTGCCATTGAGGGTCGAGCCGCTGTCGCGGTATACGCTGCCACCGTAGTCGCCGGCGATTTTGTCGCAGCCGCTGATGCCGCTGATCTCGAACGCGTTTTTCTCGGAGAAGATTTTCGAGCCTTTGCCGACGCCATGCGCATACGAGAAGGGGTAGACCTTATCGCTGGTGCTACCCACGTGGTAGTTGTTGTACAGGTGCACCTGGCCGAAGCGCACGCGCGGGGCGCGGGCCGAAATGTTCTCGAACAGGGAGTTGTGGATCGTCACCTTGAGCTTGCCGTCATCGGTGGTGCGGCTGTCGCTCGAACCGATCAGGTTGTTCTTCTCGTGGGACTTGAAGGCTGTGTACGAAATGGTCACGTAGTTGGCGCCGTTTTTCACGTCCAGGGCGCCGTCGTGGTGCTGTTTCGGGCGACCGTTAGCGGTGCCGTTCTGCGCATCGGTGCGGCGGCCGTCGGTGAAGGTGACATGGTCAACCCACACATTGTTGGCGCCTTCGATGGTCAAACCATCGTATTCGGAGTTCCAGTTACCTTCCTTGCCATCATTGGCATCCCAGATCGGCTCTGGGTCCCAAGGGTTCTCGATGGTGAGGTTGCGAATGATCACGTCGTTTTCTTTGGCGTAGAAGAAACCCTCGCGGATTTCGGCGGTGCTGCTGGTGCCGACGATGGTGGTTTTGCCGGGAATATCCAGGCGGCCACGCTTCTTCATATCCGCAGTCGTCGTATAAGCCTTGCCTTCACTGACGTCGATCACGCCGGTGATCTTGATGATGCGTCCGTTGGTTCCCACCGAAGCACTCAGTGCGGTTTTCAACTCGGCAGCGTTTTTGACCGTGTAGATGTTAGCCGCGGCGGCCTTGGAGCCGCCCTTGGTGCCGCCATTCTGAGTGGCCCATCCGGTCGTGGCCGAATCCAGCCAAATGTCCGCAGCGTGAGCCGGCAAGCTGCCAAGCACGAGTACGCCGAAAATAGCACTGGCCAGTTTGCACGCGGTGAAGGTTGATGGTGTTGTCATGAATAATCAGATCCTTGATTAACTTGAGGTTTTAAACACGCACAGGTGTGGCGTGTTTCTCGAGCGGACGTCCGTGTCATCGGTGCAGCGAATCGAACGTCCGCTGCATGAGAAATACTATCATGTGTCGTTTTGTTGTCGTACAACTGAATGCGCTTTGATGTGCATTCATTCGCAAGTCGAGCGTTTTGTTCTTGATCAACAAGCCGGGCGTCCAACCACATGCCAGGCGTTACCAACCTGATCCGTGACCGCCAGGATCGCCTGCTCGAAGACCAACAGCGCCGACGCGCTGTCCGAAGGCGAGCGTGCCAGCACTCTCCGGGGGACGGTGCAAGCGAGAATGTGTCGACAAGGGTCATGTAAATTTCCAGAAAAGAAATTTCGTGTGCAAGCGATAGTGTCTGATCAGGAATAGGGTCCAGTGGTTACTTTTTCTCAGGTCAGAGAGTAGTTCTTATGGGTGTTTTCTAATCCCGGTTTTGTACGATGGGAGTTTCGGCTTGATCGCTACCACGCTGGAGCGTGGGAACGATCCCTCGGTGTCGGCAGAAGGCCGTTTTATCGGGATGGTCGTCTGATTTGGAATGGGTTGTCAGGGCACCTGGCTAGCTGACAAACAATGGATCTGCTTATTCACAGAGGTGGAATGTGCCTCGGACGAAAAAACCTCACCTGTTTTTGACGGTGGGGATGCTCATCGCTGTTGTTGCGGGTTACGGTATCTGGCTGTATTCAGAGTCGCAGAAAGTACGTTGGGTGGTCGATCTCGTCGGCGGCGAAGCCATTTTGAGGGCTTCCGAATACACCCCGTCGGATGAGGATTCGCTCTACATCAAATCGCTGCATTTATCACCCGACGAGCAGATGTACGACAGCGTTCGAGCGTTAAAACTGTGCCAGGAAATCAATGAAAAATGCCTGACTATCAGTTTGACCGTCGCCAATTTTCTGCTGATCAATACCACGGATGTGCAGGCAGCACGGAACGTCGTCCAAGGTTATGCGCGTTACAACATTCTGCAGGCGCAGCCATGCCCGGCAAAGTATGAGACTTCCCAGGTCATCAAGGACACCCAGTACCTGTCTACGTTACCCCCCGGCGAGGCCAAGCGTTTTGCCGAAGATCAACTGGCAAGAATTGAAACGAGCGGAGGGCTGATCTTTTCGCTGAGAACGCCTGAATGTCGTGGTTATTTTGCAGCACACCCGTATGTGGCCAGGGGATATCTCGCGCATATGGCGCTGCTGGTCAAAGCTGCTCAAGGAACAACCTCAGCGGCCTGGCTGTATCTGTTATCCCGTCCGGGCGTGTACGCGATCATCAAGTAAAAGGGAGTTTCTAAATGGCACAAGGTGCAATGCCCCCAACCTTGTCCCCGGTTGGGTCAGTCGTTTTTTCACTCACACCGTTCGACTCACCGCTCTATGCACCCATTCCACCTCATCTTGCAATTCCAGGACTTGGCCATGAAAGCGCTCCAGTGAGGCGTGGTGGCCGACGCTGATCAGGATCGTATCCGGCAGCATGTCTTTGAGTAGCTGGTAACAACGCGCCTCATTGGCGGCATCCATCGCTGCGCTGCTCTCGTCTAGAAACAGCACCGCAGGGCGAGCCAGGAGTGCGCGTACGAAGGCACAGCGCTGTTGTTCGCCGAGGCTCAGGGTTTGCGCCCAGTCGCGTTCCTGGGCCAGTTGGGTGTCCAGGTGTTCCAGGCCGACTTGCCGCATGATCTGCTGCAACACGGCGTCCTGTTCCTCATGGGCTGGGTGGGGGTACCACAGCGTCTCGCGCAAGCTGCCCAGGGGCAGATAGGTTTTTTGCGAGAGGGTGAGGGCGCGGTCGCGGTCATAGGCAACGGAGCCTGAAGCATGGTGCCAGAGGCCGGTGACGGCGCGAATCAGCGTGGACTTGCCGTATCCCGAGGGTGCCTTGATCAGTAGGCTGTCGCCGGGCTTGAGCGTCAGGTTGAAACCTTCAAACAGTCGTCGCCCGTCAGGCAGCCAGATGGCCAGGTTGCGAATGTGCAGGCCATCGGACCGTTGCGTCAGTACGACGTCGGAGTCGACCTTGACGTTATCCAGGCGGTTCTGGAAACCATCCAGCCGATCAACTACCGACTTCCATTCGGCCAGTTCCGGGAATACGCCAACCAGATAGGCCACGGCGGCATGCACTTCGCCAAACGCCGCGCTGATCTGGGTGAGACGACCAAGGGGGAAGGCCCCGGCGAAAAACTGCGGGGCCATGATGAACATCGGGATGACCGTGGCACTGCGCAGGTAGAAGGTCGAGTAACCCATGATCAGCTTCTGTTTTTTCACCAGGACCCAGAAGTTCTGCAAAGCCGCTTCCAGGCGCTGGTTGAAGCGCTGGCTTTCCACAGCCTCGCCCCGGTACTGGGCAACCGAATCGGCGTTCTCTCGCAGGCGCATCAATGAGAAACGGAAATCGGCCTCGCGCCGCTGCTGCATGAAGTTCAGATGGGGCAGGGCGCGGCCGAGCCAGAAGGCGAAACCGGTGCCCAACAGTGCGTAGAGCAACGCCACCCACACCAGCAGCCCAGGAATCACCAGGCCTTCATCGCCCCATGGAATGCTGACCAGGCCCGAGGCCTGCCAGAGAATATTCAGGAATGAAAAAAGCGACACCACCGCCGTCAGCAGCCCCAGGCTCAGCTTCAGCGACTTGATGATAAACAGGTCGATATCTTCGGCGATGCGCTGGTCGGGGTTGTCTACCTCGGTCTCCGTCAATTTCAGCTTCTGGTAGCGCTGGCTGTCGAGCCATTGCGCGAGCAGGTTGCGCGTCGACCAGCGTCGCCACAGCAAGGTCAGTTTCTGCTGAAAGTGAAACGCGCCGACGGTAAAGGCCGCCAGGCCGATCTGGAGCAGGATGAATTGCAGGCCGCCCAGCAGGAAGCCCGGGTAGTCCTTTTCCTGCAGTGCATTATAAAAATGCAGGTTCCAGAAATTATTGAGGATATTGACACCCACTAGGCACAGGTTCATCGCCACCGTGGCCAGCAGCAATAGCAGGGCCGGGTATTTCTGTTCGGAGGTCCAGAAAGGCCGTGCCAGGCGCCAGAAAGTGCGAAGTGTATGCATGGGGGCTGAAGAGGTCCGGTCGCTGGCGACGTTGAGTTTGCAGGATAGGGAGGATAGGATCTGCCAATGCTAATCGCTTGCATTCATAAGGGAAAGCGACAGGAGCCCCGTTATCGAATTTCCAGACTGGCTCAAGCAGGCATGGCCCCCCCTACAACGGGTCATCCAGCTTGAGCCGAATGACCAGCCTTTCCTCCCGTTGAGCCGCGTGGCCGAGCCTGCTTTACTGCAGCCCGTGCTGGCCGAGTTTGCCCAGCGTTATCCCGGCATCAACAAGCCGGCGGTGGTGTCGCAGTGGTCGATGAACTACATGAGCATCGTGGTGCCGGCAACCTTGGCCTGCGTGCTCACGCGCCAACAGGCGATCGACTTCTGGACGGATGACAACGTGTTGCGCCTGGATGCCGGGCAGCCCTTGGCGTTGCACTTCGCCAACTGCTTGCCGCCACTCACGCCGCCCGAACACGACCTCTACCTCTCGCGCTGGGTGCACGAGCACCTGGCACCGTTGTTCGCCACCCTGGCGGCGGCCGGTGGCTTGGCGCCGAAGATCCTGTGGGGTAATTTCGTCGCGATCTGGGACGGCGCGTTCGACCGGTTCGACCCCGACCTGTCCCGCCCAGGCTTTGCCGAGGTGCACCGCTGGCTGGAACCGGTCAGCGTCAACCACGGACGCTTGAAGTTGCGCGGCCTGCAACGCCAGGTGCCGTCGCCCGCACCGGACATTTGCCCGCGCCTGCCGCTGCGTCGCCATTGTTGCCTGCATTACCAACTGCACCCGCTGGTCGAGGGCGAGCCGCTGGTACTGTGCGAATCCTGCCCCAAATTGCACCGCCTGCCCCTGGCGGAGCAGGTCAGCTACCTGCACTCCCTCTACGACTGAGCGGCACTGGCCGTCAATGGTGCTTCGCTCAGGCGCCCATGCTCAATGCGCAACAAGCGATCGGCAAGGCCGAAATAGGCATCGTCGTGGGAAATCACAATCACCAGTTTGCCGCGCGCGCGCAGGTCCGACAGGATGCGGGTGTAGAAGAAGTGCTTGAACACCGGGTCTTGGTCCGCTGCCCATTCATCGAACAGGTAGCACGGACGGTCATCCAGATAAGCACTGAGCAGCGCCAGGCGCTTACGTTGCCCGGTGGACAGCGCCAACGTGGTCAGGCGGCCCTGGTCGATTTGCACCTTGTGATCCAATTGCAGGTGCACCAGGTAATCCTGGGCCTGCTGCACCAACTGCGGGTCGTCGCCGTCGAACAGGTTTTCGAACAGGCAGAAGTCGGTAAAGATCGCCGAGAAGTGCTGTCGGAAATGGTGGTTGTCTTGGCTGGACGACACCTGCTCATCGAGCATCACGTCGCCGCTTTCCGGGCGATACAGACCGGTCAACAACAACGCCAGGGTGGTCTTGCCGCTGCCGTTGCCACCGGTGATGAACACCGTCTCGCTCGCCTTCAAGGTGACGTTGATGGGCCCGAGGGTGAAGTGGCCGTCTTCGCGTTCGCGGTAGTAGGTGTGGGTCACATCGCGGCATACCAGGCTGCGCACCTGGGTCGGTGCGAAGGTTTCCAGGGTTTCGCTGGCACCCTGCATTTCGCCTTCCAGGGCGCGGATCTTGTTCAACGCCACGCTGGCGCGGCCCAGGGTCGGCAGGGCGTGCATCAACTCTGAGAGCGGAGTGATCATGTACAAAATCGCGAGGATATAGCCGGTGACCAGGCTCACGCTCAATTCGATAAAGTGCGGTGCGGCAAACAGCACCATGCCGATCAGCAGGTAGAACACCGCGTTGCCCCAGTTCAGCACCACGGCATAGATGCTCATGCCACGCACAAAGTCGCGACGGTATTGCTGGCTGACCGGCAGCAGCAGGCGCGTGAAGAAGTGCTGGCGACGCGGATGATTGAGCTGCAGCTCCTTGCTGCCGTCGGTCAGCAAGCGGTAGTGCTCGAACAGCTGGTCCTTGAGTTCACGCGCGCGCGAGATCGACGTCAGCGCCCGGCGTTGCGGCCAGTTGAAACTCAGGCTGCCGAGCACGATCAGCAACACCGTCAAGCCCAGCAACGGCAAGCTCAACCACCCCAGGTAACCCAGGCAAGCGATGATGATCCCGCCGTTGACCAGCAGGATCGGCACCAGCTCTACCGCCTGGCTGATGGTTTGCGTGTCATCGGTCAACATCGCCAGCAACCGGTGTTTGCCCAGGCGCTGCAATTGCGCATAGGGCGTGTCGATCAGCTTGGCGCTCAGGTGCAGGCGCATATCGTTGACCGCCGCCTGGCCCAGGCGCAGCAGGCTGATATCGGAAATAATCCGCGACACCGCCACCAGCAGCACCAGGCCACCGAAGTACAGGCCGTCAATCGGGCGCAGTTGATCGAACACCGTGAGGCTGTGGTTGATCATCGCGATCAACCCTGCTGCCGCAAGCCCGCAGGCCAGGCCGGTCAGCGTCGCCACCAACAGGGCGCGCCACGAGCGCTTGGCCATGAGAATCAGCAAATCCATTCAAACCGCTCCGTCTGTCGCCAGGGCCGCGAGGCCGACGACCAATTGTTGATGCACCGTGGGTTGTTCCAGGATGTTCAAGTGTTGCGCCTGCACCACGTCACGGAACCAAGGCCCGCTGCTGAGCTGTTCCCACTGCGGATCGGTAAAGTCCGCCGCTTGCAGGGTGGTATCGGCCCACCAGATATGCACCGGGCAGCTAAGCCGTGGCGGCTGGAAGCTGGCGAGCAACTGCTGCGTCTGTTGCTGGTAACCGAGGCGTGTGTGCAGGTGTTCCCAGCTGTCGCCCTCCAGTTGCAGGCCTTGCTGGTGTGCCCATTGCGCCAGCGCGGGCAGGCGCTCGGCGGCGGGCAGTGTAGCCAATCGTGCGATCAACGCGGTGGATACCGGCGCCGGCAAATTGCGCAGCCGCGCCTGGCTTTCCACCGTGAGCGCCTGCGCGGCCGAGTCCAGCAACGTCTCGACGCTGTCTTCCTCGGCCTGCCGCTGGTATTGCGAGTCGAGGATGCCGAGAAACGCCACCCGTTCGCCGCACTTTTCCAGCTGCGCCGCCGCCGTGATCGCCAGCAGCCCGCCGAGGGAAAACCCCAGCAAATGATACGGGCCGTGGGGTTGCTGCTGGCGCAGTTGCTCGACATACAGTGCCGCAAGGCTATCGATATTGCCATTGAGCGCCGTGCTGTCGTCGCCCAGATATGCCGCCTGCAAGCCCCACACTTGCCAGTCCGGCAGATGGGGCAGCAGCGCGCGGTAATCCTGCACATGGCCGGTGGATGGGTGGAAGCAGAACAGGTTAATGCCCGGTCCCGCCGCCGACAGCCGCACCAGCGGCGACAACGTGAACTGCGCCTGCACCAGCGCTGCAAATGCCGCCACGCTTGGCGCATTGAACACCGCATTCACCGTGACCGGTGCCGACAGTACCGTCTGCAAGCGGCTCGCCAGGCTCACCGCTGCCAGCGAGTGCCCGCCCAGGGCGAAGAAGTCATCCTCGATCCCCACCCGTTCCAGGCCCAGCACCTGTGCCCAAACCTCGGCGAGCAACGCCTCCAAGGGCGTACGTGGCAGAGCGCCGCCAACGTTGTCGAGCACCTTGTCAGCCCATTGCTGCAGGGTCTTGCGGTCGAGCTTGCCATTGCCCATCAACGGCAGCGCTTCAACGATACGCACGTTCGGTAGCATGTAATCCGGCAGACGGTCCTGCGCCTGGCCATGCAGGTGTGCCACCGTCACCGTGTGGCCTGGCGCAAGGGTCAGGAACGCAAACAGTTGCTGGCCCAGCTCACCTTTAGGCAGACACTCCACCGCCGCCTGGGCCACGCCCGGCAGGCTGGCCAACTGGGCCTGGATCTCGTCGAGCTCGACGCGGAACCCACGCACTTTGACCTGGCGATCGGTGCGCCCAGTGATTTCCAGGCTGGCGTCATGCCGATAACGCGCACGGTCACCGGTGCGGTACAGGCGCTCGCCATTGCGCTGGATAAAGCGCCCGTCGTCGTGTTGCGCATCAAGGTAGCCGCGCGCCAACTGCGGGCCGGCGATATACAGTTCAGCGTTTTGCCCAGGTGCGGCCAGTTGTTGCTGCTCGTCGAGCAGATACAGGCGCACGCCATCGAGGCGGTCGTCCAGGGGCAGGCGTCGGTAGTCACAGGCCGGATCGACCTTGTGCATCACCACCCCAACGGTGGTTTCGGTCGGCCCGTAGTGGTTGAACACCGTCAGTGCCGGTGCGAATGCGCGGACCGATTGCAACAGGCGCCGCGAACAGGTTTCGCCGCCCAGGATCAGTTGCTTGCGCGGCAGCACGACGGCGCTTTGCGTGTGGATCAGCCAGGCGTCGAGCAACGACGGGACGATTTTCAAATGATCGATGGGGTACTGCGCCTGCCACGCGGCCCAAGCCTGGGCGTCCATGGCGGTGTCCTTGTCGATGATGTGCAGTTCGCCGCCGCTCAGCAGCGTCGGAAACAGCAGGGTGTAGCCCAGGTCCGCTGCCAGCGAAGTGACCACCGCACTGCGTTCACCGGCTTGCAGGTGCAGGCGCGAGGACACGCTCGACACGTAGCTGGCCAGTTGCGCATGTTCGACGATCACGCCTTTCGGCAAGCCGGTGCTGCCTGAGGTGAACAGCACGTAGGCGGCATCCCCGGGCTTTATGTCATGGGCAACGTCGGTCATGGGCGCCTGTTGCCAAACGGCGGTGTTGCGAATATCAAGGCTGCCCATCGATGCCAGCGCAGCTGCATCGCCGGCGGCACCGGTGAACACCCAGCGCGGCTGCGCCTGTTGCAGGATCGCCAGGGAGCGTTGTGCGGGCTGGTGCACGTCCAACGGTACAAACGCCGCGCCGCTCTTGAGCACGGCGAGCATCGCCAAGACCATCTGCGCCGAACGGTCCAGGTACAAGGCCACGCGATCTTCGCGGCCAATACCCTGGGCCATCAGGTAATGCGCCAACTGGTTGCTGCGCGCATGCAGTTCGGCGTAGCTCAGGTGCTGGCCGGCGTCGCGCAGCGCCAGGTGTTCGGCAACGCTGGTGGCACACGCGTTGAAGCGCGCCGGTACGCTGACAAAGGGCGGTGCGACCTGCTGCTGGCGAGCCGCCAGCGTTGCCGCAAAGCCCGCTGCGTGCAGTGACAGCTCGGCAAGGGGCTTGGCGGGATGGGTGAGGGCGTCGAGCAGCAGCGACTGCACTTGCTCCAGCAAGGTCTGCGCGGCCTGGATGCTGTAGTGCCGGGCTTGATGGCACAGCGTCAGGCGATAACCGTCGGCGCCCTGTGCTTCGGCCACCAGCAGCAGCTCCATGCCGGCGGGGATGGCATCGATCTCCAGCACCTTGAACGCGCTGCCCGCACGATCGAACCCAGGGCTCCACTGGAAACCATAAGGCGCGGCCTCAACCGGCAGCGAGTATTCCTGCCATTCGCCCGCCTGCTCGCAGAGCACTTGCAGCGTCGCCAGCGCCTGGGTGAATGGCCGCTCGACAGCCGGTTGCCACGGCAGAGGCAGGGCCTTGGCGAACAGGCCCCAGCAGTCGGCGAGTTCTTCATAGTCGTCACGGCAGTCATGCACCCAATTCAGGGTGAGGGCCGCGTTGTCATTGGCGCTCAAGCGCTGCAACAACACGCCCCAGGCGGTCATCAACAGCTGCTCGGCAGGCGCGGCATGACGGTGCAACGCGGCGCTCAAGGCAGGATCGAGCATGACCCTGGTGGTCAGCGGCGTATCGGCCTGATCGCTACGCGCCTCGCGGTACAGCAACTCGGTAGCGGCCTGCTCGCCCAGCGCCAGGCCAGCCCAGTATTGCCGACCTTGTGCGGCGTCTTCATCCGCCTGCAAGTCGTGAATCCAGGCGCTGTATTGGGTGTAGGTCATGGCCTCGTCGTCAGGTATCGGCGCCTGTGCCGAACCCAACGCTTTTGCCAGACGCAGCAACGTCCCACGGTCGGCGGCCAGGGCGGGCACTTGCAATGTGACGCGGTAGACATCCGCCGCCAGCAATTGCACGTCGAGGCTGATGGCGCTGGACTGCGCGACGATTTGCAACGGCACCTGCAACCCCGGCTCAGGCCGTGTTTGCAGGCGCAGCGCATCATGAACGGCGCTCAGCGCTGCCAGCCGTTCACGCAGTTGTGCCAGTGCAGCGGCGCCGTGCACTTCCAGGGTCAGGCGTGCCGGCGGCGCGTTCGCCAGCCATTGGCTGCGTTGCTGTGGCGACAGGGCGAACGCCGCTTGGTAGTTGCTCATGCCTGCTCCCCTGCGCGGTTCAGTTGTTCGCGGTTCATCATCTGGCCCATGGCGACGCAGATCTTGCGCTCGCCCTCAAACGGGTCGCGGGCATGCGCCACCAGCATATTGTCGAGCATCACCATGTCGCCTTTTTGCCAGTCGAAGCGCACCGCACAGGCCTCGTACGCTGCACCGATCACGTCCATCACCGCATCCTCGATCACACTGCCATCGCCGTAATACACATTGCGCGGCAGGTTGCCGGCGCCAAACAGGTTAATCAGGTTGCTGCGCACCTCCGCTTCCAGGCAGGCGCTGTGATGCAGTTGCACCTGGTTGAAGAACGACGCCTCACCGGTATCCGGGTGCGCGACGATCGCCGGGCAGTGCTGGGCAATCTTCAGGTTGTCGTCTCCCAGCCATTCCCACTGCATGCCCGATAGCAAGCATTGGCGTTCAACCTCTTCACGCTGCTCGGTCTTGAAGAAGTCCTGCCAGCGCACATCCAGCTTGTCGGTGAAGTGCCGCACATACAGCAGGCCCAATGCTTTGAAGCGCTCAACGATGGCCGGCGGCAATTGCGCCAGCACTTGGCGGCAATCGACGATCGGCGTGCAACCACCGCGTGGTGCCGGGATCTCGCAGAAGAACCACTGCTTGCGTGGCCATTGCGGCAGGTGTGAGCTCTCGTTGTGGAACAGAATCATGTGTTGTTCCGGGTACGGCGTGGAGTGGTAGATGTTCTTGCCGGATTTATTCTTCGGCAGGTCGCCATAGGTGCCGTACAAGTCCGGCTCGATGGCCTGGGCGAACTGCTCGAAGGCGCTCGCGTCCGGCAGGTTGAAGCCACGGAACAACAGACCACCATGGGTGCGCAGTTGCACATTGATCCACTCGCGGGCCTGTACGGCCCAGTGCACCGGGTCCAAGTCGGCCAGCAGTGGTTCGATCACCAGGGGCAGGGGTTGGCCGTCGCTCAAGGTCCGCGTGCGCACCTGTTCGTGGGCGAGTTGGCTCACAGCGGTGGCGCGGGTGGTTTTCAGCTTGCTCATTTTCGACAGCTTGCGCGCGCTGCGTGCCTGGGCGTCGTCGGTTGCAACGGGTTCAGGTTGGGTGTTGCCTGCCAGGCGCCACACCCAGTCTTGCAGGTTCAGGTTGTCCAGCAGGGCCTGGAAACCGTGCTCAAGATCAGCCACGGTCTGGGCGCTCAACACGCTGGTGCGATAGACCCAGCGTACAGTCAGGCCGTTCTCGTCTTCCTCGACAAACACCGCGAGGTCGAATTTGCTGGTTTCCTGCTGCGGCGCCAGGTGTTCCACCGCCAGGCCCGACAGGCTGGCCGTGCCCTGCGGCGTGTTCTGCATCACGAACAGCACCTGCACCAGCGGGTTGACGCCAGGCGTACGTGGTGGTTGCAACGTCTCGACCAGTTTGTCGAACGGCACCTGCTGGTGCTGGAAGGCGGCGAGGCAGTCCTCGCGCAGGCGTTGCAGGCGGTGATCAAAGGTGTCGCTGTCGTCAAGGCGTGCGCGAATCGGCAGCACGTTGACGAAGAAGCCGATCAACGGCTCCAGCGCCGAGTGCTCGCGGTTGGCCAGGTCGGTGCCGACGATAAAGTCGTTCGCACCGGTCGCCCGTTGCAAGAGGCTGTTGAAGGCATTGAGCAACACCATGAACAACGTGGCCTTGTGCTGTTGCGCATACGCCTTGAGCACCTGGGTGTGTGCCGGGCTGAACTGCTGGGTCAACGCCGCACCTTGGTAATCCGGCTGCGTCGGACGCGGGGCATCCAGCGGCAACGCGATCAAGGTCGGTGCGCCGTCGAGCTGGCGCCGCCAATAGTCAATCGCCCGCGCCAACTGACGTTGTTGGGGTTCGCTGCGTTGCCACTGGGCGTAGTCGGCGTACTGGATCGGCAGCGCCGGGAGGGTTGGGTTCACGCCGCTGGCGTAGGCCTGGTAGCCGGTGATCAGTTCCTGGATCAGGATGCCCATGGACCACGCGTCGGTGGCGATATGGTGCAACACCAGTTGCAGCACGTGATCATCCGTACCCAGGTGAAGCAGGTGAGCCCTTAGCATCGGCGCCTGTTGCAGGTCGAACGGCTGCGCCGATTGCCGGTCAATCACGCTTTGCAGGGCGTGCGACTCGACGTTGACCGGTGTGAGGTCAAGGGTCGGTGCTTCGTTGATGACTTGGCACGGCTGCTCGCCTTTCAAGTGGAAGGTGGTGCGCAGCGCTTCATGCCGCTCCAGCACACGCTGCAACGCCTGTTGCAGAGCCGCGATGTCGAGCGCGCCGCGCAGGCGCACCACGCTGGACATGTTGTAGGCCGCATTCGGCCCTTCGAAGCGGTCGAGGAACCACAGCCGTTGCTGGGCGTACGACAACGCCAGCGTCTGGTTACGCGGCACCGGCACGATCTCGCTGTCATCCGACACCTGGGCCTGCTGATCGACCGCCTGCGCCAATTGCGCCAGGGTGCCGCCTTCGAACAAGGTGCGCAGCGGCAGGCTGACGTTCAAGCGACGACGAATGCGCGAGAGCATCTGCGTGGCCAGTAACGAATGCCCACCGATGGCGAAGAAGTCGTCGTGCACACCGACGCCGGCCACGCCGAGAAGGTCCTGCCACAGCTCGGCGAGGACTTTTTCCGTCGGCGTACGCGGCGCGACCACCACGCCTTGCGCCGGTTCGGCCTGCTGCACATCCAGCGCCGCCAGCGCGCGCCGGTCGACCTTGCCGTTGGCGTTCAGCGGCAGTTGCGCGAGTGCCAGCCAGCGCGCCGGCACCATATAGCTCGCCAGTTGCCGCTCCAGGTACGCGGTGAGTAGGGATTGCGCGGTTTGCCCGCCGAGGTCGGCGGCAGCATCGAGGACATACCAGGCCACCAGTTGCAACGCGCCACGGGCGTCGGGCAACGCCAATACCGCCGCGCTGTCGACTGCCGGATGCTGCATCAGGCGATTTTCGATCTCGCCCAGTTCGATACGATAACCACGGATCTTCACCTGCTGGTCGCGGCGGCCGAGGTATTCAATCACCCCATCGGCGCGCAGGCGGCCGATATCGCCGCTGCGGTACAGACGCGCCCCCGTCTGGAAGGGATGCGCGACAAAGGCTTCGCGAGTGCGTTGCGGGTCGCCCAGGTAACCACGCCCGACACCGACGCCACCGATGCACAGTTCGCCCGGTACGCCGATCGGCACGCAGCGCAGGTCGGCATCCAGGACGAACACCTGGTTGTTGGCCGTCGGGCGGCCAATGGGCATGTGCAGGCAGTCGTCGCTCGGCGCCTCGGTAATCGGGTAGAAGGCCACGTCATCCGAACACTCGGCGGGGCCGTAGGCGTTCATCAAAGGGGTCGATGGGAAGCGTGCGAACCAATCCTGTGCCAGCGTCGGCGGCAGTGCCTCGCCGGTGGGCAGCAGCCAACGCAGGCTGGCCAGGTGGTCTTGTGCACGCACCTCCTGAAGCATGCCGCGGATCAGCGCCGGCACGGTTTCCAGCAGGGTCAACTGCTGCGCCTGGACCGCATCGAGCAAGGCCAGCGGGTCATGGGCCTGGGCGTCCGGCAGGATGTGCACACACGCGCCCACCAGCGGTGCAGCGAGGAACTGCCACACGCAAATGTCGAACGCCGGCGAAGCGGTCTGTGCGAGGCGGTCATGTTCACCCAGGCCCAGGGCCGGGACTTTGCCGAAGATGTTATTGAGCATGCCGCGCTGTTCAACCATGACGCCTTTTGGCGTGCCGGTGGAGCCAGAGGTGAAAATCACGTAGGCCAACTGGTCGGGGGTGTGAACGTAGTCGACCGACGGCTTGACCTCGCCTTGCCACAGTGTCTGGGCGACCAGGCACCTCGGCTGCTTGAGGAGCTGCGGCAGCACGCCATCGAGCACGGCGGTGGCCTTGTTGCACACCAGCACCAGTGGCGCTTCACCCAAGCTCAGCAGTTCGGCCAGGCGTGTGGCCGGCTGTTGGATGTCCAGCGCCTGGAAGGCGGCACCGGCCTTGAGTGTACCGATCATCAGCGTCAGCAGCGCCAGGCCACGTTCGGCGAACAGCGCCACCAGGGTTTCCGGGCCTGCGCCGGCGGCTTGCAAGGCATGGGCGACGGCGTTGGCGCGACGGTCCAGCTCGGCGTAGGTCAAGGATTCGTGCAGGTGCACCGCAGCAATCTGTTGTGGCCGGCGGCGCACCTGCTCGGCGAACAGCGCGGCGTAGCCTTGATCCAGCGGGAAATCGACCTCGCTGCGGTTCCACTCCACCTGCAGTTGCTCGCGTTCGCTGGCCGACAGCATGTGCAGCGTGCCCAGTGGCGCTTCTGGCGCGTCGAGCATGCTCGACAGCAATTGCACCAAGTGCCCGAGCATGCGCTGCACCGTGTCGGTGCTGAAGCGCTGGCTGTCATAGGACAGGCGAATGCCCAAGCGATCACCGGGGTACAGCACCACCGTCATCGGGAAGTTGGTGTGCACCCGATCTTCATAGATATCGATACTGAAGGCATCCAGTTGCACGCTGCTGATATCCAACGGCGCGTTTTCGAACACCACCAGGCTGTCGAACAACGGCTGGCCGCGCGGCACGTTGCTGCTGCGCTGGATATCCACCAGCGAAGCGCTTTCGTGCTCACGCAGGCGTGCGTTGTGCGACAGCAGGGCTTGCAGCCAGGCCCCGACTGGCGCTTCAGGATCGACGTCGATGCGCAGGGGCAGGCTGTTGATGAACAGGCCGACCATTTCCTCCACCCCCGCCAGATCGGTGGGGCGACCGGCCACGGTGACGCCGAACAGCACGTCGCGGTTGCCGCTGTAACGCGACAGCAGCAGTGCCCAGGCGCCCTGGATCCAGGTGTTGGGCGTCAGTTGGTACTGCTGGCACAGCTGCTGCAAACGTTGGGTCTGGCTGATGCTCAGGGTCTGGTCGACGTCGCCGACCTGTTCCGGCGCCTGCTCCGGGCGGGCGAGGGCACCGTCCACATGCAGCGGCGTCGGCTCGCTGAAACCGGCCAGGTCGGCTTGCCAAAAGGCGTGCGCGGCCGCCATGTCCTGGCGCTCCAGCCAGCTCATGTAGCCACGGAACGAACGCAAGCGCGGGCGCGCCACCGGCTCCTGGCGCACGACGGCCTGATAGATCGCCAGCAGGTCTTCCATCAGCAGGCCGAAGCACCAGGCATCGGTGAGGATATGGTGGAAGCTGCGCACCACCGCAAACCGCTGCTCATCGAGCTGGAACACCCGCAGGTGAGTTAAGGGCGCGCTGCTCATGTCAAAGCCCTGCACGCGCTGGGCTTCCAGGGCCTGGTCCATGGCTTGGCGCTGCTGCGCGTCATCCAGGTGACGCAAGTCTTGCCAGTCGAACGCCGGGGCGGTCTTGCGATACACGCATTGCAGCGGTTCGTGGTCGTCCTGCCACCAGAACGCGGTGCGCATCATCGGGTGACGGTCGAGAAACAGTCGCCAGGCGGTTTCCATGGCCGTGCGTTGCAATACGCCGTCCCAGCTGTAGCGCTGTTGCATCAGGTAGATGCCGCTGTGGGGTTGCAGCAAAGTGTGCAGCAGCATGCCTTGTTGCATCGACGACAGCGGGTAGACGTCTTCGAGATTCGGCCAATCCAGCGGTTCGCCCGCGAGGGTTGTGGCCTGCTTGTGGCAAAGCGGGAAGGCTTCGCTGGCGGGGCGCAGGTCAGGCTCGGCGAGCAGGGCCGCCAGGGCGCTGAGGCGTTCAGCCAGTTGCGGTGCCCAGTCGGCGGCCAGCGCGCCTTCGACACGCAGGTGCAGTTGGTCGTCCTGCCAATGCGCATCGATGCGCAAGGCATGGGACGAAGCCCCTGGCGTATTGGCGGCGGTGATCTGTGCCAGCAGGCCTCGCTGTTCACGGTGGCTGTCGAAATCGCCGCGCCAGTGCACGGCAATCGGTGCCGCCGGCAAATCGCGCAGGGGGTCTTGCAGGTAGGTGTTGTCCGACAGATAGCGCAGCGCACCATAGTCAACGCCGTGTTGCGGGTAGGCGCGCAGTTGTGCGGCCACCGATTGCAGGCGTTGCAGCGCAGTCGCGCCGGCGGCTTGCAGGAACACCGGTACTGCCAGGTCCAACGCACCGACGATCAGTGCTGGCTCAAGGTCGGCAAGTACCAGGGGCGCCGCCACCGGCAGACGTTCGGTGGCAGGGCGTGCGGCGTACAGGTCCAACGCCAACAGACCGTCGCCGCACTGTTCGGCCACGACAGTGGCCAACAGGCTGTTCCAGTCCAGGTGCAGAACATCGGTAAGGCGTTTCAGTTCGCTGGAGGTCGCGGCGCTCACGCTCTGCTCGACCACGCTGCTCGGCTGGTGGCTGTCAGGCAGTTGCAGCGTGTCCAGCCCGGCGTATTGCAGCCAGTGTTCCCAAGCCTCGTCGAGTGCATCGCTCTCGGCATGCGCTTGCTGATGGCGTGTCCATTGGGTGAAGTTGCCACCGGTGTAGGACAGCCGCACCGGCCGTTGCAAGCGTAGTTGTGCCAGCGCCAGATTGAGGTCCGTCAGCAGCAACGACCAGGAGCTCTCATCCACGCACAGCGGGTGCGCGGCCAATAACAGATGCTCGCCGAGCAGGCTGGCATGCAGACTTTGGCCTGCCCGCAGGTCAAGCGTGTCGACCCCCGCCTGAGCCAGTGCGTGCAGCTGCGCCGGGTGGTAGTCGCCGGACGTGATCGCGGCCGCCTTGGGGGCGACCAGCACACGCTGTTGCCCGTCCGCGTCGAACGCGAGGCGCAGCGCCTGGTGATGCTGTTGCAAGGCGCCAAGGGCCTGGCTGAGCAGGTCGCGATCAAGCGGTTGCGCCAGTGCCACGCAACGCCAGGTGGCGGTCAATGGGCCTTGTTCCAGGCGCGCGCGTTGGCTGGCACTCAGGGGCAACGCATAGCCATCGGCGAGCTGTTCGGCAACGGCATGGCTGGCGTCGGCGCCCAGCACACGGGCGATATCGGCGATGGTGCGGTTCTCGAACAGCTGCCGTGGCGTGAGCTTGAGCCCTTGCTGGTTGGCCCGCGCGATGATTTGCAGGTTGAGGATCGAATCTCCGCCGATGGCGAAGAAGTTATCGTGCACGCCGACCTGTTCGCGTTTGAGCACGTCCTGCCAGATCGCCGCCAGCAACGTTTCTACTTCATTGCGCGGGGCGACATGGGTGGCGCTGTCATCGCCGGTGGTGGGTGGCAGCGGCAGGCGCTGTGCATCGACCTTGCCGTTACGGGTCAGGGGCAGTTCATCCAGGGTGATGAAGTGCGCGGGCACCATGTAATCCGGCACGCGGTTGCCGAGGTCATTGCGCAGCTTGAGGGCCGACAGCGACTGGCTGGCCACCAGGTAGGCGACCAGGCGCAGGCTGCCGTCCAGTTCCAGCGCGCGCACCACGACCTGTTCGATCAGCGGCGACAGGCGCTTGATCTGCGCCTCGACTTCGCCCAACTCCAGACGGTTGCCACGAATCTTCACCTGGCTGTCGACCCGGCCGAGGAACGCCAGCTGGCCGTCCACCAACCAGCGCACGCGGTCACCGGTGCGGTACCAGCGGTTTTGCTGCTCATCGCGCAGGAAGCGCTCGGCGCTCAGGTCGTCACGGTGCAAGTAGCCACGGGCGAGGGCGCCGCTGATCAGCAGCTCACCGCTCACCCCTGTCGCCACCTCACGACCCTGTGCATCCACCACCCGCAATTGACGATTGGGCAGCGGTCGGCCCAAGGCAATGCTGCGCTGACCCGGCGTGAGTTCGGTGGCAATTGCGCCGACTGTCGCTTCACTCGGACCATAATGGTTGAACACTCGTAGGCCCGGCGCCAAGCCGTTGACCTGCGCCAGCAACGCCGGGCTCAGCGCATCGCCGCCAAATACCAGCAGCGACCGGGGCAACAAACGTGCATCCGGCAACGCCTGCAACAGGCCGCTCAGATGACTCGGGGTGATTTTCAGCACGTCCACCGGGTGCTGGCTGAACAGCTCCGCCAGGGCCAATGGGCTGAAACCGCTCTCGTCATCCACCAGCAACAGGCTGCCACCGCTGCACAGCGCGCCGAACAGTTGAGTGTGGCCAAGGTCGGCGGCAATGCTCGACAGCAGGCCGTAGCGGGCGGCGGCGGGCGGCTTGAGCACGCTGTGCACCGCCGTCAGGTAGTCGACGATTGCCCGGTGCTCGACCACCACCCCTTTTGGCGTGCCGGTGGAGCCCGAGGTGTAGATGACGTAGGCGGCGTCATCCAGGCTGTGGGCGACGGCGGGCGAGGTACCCAGCTGCGCGGCGATGGCCTCGGCCTGTTCGGCCAGGCTCAGCAACGGCGTGTGCTCGGCCAAGCGTGCCAACAAGGGCGAAGCTGTCGCGCCGATCAGTAGGGCGGCGCGGCTGTCTTGCAGCACATCGGCCAGGCGTCCGGCGGGTTGTTTCAGGTCCAGCGGCAGGTAGGCGGCACCCGCCTTGAGCGTGGCGAGCAAGGCGATGACAAAGTCGGCGCTGCGCTCAAGCGCGAGGGCGACCAGGCTGTGGTGGCCGATGCCGTGGGCGCGCAGGTGATGGCTGAGGCGGTTGGCGCGCTGGTCCAGCTCGGCGTAACTGAGTACGCCTTCACGGTCGCGAATCGCCGGTTGGTCCGGGGCGGCGGCGACCTGTTGTTCAAAGCGCTGGTGCAGGCACGCCTCAGGCACAGCCAGCGGCGTACCACACCCCAGGGCTTGCAACTGCTGGCGTTCGTCAGCCCCCAGCCAATCAAGTTCGCCCACACGGCATTGAGGTTGCGCGGCCATGGCCAATAGCACGTTGCGCAACTGCGCCGACAGCAGGGTGATTTCGGCGTCACTGAAACGGCTGCGGTTGTAGCTGAACAGGTAGTGCAACTGTTCGCCCGGCACCACGATCAGCGACAGCGGGAAATGGTTGCGCCCTTGGGTCAGGACCAGCCCATCGGTGGCCTGCTCACGGTTCGGGTCGGCGAAGCTCAAGCCGCCGGCGTCCTGGTTGAGCGCATCGGTGACCGGAAAATTTTCGAACACCAGGATCGAATCGAACAACGCCTGCTCCGCCGCGATCTTGCTCATCGACTTGAGCTTGCCCAGGGGCAGGTAGGCGTGGTGGCGCAAGTCGCTGTTGGCGTGCTGCAACTGTTGCAGCCAGTCCACCAGCGCTGGGCCGTCGGCCCATTGCACACGCAGGGGCAGGGTATTGATGAACAGCCCGACCGTGCTGTCGACGGCCGCGAGGTTTTCCGGGCGACCGGCCACAGTCACGCCGTAGATCACGTCGTCGCGCCCGGCGTGTTGGCCGAGCAAGAGGGCCCAGGCACCTTGGATCAGGGTATTGAGCGTCAAGTGATGGCGACGGGCGAACTGTGCCAATTGCTCGGTTTCGTCGGCACTCAGGCGGTTTTCCCGTTCGGCGCACGGTGCGTCGGTCGGGGGAACCAGGCGCAGGCCGAAATCGGGCAGCGGCGTCGGTTCGCTGACGTCTTGCAACTGGTTACGCCAAAAACCTTCGGTGGCGGCCATGTCCTGTTCCGCCAGCCAGGCGATGTAGTCGCGATAGGCGCGAGTCGGCGCCAGGTTGGCCGGGCGGCCATGGGCGTGTTCGTAGTAGAGCGCCAGCCATTCCTGGATCGCAATGCCGACGCTCCAGCCGTCCATGATGATGTGGTGGAAGGTCCAGATCAGGTGCCAGCGCTGCGGCTCCAGGCGCACCAGGGTCAGGCGCATCAGGGGCGAGTCATTCAGCTCCAGCGGTTGTGCGCGTTGTTCCAGGGCCAATTGCTGCAGCGCGGTTTTCGGGTCGGCGTGGCCTTGCCAGTCCAGCTCGCTCAGGGGCAACCCGACGTCGGTTTGCACCACCTGATAAGCGTCGTCGAGGTCTTCCCACAAAAACGCGCTGCGCAACACGGCGTGGCGTTGCATCAGCGCCTGCCAGGCCGCGCGAAATGCCGGCAATTGCAGCGGGCCGTTCATCTCCAGGCTCAGTTGCTGGTAATACACCCGGGAGTCCGGCTCGACCACGCTGTGAAACAGCAAACCATGCTGGGTCGGCGATAAGGAGTAGATGTCTTCGATGTTGTTCATTGTTGTGCGATCCATTTCAAATGCTTGGGGAAGACGGCCAGCCTCGGGCCGTCTTCAGGAATTCGGTTTGTTCTTGAGCTTGCCCAGCAATGTCTCGAGGGACTTCTGATTGAGCGCCTTGGCCAACGGGAAGTCGGACGGCATCAGCGCACCGGCCTGGGGATCGAGGCAGTGTTCGAGCAGCGCTTGCAGGTGCTTGAGCAGTTGCGCAGGCAGGTCGCGGTCAGCGACCGGGTTGGCGCTGTGCCAATGCAGGTTCAGCACGCCATCCTCCAGCCATGCCACCACTTCGCGGGCATGGCTGACGCGGTTAACCAGAGCCACCTCCGACGGCGCCGCCAGCGAGCTGGCACGTAACCAACCTGGCGAGGTCTGCTCGTGGCCCAGGTAGTTGAACAGCACATCACCGCTTCCTGCCGGCAAGTCGCCCCGCAGGCGCAGCAAGCCGTGCCCAAGGCCCTGGCCGGGGACGCCGCGCAGGGCTTCCTTGGCTTGACGCACCCAGTCGCTGACGGCGCCACGGGCGTTGACGCGCAGCGGGAACAGGGTGGTGAACCAGCCCACGGTGCGGCTGACATCCAAGCCCTCAAAGCCGGCATCGCGGCCATGACGCTCAAGGTCGACGACGATGTCCTGGCGCTGTTCGGCTTGCGCCAGGGTGGCAACCAGAGCAGCGATCAGCAGCTCTTCCGGCTGGGTGCGGTAGGCGGCGTGGGACTCGGTCAGCCATTGGTGCGTACGCGTGGCATCCCAACGGGCCGACAGGGTCTGACGCTCGGCGATCGTGGCCTGGGGGCGCGGATTTGTCGCGACCTGACTGGCCCAATAACACTGCTCCGCGGCGACTTTGCCGGCGTGCGTATGCATGTGCTCGGCCCATTGGCGATAGGACGTGGTTTTCGCCGGCAGGCTAGCCGGTGTGCCGTTTTCCAGCGCCGCATACAGCTGCTGGAAATCTTCCAGCAGCGGCGCCCAGGACACAGCGTCGATCACCAGGTGATGGGCAACCAGGTACAGGCGTTGCGGCGCGCCGTCGAGCAAGGCGGCGGCGAACAACGGGCCATGTTGCAAGTCCAGGCTCTGCGCGACGTGCTGCAGCTGTCCCACGTCCGTGGCTAGCGTCAGCCGGGCCGGTTCGACGGCTGCGATATGGGCTTGCCATTGACCGTCCACTTCGATGAAACGCAGGCGTAATGCATCGTGATGGGCGATCAGTCGATCCAGGGTGGCCTGGACCAGCGCCGGTTGCAGCACGCGGTCGCTGTCCGCCAGCACCGATTGGTTCCAGTAGGCGGGCTGCGGTTGCTGCTGATCGAAGAACCACTGGTGCAGCGGCATCAACGGCATCGCACCGCTGACGTCTCCTTGCTCGGCCACCGCCAGCAACGGTGTGATCACCAGCGCCAGGCCCGAAGGTGTCTGGGCGCGGAACAGGTCTTTGGGCGTCAGGGCATAACCCTGGTCGCGCAGTTGCGAAATCAGCTTCAAACCGAGAATTGAATCGCCGCCCAAGGCGAAGAAACTGTCGGCCGTACCGACCACACGCCCACCGGTGAGGCCGTCGCCGAGCACGTCGCTGAACAGCTGGCAGACCAGGCTTTCCAAGGCGTTACGAGGGGCGACTGGTGCATGTTGGGACGGCGGCAGTGGCAACGCGGCCAGGGCTTTGCGGTCGAGCTTGCCGTTGGTGGTCAGGGGCAGGCTCGGCACTTCGACCCACACCGCCGGCACCATATAGGCCGGTAATTCTGCACTGAGGGCCGCGCCCAACTCTGATTGCGGCGCATTGCTGCTGTAGAACGCCACCAGACGATTGTCGATCACCAGCGTGCACGCGCCAGTGATGCCCGGCTGACTCAGCAGGGCGGCATCGACCTCGCCGAGCTCGATACGTTGGCCGCGCAGCTTGACCTGATGGTCGAGGCGGCCGAGGTAATCGATATTACCGTCAGCCAGGAAGCGGCAACGATCGCCGGTGCGATACAGGCGCTCACCGTTGACCATCAGGAAGCGCTCGGCAGTCAGGTCGGCGCGCTTCAAGTAACCCCGGGCCACGCCGACGCCGCCGATGTACAGCTCGCCGATGCTGCCAATCGGCAGCGGTTGCTGGGCATCATCGAGGATATGCAGGCGCAGGTTGGCGATAGGCTTGCCGATTGGTACGAGCGTGTCGTTGACCGAACAACGCCATACCGACACGTCGATGGCCGCTTCGGTTGGGCCATACAGATTGACCAGCGCGGCCGGGTGCTGGGACATGAACCGCTGCACCAGATCCACCGGCAACGCCTCGCCGCTGGCAAACACCTGGCGCAGGCTGCGGCAGTTGACCAGGCTCGGCTCTTCGACGAAGACCCGCAGCATCGACGGTACGAAATGCAGGGTGGTGACCTGTTCCTGCTGGATCAACTGGCTCAGGTAGGCCGGGTCGCGATGGCCGTCCGGGCGCGCAACCACGAGGGTTGCGCCGGTGATCAGCGGCCAGAAGAATTCCCATACCGACACGTCGAAGCTGTACGGGGTCTTTTGCAGCACGCGGTCATCCGGGCCAATCGGGAACGCGTCCTGCATCCAATGCAGGCGGTTCATCAGGGCGCCGTGTTCGTTCATCACGCCTTTGGGCTGGCCGGTGGAACCGGAGGTGTAGAGCACGTAGGCCAGATCGCTGGCCTCCACGCTCAGTGGCTCGCCGTTTGCAGCCGCGGGCAGCGTTTCCAGGGTCCAGGCGGTATGCCCGACGGGCAAATGTGACAGCCATTGCGGTTGCGTCAGCGTCACCTGGGCCTCGGCGTCGGCAATCAGGAACGCCAAACGTGCAGCCGGCAACTCAGGATCCAGCGGCAGCCAGGCAGCACCGGCATGCACCACACCGAGCAAGGCCACGACCATGTCCACCGAGCGCTCCATGCACACCGGCACAATCGACTCGCGACCGATGCCCGCCGCACGCAAGGCGCGGGCGACGCGTTGGGCGCGCTGGTCCAGCTCGGCGTAGCTCAGGCGCTGGCCTTCAAACACCAGCGCCAGAGCGTTGGGCGTCAGGGCGGCTTGCTGGCTCAGCGCCGTGTGCAAGTTCGTCGGGCCGGAATAATGACGCTCGGTGGCATTCCACCGAGCAAGTTGCGCGTGGTCCTGCTGCTGCGGGAACAACTCGACCAGTGCACGCTCCGGCGCGGCGATCAACGCATCCAGGAGCGCACACCACTGCGCGCTCCAGCGCTGCATCGTAGCGGCGCTGAACAATGCCTTCTGATATTCCAGCGCCAGGGTCATGTCGCTGCCGTCGTCGTGGACTTCCCAGCTTTGCTCGAACTTGGCGTCAATGGCTGGCAGGGGCTGTTCTGTGAGGTCCAGGCCCGGCCATTGGCGGCTGTCCATGCGGCCGTGGTTGAGGGAGAACAGCACTTGGAACAACGGTGTGCGGTTCAAGTCGCGTCGCTGGGTGATGGCGCCGACCAGCGTGGCGAACGGCAGGTCGGCGTGGGCCTGAGCGGTGCGCAGGTCAGCCTCCAGGGCCGCCAGCAAGGCCGACGCCGGGGCCTGTTGATCGACCTCGCAGCGGATCACCAATGTGTTGACCAGGCAGGCCAGCAGCGCCTGGGTTTGCGGCTGGTCGCGCTGATCGGACGGGGTACCCAGGCGAATATCGCACTGGCCGCTGTAACGGGCGAGCAGGGCGCTCAACGCACTCGCCAGCACCACATACGGCGTGGTGCCTCGTAAGCGGGCAAATTGGCGGATCGCGGCTGAGCGTTTGGTGCCCAGGCTGATGTGCAGTTGCCCGGCACGCCGATCAGCTTCAGCTGCACGGGGTTGGTCCAGGGGCAGGTCGAGTGAGTAATCGTCCGCGCCCAGATGATTTTTCCAGTAATCCAGGCTGGCCTGGCGACGGGCCTGGGTCTGCGGGTGTTGTTGCCACAGGGCGAAATCAACGTAGTCGAGGTCCAGTGGTGCCCAGTCGGGTGCCTGCCCGTCCCGTCCGGCACGGTAGGCCTGCGCCAATTCGTCGATCAGCAACTGCATGGCCCAGCCATCGGTGGCGCTGTGGTGCAGGCACAGCAGCAAGCGGTTTTCGTCACTGCCCTGACGTTGCAGCAACTGGGCACGCCACGGTGCGGCAGTGGCCAGGTCGAACGGGGCCATCAAGTCGGCTTCGGCGCGGCTGCACGCGGTCTCCCAGTCATCGGTGGCGACCGAGTTCACACGCAGCGCCGGGCCTTGCGGATCAATCAGCAACTGCGCTTCGCCAGCGATCTCAACGATGCGGCTGCGCAGCACCAGATGGCGTTCGCTGACCTGGTCGAAGGCGCGGCGCAAGGCGGGCAGGTCCAGCGCGCCCTTCAAGGTCAGGGCGAACGGCATGTGGTACTCGCGGGAGTCCGGTACCAGACGGCTGAGCATCCAGAAGCGGTGTTGCGCCAGGCCCAGCGGCAAGGCTGCCGGACGCGGTTGTGCCGTGAACTCCTCACTTGGCAAGGCGTCGCGCAAGTGTTCGGCCAATGCCGCCACCGTCGGGTGGGCGAACACCAGCGCCAATGGCAATGTAACGCCCAGGCGTTCACGCACTTGGGCGACCAAGCGCGTGGCCAGCAGGGAATGACCACCAAGGTGGAAGAAGTGGTCGTCGAGGCCTACCAACGGGCACGCCAGGACGTCGCTGAATAGTTCGCAGAGCAGCTTTTGCGTAGGCGTGTACGGTGCCCGATGGGGCTTTTCGCGGCTTGCATCGGGCAGGTTGATGGCAGCGAGCGCTTTGCGGTCGAGCTTGCCGTTGCTGTTGAGCGGCAGGTGGTCGAGTCGCACCAGCAGGCCCGGCAGCATGTGCGTGGGCAAGTGGTCGCCAAGGCCGGCGCGCAGGGTCGCTTCATCCGCATCGCCACTCCAGAAACTCACCAGGCGCTGGTCCAGCAGCAGAGTGGCGGCGTCGCGCACGTTTGGCTGGGCCAGCAGGGCGGCATCGATCTCGCCGAGTTCGATACGTTGGCCGCGCAGCTTGACCTGATGGTCGAGGCGGCCGAGGTAATCGATATTACCGTCAGCCAGGAAGCGGCAACGATCGCCGGTGCGATACAGGCGCTCACCGTTGACCATCAGGAAGCGCTCGGCAGTCAGGTCGGCGCGCTTCAAGTAACCCCGGGCCACGCCGACGCCGCCGATGTACAGCTCGCCGATGCTGCCAATCGGCAGCGGTTGCTGGGCATCATCGAGGATATGCAGGCGCAGGTTGGCGATAGGCTTGCCGATTGGTACGAGCGTGTCGTTGACCGAACAACGCCATACCGACACGTCGATGGCCGCTTCGGTTGGGCCATACAGATTGACCAGCGCGGCCGGGTGCTGGGACATGAACCGCTGCACCAGATCCACCGGCAACGCCTCGCCGCTGGCAAACACCTGGCGCAGGCTGCGGCAGTTGACCAGGCTCGGCTCTTCGACGAAGACCCGCAGCATCGACGGTACGAAATGCAGGGTGGTGACCTGTTCCTGCTGGATCAACTGGCTCAGGTAGGCCGGGTCGCGATGGCCGTCCGGGCGCGCAACCACGAGGGTTGCGCCGGTGATCAGCGGCCAGAAGAATTCCCATACCGACACGTCGAAGCTGTACGGGGTCTTTTGCAGCACGCGGTCATCCGGGCCAATCGGGAACGCGTCCTGCATCCAATGCAGGCGGTTCATCAGGGCGCCGTGTTCGTTCATCACGCCTTTGGGCTGGCCGGTGGAACCGGAGGTGTAGAGCACGTAGGCCAGATCGCTGGCCTCCACGCTCAGTGGCTCGCCGTTTGCAGCCGCGGGCAGCGTTTCCAGGGTCCAGGCGGTATGCCCGACGGGCAAATGTGACAGCCATTGCGGTTGCGTCAGCGTCACCTGGGCCTCGGCGTCGGCAATCAGGAACGCCAAACGTGCAGCCGGCAACTCAGGATCCAGCGGCAGCCAGGCAGCACCGGCATGCACCACACCGAGCAAGGCCACGACCATGTCCACCGAGCGCTCCATGCACACCGGCACAATCGACTCGCGACCGATGCCCGCCGCACGCAAGGCGCGGGCGACGCGTTGGGCGCGCTGGTCCAGCTCGGCGTAGCTCAGGCGCTGGCCTTCAAACACCAGCGCCGGCGCGTTGGGTGTCAGCGCGGCTTGCTGGCTCAGGGCTGTACGCAGGTCTTGCGGGCCAGGGTAATGACGCTCAGTGGTGTTCCACGCCAACTGTTGTTGACGCTCTGCGACGGCCAACGGCGACCAGTCAGTCAAACGCGTCTGTGGCGCTTCCAGCATGCTTTCCAGCAGGGCTTGCCATTGCGCCAGCCAACGCTCGGCGGTGGCCTGGGTAAACAGTGCGCTGCGGTATTCAAGCAATACCGACAACACCTCGCCGTCATGCACTTCCCAGTTCAGGTCGAACTTGGTGGCGTCGGCCGTCACCGCACGTTCGCTCACCTGCAACTGCGGCCACTGGCTGGCACCGGTGTTGGCGTTCTGCATCACGAACAGCACTTGGAACAACGGTGTCTGGCCAAGGCTGCGTTCCGGTGCCAGGTGTTCGACCACCTGATCGAACGGCACGTCCTGATGCTGTTGCGCATCCAGAACGGTGTTGCGCACCTGATCGAGCAGACCGATGAAGTCCAGGCCCGGCGCCAGGTCGGCGCGCATCACCAAGGTGTTGACGAAGCACCCGATCAGCGGTTGCAACTCGGCCAATGGCCGCTGGGCCACCGGGCTGCCGAAACGCACATCGCGCTGGTTGGCGTAGCGCCCCAGCAGCAGTTGCGCGGCGCTGAGCAGCAGCATGTACAGCGTGGCGCCACGTTGCTGGGCAAACTGGCGCAAACGACCGCTCAGTTCTGCGGGCAACTGCAGTTGGACGGAACCGGCACGCGGGTCAAGGACGTGCGGGCGTGGCTGGTCGGTGGGCAGTTCCAGTTGGTAACTGCCGTCTTCCAGCTGAGTGCGCCAGTAGGCCAATTGGCTGTCGAACAGCGCTTGCTGGGCAGACTCGCGCTGCCAGAGCGCGTAATCCGGGTATTGCAACGCCAGCGCCGGCAGGTGGGCGGCGTGGCCCTGGCAGTCGGCGCTGTAGCACTGGGCCAATTCGTCGAGCAGGTTTTGTGTGGAAGCATCGTCTGTCGCGCAGTGATGCAAGGTAAGGACCAACAATGCCTGGCGGTTGCGCTGAAGCAACGCGGCGCGCATCGGCACCTCGTGCGCCAGGTCAAAGCGCTGCGCGGTAGCGGCCTGGATCGCGGCGTCGGTCAGTTGCTGCCAGCGTTCATCGCTGACAGCATCCCACTGCGCCACCGCCAATGTCAGTTCACCCTGCGGCTCAATCACCAACGCCAGCTCGCCGTCGGCTTCACGCAGGATGCGACTGCGCAGGATTTCGTGACGTTGGATCACGGTGTTCAACGCTGATTGCAACGCCTGGACATTCAACTCACCGTCGAACTGCACGGCGCTGACGACGTTGTATTCGCTGGCGCCACTCAGTTGTTCGAGGAACCACAGGCGCTGTTGTTCGAACGACAACGGCAAGCGCGCCGGGCGAGTCATGGGGACGAACGTCGCGGCAGGTGCTTGCAGCGGTTGCGCCAATAGCGCCGCCAAAGCCTGCAAGGTGGGGTGTTCAAACACCGCGCGCAGCGGCGGCACCGTGGAAAATTGCTGACGCAGGCGGGCAAACAGCACTGCCGCGAGCAACGAATGGCCACCCAGGTAAAAGAATTGGCTGTCTCGCCCAATGGCGCCCAACGGCACATTCAATAGCTCTGCCCACAAGGCCGCGAGCTGGCGTTCGGCGTCGGTGCGCGGCGGGTCTTCGGCGTTCGGTTCAGCCTGGATATCTGGTGCGGGCAGGGCCTTGCGATTGAGTTTGCCGTTGTCGGTCAGCGGCAGTTCGTCCAGCACCACAAACGCCGACGGCACCATGTAGTCGGGCAGGGCGGCGCCAAGGCGGTTACGCCAGGCATTCATATCGGCCGGTTGATCACAGGTGACGTACGCCACCAGGCGCTTGTCGCCCTGTACGTCTTCACGGGCCAGTACCACCGCCTGGCGCACGCCGGGTTGTGCGCCGATCAAGGCTTCGATCTCGCCCAGCTCGACGCGGAAACCGCGGATTTTCACCTGGTGGTCCATGCGCCCGAGGTATTCCAGCTGGCCGTCCGGCAGCCAGCGCACCAGGTCACCGGACTTGTACATGCGCGCCTGCGGCAGTGGCGAGAACGGGTCGTTGATAAACACTTTGGCGGTTTGTTCGGCGCGGTTGAGGTAACCCAGGGTCACCCCGGCGCCGCCGATATGCAGCTCGCCAGGCACACCCACCGGCATCGGATTCAAGAACGCATCCAGCACATAGGTGCGTACGTTGGCGATTGGCCGGCCAATGATCGGCCGTTGCGGGAAGTCGTCCACCGCGCATCCGGTGGCGTCCACGGTGCACTCGGTTGGGCCGTAGGTATTGAAGAAACGGCTGCCGCTGATCGACGGCAAACGCTGCCACAGTTGCGCGTCCACCGCATCACCGCCAAACAGCACGAAGCGCGGCAGGTAGGTTTCACCACGGCGCACGCCGTCGGTTTCGAGCAGGCTTTTAAGCTGCGCCGGGGTGCATTCGAACGCGTCCAGTCGGGTTTCCTGGAAGAACTGCGCCAGTGCCGCAGGGTCGTAGCGCACGTCTTCCGGCGTCAGGTACAGGCTGTGGCCGTCGAGCAGCAGAATCAATTCCGCCACCGAGCTATCAAAGGCGAACGAATAGTTGAAGCTGGTGCGCATCGGCTGGTCGGTGTAGCGGCGATACAGGCCATGGATCCGCGCCCAGGCCAGGTTGACCACCGACGTGTGGGTGACCAGGGTGCCCTTGGGCTTACCCGTGGAGCCCGAGGTGTACATGATGTAGGCCAGGTCATCCGGGCCGGCCAATGCTGCGGGGTTGCTCTCAGGCTGAGCGGCCAATAGCGCGGCATCGGCGTCCAGGCGCAGGCGCGGTAAGTCGCCGCCCAACTGTTCAAGCAGGCCCTGCTGGCCGAGGAACAGCGCGGGTTGCGCATCTTCGAGCATGTAGGCCAAGCGTTCGGCCGGGTAGCCAGGGTCCAGCGGCACATAGGCGCCACCGGCCTTCAGGATGCCCAACAGGCCGATCAACAACTCCAGGGAACGCTCCACACACAACGCCACCGGGCAATTGGCGACCACCCCTTGGGCGCGTAGGTAATGTGCGACCTGGTTGGCACGGCGATTCAGTTCGGCGTAGCTCAGGCGCTGGCCTTCAAAGCACAACGCATCGCGCTGCGGCGTGCGTTCGGCCTGCTGTTCAAACAACTGGGCGAACGTCAGGTGCTGCGGCACGTCCATTTCGGTGCGGTTCCACTCGACCACGGTGCGCTGCCATTCAGCCGGCATCAGCAGCGGCAAGGCGGCGACCGGGCGTTGCGGCTCGGCGAGCATCTGTTGCAGCAGGTGTTCCAGGCGCGCGAGCGTCTGGCGGGCGCTGTCCTGGGTGAACAGGTCAAGGGCGAACATCAGCTCCAGCTGAATCGGCGCATTGGCCGGGCACAGCACGTGCAGGTCCAGGTCGCACTCGGAGTGCTTGAGCGGCGTGTCCAGGGCTTCGAAGGCCAGCCCCGGGAATTGCAGGCGGGACTCCATGGCCAATTGCTGCGCGACCATCACTTGATACAGCGGCGCATGGCTGAGGCTGCGCGGCAGTTGCAGGCTGTCGACCAGTTGTTCGAAGGGCAGGTCCTGATGCTGCAGGCCTTCGCGCAGCCGCGTGGCGACCTGGCTGACCACGGCGCTGAAATCCGCCTGGGCGGTGAAGTCGGCACGGATCGCCAGGTTGTTGAGCAAGATCCCCAACAGACCTTCGGTGCCCGGTTGCTCGCGGTGAGTGACCGGTGTACCGATCAACACCGTGGCATCGCCGCTCAAGCGGTGCATCAGCACGGCAAAGCCCGCGAACACCACGCTGAACGGCGTGGTGCCGAGGCGGCTGGCCAGCGCCTGCACGCGGCCACTCAAGTCGGCACTCAGCTCGCGTTGTACCAGGCCGGCGAGATAGCTCTGCACCGAGGGCCGAGGATGGTCGGTGGGCAACGCCAGCAGCGGGCTGGCGTCCTGGTCGCGACGGTCGAGGGTGCGGGTCCAGTAATCCAGTTGGCGCTTGAGTTCGGCGCCTTGCAGATGGTCACGCTGCCACAGGGCGAAATCGGCGTATTGCAGCGGCAACGCCGCTAATTGCGCCGCGTTGCCGTTGCAACGGGCCTCGTAACCCAAGGCCAGCTCACGCAGGGCGATGGTCGCCGACCAGGCGTCGGAGACCAGGTGATGCAGGGCGATGCCCAGCACGTGTTCGCCCGGTGCCACTTTGAGCAGGCGGGCGCGCAGCAGCGGTGGCTCGGTCAGGTCGAAGGGCTGTTCAAAGGTGGCTTGCAGCGCCGTGAATTGCGCGCCTTCACGGGCGGTTGCGCCCAGGCCGGACAGGTCTTCAAACGGCAGTGCAACTTCCAGTGCGTCGCTGATGTGCTGGCTCGGCACGCCATCCACGCTGCGGATACCGGTGCGCAGGATCTCGTGGCGCGCGAGCAAATCATTCAGGCTGGCGTTCAGCGCCGGGACGTTGAGTTCACCCTTGAGGTGCAGGGCAAACGGGATATTGAACAACGTGGTGCCTGGGGTCAGTTGTTCGATAAACCACAGGCGTTGTTGCGAGAACGACAACGGCAGCAGGGCAGGGCGCGCCTTGGCGTGCGGCGTGTCGAGGGCGACGGCTTGCGGTGCAGCCGCTTGCGCTTCGCGTTCGGCGATAGCCACGGCCAGCAGGGCGACGGTCGGCTGTTCGAACAGCACGCGCAGCGGCAGGTCGAGTTTGAACTGGCTGCGTAGGCGCGCGACGATCTGGGTGGCCAGCAGCGAGTGGCCGCCGAGGGTGAAGAAATTGTCTTCCACGCCGACACTGTCGCGTCCGAGTACGTCGGCCCACACCTTGGCGATGGTGGCTTCGTGTTCGTTGCGCGGCGCAAGGCTTTCCCGGGTATCGGCCTGCCAGTTCAGTTGCAGCGCGGCCAAGGCTTTGCGGTCGACTTTGCCGTTGTTGTTCAGGGGCAAGCGTTCCAGGCATTCGAACGCGGCCGGGACCATGTAAGGCGGCAGTTGTGCGCGCAGGTGTTCACTCAGGCCGGTGCTGCCCAGCGTGTCGTCGTGGGCTGACCAATAGGCCACGAGCCAGGCTTCGCCCGCGCTGTTCTCGCGCAGCAATACCGCGGCTTCACGCACGTTCGGGTGCTGGGCCAGTCGGTGTTCGATTTCGGTCAGTTCGATGCGGTGGCCACGCAATTTCACTTGCTGGTCGCGACGGCCGAGGTACTCGATCACGCCGTCGGCGCACCAGCGGCCGAGGTCGCCGGTGCGGTACAGACGACCGTCGATCTGTGGGTGCTGGATGAATGCCTCGGTGGTGCGCTGCGGGTCGTGCAGGTAACCACGGCCGACGCCGACGCCACCGACGCAGATTTCCCCAGCCACGCCGATTGGCACCGGGCGCAGGGCCTCATCGAGCACATACAGGCGGTTGTTGGCCGTGGGTTGGCCTATGGGCATATGGCTGACGTTGGCGTGCGGCGCCTGGGTAATCGGCTGGAACGCCACGTCGTCGGCGCACTCGGCTGGGCCGTAGGCGTTCATCAGCGCGATGTCCGGGAAGCGTGCGAACCAGTCGCGCGCCACGGTCGGCGGCAGCGCCTCGCCAGTCGGTAGTACCCAGCGCAGGTCAGGCAACTGAAGGTCGCACGGGCACAGCGCAAGCAGCGTGCGCATCAGGCTCGGGACGATTTCCAGTACGTTGAGGCGTTCGCTGGCCAGCACTTGCAGCAGGCGTTGCGGATCGTGGGCCACTTCGTCCGGCAGAATATGCACGGTGGCGCCCAACACCGGCGCCGCGAGAAATTGCCACACGGAAATATCGAAGGCCACCGAGGCGGTCTGTGGAATACGGTCATTGGCGCTCAGCCCCAGGGCCGGGACTTTACCGAAGATGTTATTGAGCATGCCGCGCTGTTCGATCATCACGCCCTTGGGCGTACCGGTCGAGCCCGAAGTGAACAGCACGTAGGCCAGGCTGTCCGGGCCGCCGGCCAGCGTGAATGGCGCGTCGTTGGGCGTGTTCCAGGCGGCTTCGGCGAACAGGGCCGTAGGCGCGTGCTCGAGGCCGCTGAGCAGTGGGTCGAGCAGGCCACGGCACTCTTCACTCGCCACCAGCAGCGGGGCGCGGGACAGGTTGAGGATCTCGCGCAGACGCTCAGGCGGGTGGTTGACCTCCAGCGGCAGCATCGCGGCGCCGGCCTTGAACACGGCAATCATGCTGGTCAATAACGCCAGGCCACGGGGGGCGACCAGCGCGACCAATTGATCGGCACCCGCACCGGCTGTGCGCAGGGCCTGGGCCAGGCGCGTGGCACGCAAGTCGAGCTCGGCATAGGTCAGGGATTCACCGGCGCAGATCGCGGCAATTTGATCGCCACGCTCGGCGACCTGGGCGGCAAACAGCTCGGCGTAGCTTTTATGCAGCGGGAAATCGTGGGGGTTGAGTGCCCACTCGCCAAGCAATTGCTGGCGCTCGTCGGCGGCCAGCAGCTCGAAGCTGCCCAGCGGCGCTTCAGGCGCGGCGAGCATGCCGCGTACCAGGCTGGCCAAGTGGCCGAGCAGGCGCTGCACCGTATCCGCTTCAAAACGCTCGCGGTCGTAGGACACGCGAATGCCGAGTTGCTCGCCGGGCAGGATCACCACGGTCAAGCCATAGTGGGTGTGCACACTGTGGTCCATTCCGTCGAGGCTGAACTCAAAACCGCCGTCCAGAATCTGTTCATCGATCGGCGCGTTTTCAAACACCAGAATGCTGTCGAACAGCGTTTCGCCACGGGGGAAATCGCTCCAGCCCTGGATATCGGTCAGCGGCGTGTGCTCGAAGTCGCGCATCTCGACGTTCAGCCCCTGCAACGCCGTGAGCCAGTCACCCAAGGTCGCCTGCGGGTCGACGCTGACCCGCAGTGGCAGGGTGTTGATGAACAGGCCAATCATCTCGGCGACGCCGGTCAACTCAGCGGGCCGCCCCGCCACGGTGACGCCGAAGACCACGTCACGCTGGCCGCTGTAGCGCGACAACAACAGGGACCAGACGCCCTGGAAGAAGGTATTGGGAGTGATCCGGCGGTGACGGCAAAAAGCGGCCAAGGCCTGGGTGTCGTCTTCGCTCAGATGGATCAACTGGTCGGCCACCCGCACCGCGTCGGTGTAGCGGTCGCGGCTTACGCCGTTGTCCACGGTCAGCGGCGTGGGGGCGTTGAGCCCCTGCAATTGGCCGCGCCAGAACTGCTCAGCCTTGCCCGCATCCTGGCGTTGCAGCCATTGAATGTAGTCCCGAAATGGGCGTGGGCTTTTGATCTGTGGCGTACGGTCGTTGCACAGTGCTTCGTAGACCTTGAGAAAGTCCACGGTCACCAGGGAAATACACCAGGCGTCCATCAGAATGTGATGGAAACTGCGGATGAACTCATAGGACTCATCCGCCAGGCGCACCAGGCGGAAGCGAATCAAGGGTGGCTTGGACAGGTTGAAGCCGATTTTCTGCTCGTTTTCGAGCAGGCTGCGAATCCGCGCCTCCTGCTCATGGTGAGCCAGGCCGCGCAGATCGAGGGTGTCCAGCGGCACCTTGACCTCGCGGTGGATCACCTGCACCGGTTGCTTCTGGGTTTTCCACTGGAAGCTGGCGCGTAGCGACGGGTGCAGCGCCACCACCTGGCGCCAGGACTCAAGGAATGCGCCTTCATCAATGGCCCCACCGATGCGGTAGCGATCCTGCATCAAATACACGCCGGAGTCTTCATGCAGCAGGGAATGGAACAGCATCCCTTGTTGCAGCGGTGACAGCGGGTAAACATCTTCGATCGGATTGCTGGTGGTCTTTTCGGTGGTCATTCAAAACGTCCTGCAGAAAAAGGGGCAACGGCGATGGGCGTGGCGGTTACAGGTCGGCGTCGTTGAGCTCGGCCATCAGCGCGTTCAGTTCATCTTGCGACATGCCCGAGGCACTGAATTCGGTGCTCTCAGTGTCGACATGCCGGGCGTCCAGCGGCTGGGCGACATGGGCCATGGCGGCGATGGTCTGGTGTTCGAACACATGCTTGGCCGACAGCGCAATGCCTTGTTCGTGGGCCTGGGCCACCACTTGCAGGCTAAGGATCGAGTCGCCCCCTATGGCAAAGAAGCTCTCGGTGACGCTGACGCTGTCGAGCTTCAAGACCTTGGTGACTATGGCGTGCAAGGTGGTTTCCATCGGCGTGCGCGGGGCGACATGGGTGCTTTGGTCGAACTGGTCCGGGTCTGGCAGTTGGCGGGTATCGAGTTTGCCGTTGGGGGTGCGTGGGAAGGCTGACAATGTCAGCACCCGCGTTGGCACCATGTACGACGGCAGTCGCTCGCCGAGGTAGCGCTTGAGGGCTTCTGAATCCGGCGCGTAGCCATGGGCGGCGAGCACATAGGCCAGCAGACGCTTGCCGGCGGGTTGCTCCTGCACAATCACGGCTGCTTCGCGCACGTCACTGTGGCTGCACAGTTGTCGCTCGATCTCGCCGAGTTCGATGCGATAGCCGCGCAATTTGACCTGATGGTCCTTGCGCCCCAGGAACGCCAGGCGCCCATCGGCCAGCCAGCAGGCCAGATCACCGGTGCGGTAGGCGCGGGTGCCGTCGGCCAGGGTGACAAAGGCCTTAGCGGTTTCCTCGGGCTTATTGCGATAACCACGGGCCAGGGTTGGGCCGGCCAGCACGATTTCACCGGGTTCGCCGATGCCGCTGGTGATGTCGTGTTCATTCAAGACGCGCAGCTCCATGCCGGCAATCGGGCGGCCGATGGTCAAGGCGCGGTCGGGGCTCAGTACATCGTAGGTCGCCCACACGGTGGCTTCAGTAGGACCGTATTCGTTGACCAGCAGCGTGTGGGGCAGGGTGTTGCTGTGCTGGGCGATCAACGACGGCGGGCAGGCTTCCCCGGCAACGATCCAGCATTGCAGGCTGTCGGCGCTGCCGAGTTGATCCAGCAACGCTTGATACAACGAGGGCAGCGACAGGCCGTGGCTGACCTGGTGTTGGGCGATCAAGTGCGACAGGCGCGCCATGTCCAGCTCTTCGCCGGGTGCCGGCAATACCAGGCGGCCGCCTTGGGCCAGGGTCCAGAAAATCCCGGCCACGGAGCTGTCGAAGGCAAACGAGGACAGCAGCAGGTAAGCGCTCACCGGCGCTTCATACGCCGCCATGCGCACCTGGGTGGAATAGCTCAAGGCAGCGTGGCTGATTTCGACGGCTTTCGGTGCACCGGTGGAACCGGAGGTGTAGATCAGGTACGCGAGGTCGTCGCCACGCGGCAGCGGCAATGGCGGCAGGTTGTTGGGGGCGTGCAAGTCGTCCAGCACAAAGCTCCGCAGGCCGGCCGGCACGCTATCGGCCAGCTCAGGGCTGACGACGATGTGCGCAATGGCGCTGTCGGCGAGCATGTAGGCGCGACGGTCCTGCGGATAAGTCGGGTCCACCGGCACATAGGCACCACCGGCCTTCAACACGGCAAGCAGCGCGACGATCGCGGCGTTGCCACGGGGGAACAGGATACCGACCGGCACACCGGCACGGATGCCGGCGGCCACCAGTTGGTGCGCCAACTGCGTGGCGCTTGCGTCCAGTTGCGCGTAGCTCAGGTCGCCCTGCGGGTCGCTCAGGGCGATGGCGGTTGGCTGTAGTTGCACTTGGCGGCCGATCAGTTCAACAAGCGTCACGGCTTCTATCACCGGCGGTTGTGCCTGGGGGGCGATGATCTGCGCTTGCAGCGGCCCGCCCATGGGCAACTGCGCCCAGGCCTGGTGCGGTGCGGCCAACGCGGAGTGCAGCAACTGCGCCCACTGTTCGGCAAGGCAGGCGGCCGCCTTGTGGCTGAGCAGATGGCGATCGTAGATGATCTGCGCGTTGAGCCGCTCGGGACCTTGATGAACGTGCAGGCACGCCTTGGCCGGGCTCATTACCGCACTGGCGTCGCGTTCGCGCGCATCGCTGGCACGCCAGGCGAAGGCATAACCGCCCTTGAGGTCCTGGGTGTAATAGTCCTGCCAGCCTGTGGACTGTTCGACCAGGGCGCTGACATGGCGGCTTTGTTCCAGCAAGGTCGCCTGGGCTTGCAGGTCGATCCGCACAGGCAAGGTTTGCTCGAACAGGCCCAAGGCGTTGTCGAGTTCCGGGCCGCGACTGGCATGGATCAGGGTGATCGGCACCTGCTGTTGACCGGACAACCGCCCGAGCAGCACCGCCCAGGCCGCCAGCATCAGCTCAGCGGTCAGTACCGGGTGGTGGGGCAGGTGCACGTCGATGCGCTGCGGGCTGAATCCACCGGGGCGGGGCGTTTCCAGCGACAGTTGCAAGCTGTGCTGTTCGCTGTCGGCTGAGGGTTTCCAGAACATTGCGCCGGGGTGTTCGGGCTCGTCTTCGGCAAGGCTCCAGCGCCACTCGGCGTAATCGGCGTATTGAAGGGTTTCGGACAGGTCCGGCGGGGTGTCTTGCAGCAGGGCAATGGCCACCAGTTTCAGGCTGGCGAGGTCAAGATGGCTGCTGGCGGCGGCCAGGTGCAGCACGTGCCCCTCGGTCAGTTGCACCAGCGTCACGGCCAGCGGCGCGGTCCCGTCCAAGGTGGCCAAGGCAACCTGCTGATCGGCTGGGCTGAGGTGGCGCAGGTCCTTAACGCCCACGCTCAGCGCGGCCTGGTCGTGAATCACTTGCACCGGATGGCACAGGCCTGGCACCGGAGTCAGCTGTGTGCGCAGTATTTCGCTGCCGCTGACCAATGCCTGCAGGCGCTGGGATAGGGTGTTGGCGTCTACCGCCTGGGCGATGGTCCATTGCAGTTGGCAACTGAACGTGTGTTCAGTTGCGCCATCGAGGTGCGGGTAAAGCGACGCTTGTTGCGGTGAGATACGAAAGCCTTGAAGTCCGTTCATGTTCAGCTCAACTGCAAAATGGGGTTGATAGCGGTCAGACAGCCACGTCGGCGGACAGCAAGGCCTCGGCCATGCCGGTCATGATTGCGCGTTTGCCGGTAAACGGTTCGCGACCGTGCACCGCAAGCATGTTGTCGATAAACAGCACGTCGCCCTGTTGCCAGGAGAAACGCACCAGCGAATCCAGGTAGGCGGCGCGCAGCGACGCCAGCACCTCCGGTTCGATCGGTGTGCCGTCGCCGTAGAAGGTGTTGGTCGGCAGGTCGAGGTCGTTGAAGTTGCCTTGCAGCGAATCGCGGATGGCCGGCGGCAGGGTGCTGATGTGAAAAAACGTCGCGTGGTTGAACCAGACTTCTTCGCCGGTACGCGGATGGCGTACCACTGCAGGGCCTCGTTGGCGGGTGCGCAGGCGGTTGTTTTCTTTCCATTCCACTTCGATACCGACGCTGGCGCAGTAGGCTTCGACTTCGCTGCGGTCGGCGGACTGGAAGACGCTCTGCCACGGCAGGCCGAAACCGTCGCCGTAATTACGCACGTAGAGCACGCCTTTTTCACGAAAACGCGCCTCGATGTCGGCGCTGATCCGGGCCTTGACTGCGCGGGTTGAACCGATCGGGGTTTCGCCGCCGGTCTCGGACGGCAGTTGGCAATAGAAGAACAGCCGCAGCGGGAAACGCGGCGAATAGGAGTGTTCGTTATGCGGGAAAATCATCTGGTCGGCCGGGTAGTCGGTCGAGGTGTAGATGTTGCCGCCGACCCGGGTGCGCGGGGAGGCGCGGAACATATATTCCAGGGCACCGGGGGACAGGGCAGCGATGACGTGGTCGAATTGTTCCACCGACGCGACGTCGAATCCGCGGAACAGCAGGGCGCCGTATTGCAGCAGCTTCCGTTCCAGGGCTTCGCGTTCACGGGTAGCCCAGGCCACCAGATCGACGCCGCTGACTGCGGGTTCGATCACCAACGGCAAGGCGTGATCGGGGCTGAGCAGGCGTTCGCTGACCAGTTGCTGGGGGGCAACGTTCATGGCTTTGCGGCGCACACTGCCCAGTGTGCGGGGTGCTGGGGGCACGATAGGCATACAAGCATCCACCTTGATCAAAGGGTCAGTGAGCGACGTTTGGTTTGCAGCAACTGACTGCGACCGGCGAGGGCGTGGGACTGCTGGCTTTCGCGCTGGAAAGCTTGATCCCAATCGTCAAGGCGCTGGGCCAGGGCGGGCAGGGACTCGCCGAGCAGATCACGAACTTCGCCGAGTAGGCGGCTCCACAAATGCTGCAGGCGCAAGGCTCGGGGCTGATCGAAGTACTCGCCACGGTATTTGAGCGTGGCATCAATGCCGTGGCCGGCATGCACCAGGTCGAGCACCAGATGGAAGTCTCCCGGCGCCTGCGCAACGTCCATGCTCGTCAGTTGTGCACCGGCAAGAGTGACCGGCGCAACCCGCGACGGTTGATAGTTGAGCTTGACCTGGAACAGCGGCGAATGGCCGGCGCGCCGGGTTGGGGCCAGCGCCGCGACAACCAGGTCAAACGGCAGGTCCTGGTGGGCATACGCCAGTCGCGCCTCATCACGCACGTGCGCGAAAAAATCCGCCAGCGTCCCTTCCCCGGCTATCTCACAGCGCAGGGTCAGCTGGTTGACAAAGAAGCCGATCACCTCGTTGTGCGCGGCCAGCGGACGGCCGCTCACATCAGTGCCGAGCAGAAAACGTTGCTGGCCGCCCAATTGCTTGAGCACCAGTTGATAGCTGGCCAACAGCAGCATGAACAGCGTCATGCCGTGTTCACGGGCGACGCAGGCGAGGGTGTCGCAGGTGGCTTGGGGCAGGCTGAAATTCAGGCTGTGTTCGCCGTGGGTAGTGCCGCTGCCGCCCAGGTCCAAGGTTTGCGGCACATCGGCCAGGTGTTCGCGCCAGAAATCCTGGTGCGTGGCGATGCGCTGGTCTGTCCAGTGCGCGGCTTCCCAACGGGCAAAGTCCAGATATTGCACCGGCGTTTCATTGGCGGCCTGGGCCGCCAGTTCAGCCAGCAGCAGTTGTGCGGAGCGGCCGTCGAAGGCGATGTGGTGCAGGGTCAGCAGCAGGTCGTGCTGGTGATCGTGGCTGATCAGGTGGGCGCGTAGCAGTGGGCCTTGCTTGAGGTCGACCGGGGTGGCGTGTTCCTGGGCCAGGCAGTCCGCCAATTGATCATGGAGGGTCAAACGCACGTTGCTGGCCGGCAGCACCTGTTGCTGCGGGCCATCAACGCTATCGTGATAGACCGTGCGCAGCACACTGTGACGCTCGACCAGGGCATTGAGCCGTTGCGACAAGACGTCCCTGTCAACTGGGCCTTGCAGCTTCAGGTGCAATACCAGGTTGTGGTGGGTGTCCTGCGGGTTCAACTGGTGCAGGAACCACAGGCGACGCTGGGCGAAGGATTGGTGGCGAGGGTGGGGGGTAGCGTCTGATTCGAGGCGGGCACCGGGCGCCGGAGTCCCGAGGTACACGAGCAGCGCCTGCGCCCATTCGGCCAGGCGTCGTTCGCCGAACAGACTCTGGGTGTCGAGGTCCCAGCCCAGGTCGCGGTGCAGGCGCGCGGCAAAATCGGCAATGCCGATGGAGTCCAGGCCCAAGCCGATCAGACTGAGCTCGACGTCGACGCTGAGGTACGGATTGACCTCGATCAGCGTCTGTTCCAGCCACTGCTGGCAGGCCGAAAGGCTCGGCTGCCGGCGCAGCTGCTCGATAGCGATGCGTTCAACGGGCGTGCTTGCCTGCCCGCCGCTCTGGGCGATGATGCTCAGGGTGCCGGCCGCCCATTGGTTGCGCGCACCCTGGCGGGCGATCTTTCCGCTGGTGGTCATCGGGATGGTGCCGGCTTCCACCAGCACAATCTGGTCGATGCCGCAGTCGGCCGCTTCACGCACGGCGGTTTGCATCGACGCGAACAGCGCCGGGTGATGTGCCGGGTCGACAAACTTGCGCTGCGGCTCGGCAACGATCACCAGTTTCTCGCGGCCGAGCAGCGGGTCCATCTCCGAGAAGGCCGCGATGCGTCCGGTGCGGATGCCCGGCTCACTGTCGGTGATCGCAAACTCGATATCGTGGGGGTAAAGGTTGCGGCCGTTGAGGATCAGCAGGTCTTTGAGGCGGCCGCAGATGACGATTTGACCTTCATGCATGAAACCCAGGTCACCTGAGCGCAGGTAATAGCCGGGCTCACCGACAATCTGCGCCTTGAACGCGTAGCGGCTGGCATCGGGGTTTTTCCAGTAGGCCTCGGCGTTGCTCGGGCCTTGCAGCCAGACTTCGCCGATGCGGTCGACGGCGCAGCGTTCGTGGGTGTTCGGGTCCGCAATGGCGATGGTGTGAAGCGCTTGCGGGTAGCCACAGGCGACAAACTCAACCGCAGTGGCGTCGCCGGACGCCAGGGCCACGTGGCCGGTCTCCAACACGCTTTTGTCCAGGCGCAACACCACCGGGAGGGCTTCGGCGGGCGTTGCGCTGACGCACAGGGTAGCTTCGGCCTGGCCGTAACCGGGGCTGATGGCCATGGGGTTGAGGCCGCACGCGGCAAAGCGTCGGGCGAAGGCGTCGAGGGTGGCCGGGTGGATCGGCTCGGCGCCGTTGATTGCGTGCTGCCAGGCGCTCAGATCGAGCTGGGCGATAAGGCTGTCGCTGACCACGCGGTTGCACAGGGCATAGGCAAAATTCGGCGCGAAGCTCGCGGTAGCGCGGTAGCGACTCAAGGCCTGCAGCCAGGTGGACGGTGCATTCACGAAGGTCTGCGAGGCCATCAGGTAGCACGGCATGCCGCTGTAGAGCGGGGCGAGTACGCCGCCGATCAGGCCCATGTCGTGGTACAGCGGCAGCCAGTTGACCATGGCGCCGTGCTCATCGAAACCGTAGGCCTTGCGCATCAATTCGACGTTGGCGATCAGGTTGCGCTGGCGCACTTCGACGCCTTTGGGCGTGCCGGTGGAGCCCGATGTGTATTGCAGGAACGCCACGCTGGCGCCGTCGATCGCCGGCCGTTGCCACGTGTCAGGCGCCGGGGTGCCGAGGTTGTTGACGGTCAACACATCGACGCGATGTTCAACCAATTCGCGTAGACCTTCGCAATGATCCAAGGGCGCGAGGATCAGCGCTGGCTGCGCATCGATCACGACATTGCGCACGCGATCCAGATGGCGCGGCTTGCGGGACGGCGGCGGGAACAGCGGCACGGCGATCAGCCCCGCATACAAGCAGGCGCAGAACGCGCGTGCATAGTCGAGGCTGCTCGGCAGCATCAACAACACGCGGTCGCCTGGACTGCAACGCGCCTGCAAGGCGGCCGCCAGGGATTGGGACTGCTCGTGCAATTGGGCAAACGTGAGGGTTTCGCCGATCTCGACGCCGTCCGGCAGGAAATGCAAGGCAGCACGCTGCGGGAAGTGCAGGGCGTTAGCCTCCAGCACTTCGATCCAGTGATTGAATGCAAACATGGTGGGATTTACGCCATGGCCACGATGACTTTACGGTCACCGGTATAAGGATTGCGCCCGTGGGCGACCAGTCGGTTGTCGAGCATCAGAATGTCGCCGGGTTCCCAAGGGAAGCTGACGGCGGTCTGGTCATAGACCGCACGCACCGTATCGAGCATCGCATCGGGAATCGCCGAGCCGTCGCCGAAATACACATGGCGCGGCAGGTTCTCTTCACCGACGGCCGCCAGCAGGCTGGCACGCACGGCGGGTTCAATGGCCGAGACGTGAAACAGGTGCGCCTGGTTGAACCAGACCCACTCGCCGGTCTCGGGGTGCTGCAACACGGCGGCGCAGCGTTGGCGGGTCCGTAGGTCGCCGTCGGCCTTCCATTCCCACTCGATGTCGTTGTCCTGGCAATAGCGTTCGACCTGGGCGCGGTCTTCGGTGTTGAACACTTTTTGCCAGGGCAGGTCGAGGGCGCCGCTGTAGTTGCGCACGTAGAGCAACTCGCGGCTGGCGAATAGCTCGCGAATCTCGGCGGGCATGCGCTGATAAATCAGGCGGCTGTCGCAGATTGGCGTTTCGCCACCGGTTTCACTGGCCTTGATGCAGTGGAACCAGATGCGCGAAGGCCAGGGGCGGGTATAGGCCTGCTCATTGTGCAAAGGGATGAATTGGTGGGCCGGGTATTCCGTCGAGCTGTAGACCCCGGCGAACACTTTGCTACGTGGCGTGGAGCCGAATTCGTAGCTGGCCAGCGGCGCGCCGAAACTGGCGGCAAAGCGTTTGAAGTCGATCGGGGTGGGGACGTTGAAGCCGCGAAACAGCACGCCGCCCACCGTACGCAGGCTGTCATCAAGGCTGTCGCGGATCGACGGCTCGAGCGCATGGATCGATTGGCCTGGGGCAGCCTGCACGCACCTTGGCAATACCGCTGCGCCGTGGGCTTGATCCTTGATTGAAACAGGCTCGGAACGTCCGTTCGGGTGTTCGATTGAGGTCATCCTTTGCACATCCTGTTTATTTTTCTTGGCTCTGTAGCAACGTGACAGCAGGCCGTTAAAACTGGGCAGTGGCCTCGGCGAGACTTTGAAACCTAATGTGTATATGTGAATACAGAAAGTATATTAGGTGTGAATGAGAGGGATTATCAATACTATTCCTTTAATATTTTTTTTCGACTAGACTCCGCCCCGCTGGGAAAAAACAGCGATTTGCCAACGGATAAAAATACAAATAACTGCGGTAGGGGAGCGGGGCGTGAATTACAAAATTAATACACTTGCGTTGGCGGTAGGCTCAGCCATGTACCTGTTGAACAGCGCATGGGCGGACGATCAACCCGCCGCACTGGAGATTGCGCCGGTCACCGTCACCGGCGAAAAGATCAACCGCTCGCTTGAGAAGACCCAGTCGAGCGTGGCCGTCGTGACCGAACAGCAACTGCGCGACAAGGCCGATCACAACCTGATCGACGTATTCGCCCGCACCCCTGGCGTGTACAACCAAGCCGGTAACGAAAACTGGGGTATCCGTGGTGTGCCGGTGTCGGGTTTCGATGACCAGGGCCCGGCGACCTTGAACGGCGCGGTGTCGGTGTACGTCGATGGCGCCCAACAACCGAACCGGGCGCTGACGTTGAGCCCGATCGGCCTGTGGGACACGGAGCAGGTTGAAGTCTTCCTCGGCCCGCAGTCCACCACCCAAGGCCGCAATTCCCTGGCCGGCGCGGTGGTGATCCAGACCAAGAACCCAACCTTCGACCCATCCTTCTCCGCCCAGACCAACATCGGCAACTACGGTGAGCGCGGTGTAGCCGTGGCCGGCGGTGGCTCGATCGTCGACGACAAGATCGCCGGCCGCATCGCCATCGATACCCAGGACGGCGACGGTTATATCCGCAACACCACCAATCACGACGATGCCAACCCGCACCGCACGAGCAACTATCGCGGCAAGTTGTTGATCACGCCGAACGACGACACCGATGTGCTGTTGACCTACGCACACAACGAACACCGTCAGGGCGACAACTCGATCACCCGCATCGGCGACAAGGTCCAGTATTACAAGATCGCCTCGAACACCAAGGCCTACGACAACCTTAACCAGGACACCTTGAGCGCGAAGATCGACTGGCGTCTCAACGATGCCTGGACACTGACCAACCTGACCACCTACACCCACTCGGACTACACCGCGCGCAAGGACTTCGACCAGACCGCCACGGCGAACAACGAGATCCTGCGTAACCAGGCCGGCAACATGTTCAGCCAGGAACTGCGCCTGGGTTATGAGTCCGACACGATCCGCAGCTTCGGTGGCGTGTATTTTGGCCGCACCACCAACAGCTTCCACGATCGCTTGCTGTTCAACAATGTGCAACGCGGTGCAGCCAAAGGCGATGTCGCTATCAACAACGCCGCGCTGTTCGGCGAGGTGGACTGGGATTTCGCGCCGAACTGGACTTTGATCACCGGCCTGCGCTACGACTACGAAACCAACGACACCGATATCGAGCAGGATGACTTCTCCAGCCCTGGCAAGGTCAAGAAATCCTTCAGCGCACTCTTGCCGAAACTGGGCGTCGATTATCAGTTCATTCCTGATCAGTACGTCGGTTTCATGGTGCAGAAAGGCTACCGAGGCGGTGGCGTCAACGTGCGTGCCGGTGGCGGCCACGAGGCTTACGATCCGGAGTACACCACCAACTACGAGCTGTCGTATCGGGGTTCGTTCCTCGAGAAGAGCCTGCGTGCGCGCGCCAACCTGTACTACACCGATTGGAAAGACCAGCAGGTCAGCGTGCTCGACCCGTCGGGCAATTTCTTCCTTGTGTACAACGCCGGTCGCAGCGACATCAAGGGCCTGGAAGTCAGCGTCGAAAAAGACTTCGGTGAGCAGTTGACCCTCAACATCGGCGGCGCCATCACCGATGCCAAATACAAGGATTTCAACACCGGCGACGGCCTGGATCGTAGCGGCCAGCCATTCCTCTACTCGCCGAAATACAAAATGTCGGTGGGCGGTACCTACCGCTGGAACGACCGCTTGACCCTCAACACCGACCTCACCTACCAGAGCACCGCGCCGTCCGACTTCGAGTTCGACGCCAACGGCAACGTCAGCAAAGTACGCCGCAGTGACAACTACGTGCTGACCAACTTCAGCACCGAATACAAGGTGACCAAGAACGTTGCGGTGTCCGGTTACCTGAAAAACGCTTTCGGCAAGGAATACGTCACGAGCAACCGCATTGGCGACATCATCGATGTGGGCGCCCCGCGCACATTCGGCCTGGTACTGCGTTACGACATGTAAGTCGATGGGCGCAGGGATGCGCATTCCCAGCGTCTGGTTTCAAGCTGTTTGCTGCCTGGGGCGCTCGCGCCCAGGCAGTCCCACTTGCTTCCACACCCAGCCTCCATGGAGGATCTCATGAGCGCTTTTTCGAATGCCACGCACGGTGGTGCGCCACAGCTACGCCTGGCGCATACCGGGCTGTCCCAACCTTATTGCCTGGACCTGACGCCGATGCTCGAGCGCCAGCAACAGCAGGAATCAAACGCCCGCAGCTACCCCCGACGTATTCCCTTGGTGCTTGAACGTGCCTATGGGATCTACGTACAGGACAGTCGCGGGCAGGTGTTCGTCGATTGCCTGGCCGGCGCCGGAACCCTCGCGTTGGGCCATAACCACCCCGTGGTCATCGAGGCGATCACGCAAGTGATGGCGGCCGGTGTGCCGATGCATACCCTGGACCTGATGACGCCGGTCAAGGATGCCTTTGTCCAGGAAGTCTTCGGCTGCCTGCCGGCAGACTTCGCACGCAACGCGCGTATCCAGTTTTGCGGCCCCAGCGGTGCGGACGCCGTGGAAGCGGCACTCAAACTGACTCGCACCGCCACCGGTCGTCATTCGGTGCTGGCGTTCGAAGGCGCCTATCACGGCATGACCCTGGGCACCTTGGCCATCAGCGGCAACCTGTCACCAAAAAATGCCCTCGGCGCCCTGATGCCGGGCGTGCAACGCCTGCCGTACCCGCATGATTACCGCTGCCCATTTGGCGTCGCCGGCGATCAAGGCGTCACCCTCAACGTGCGCTACCTGGAACATCTGCTCAACGACCCGGAAAGCGGTGTGACGTTGCCGGCTGCGATGATCCTGGAGCCGATCCAGGGCGAGGGCGGTGTGATCGCCGCGCCGGACCGCTGGCTGCAGGAACTGCGACGCTTGACCCGTGCCCACGGTATCCCGCTGATCGTCGACGAAATCCAATGCGGCATTGCCCGCAGCGGCCGTATGTTCGGTTTCGAGCAATCGGGCATCACCCCGGACGTCATCACCTTGTCCAAGGCCATCGGTGGCGGCCTACCGTTGTCGGTCATGGTCTATAACGACGCGCTGGATGTCTGGCAGCCCGGTGCGCATGCCGGCACGTTCCGTGGCAATCAGTTGGCAATGGCGGCGGGTACGGCGACCTTGCGCTTCATCCGCGACAATGACTTGGTGGCCCACGCCGAGACCGTCGGCGCGCACCTGCGCAAGCAGTTGCAGGCGCTGCAAAGTGAATTCACCTGGGTCGGCGACGTGCGCGGCCGCGGCCTGATGCTCGGCATGGAAATCGTCGACCCGTGCGGGGTGCCTGATGTACAAGGGCATCCGCCGGTGGACACTGCGCGGGCCAAGGCTTTCCAGCAGGCGTGCCTCAAACATGGGTTGATCGTCGAGCTGGGTGGGCGTCACGGAGCAACGGTGCGCTTCCTGCCGCCGCTGATCATCACCGAGCAGGAAATTGATTTTGTTGCGCAGATCCTGTTCCAAGCCGCCCACTCGATCACCACGCAGCCCTGATCGAGCGATGCCCGGCGCCTGCCAAAGGCATGGCAGTGCGCATTTTTCAGCGTAAGGACGACACATGCACAAGGCTGTATCGACACTGCTGTTTGCGGCGCTGGCCCTTGGCGGCTGCGACCCTGCGCCGCCGCTCGTTGCGTCCAGGACGCTGCCGGCGCAGGTCAAGACCCTGACCGTACAACCCCGCGCCTTTGCCATGACGGCCGAACTGCCGGGCCGCATCGAACCAGTGCGCGTCGCAGAAGTGCGCGCGCGGGTCGCCGGGGTGGTGCTGGCGCGGCATTTTGTCGAAGGCAGTGACGTCAAGGCTGGCCAGCTGTTATTCAGCATCGACCCGGCACCGCTCAAGGCCAGGTTGATGCGCGTGGAAGGTGACCTGGCCAGGGCCGAGGCGGATGTCTATCGCGCCAATGCGCATGTGCAGCGCTACAAGCAATTGGTCGAGATCAATGCGGTCAGTCCGCAGTTGTTTGATGATGCAATTGCCGACCTCAAACGCGCCAAGGCCGACCGCCTGGCCGCAGAAGCTGACCGGGCGACCGCACAACTCAATCTGGATTACTGCCAGGTGCGTGCGTCGATCAGCGGCCGCATAGGCCGTGCGCTGGTCAGCGAGGGCGCGCTGGTCGGCCAGGACGAAGCCACGCAGATGGCACGGATTCAGCAACTGGACCCGATCTACGCTGACTTCACCCAGCCCGCCGAACAGGTCGTGGCGCTGCGCCAAGCCGTGGCCAACGGCCGCCTGGTGTTGACCGGGGAGGGCGCGGCCCAGTTCTCGCTGCAGGTCGGCAACCCGGCGCAGACTCGCGCGGGCAAGCTGCTGTTCTCCGATATTTCCGTAGACCGCAGCACCGGCCAGGTGACCTTGCGCGGTGAGTTTCCCAACCCCGATAACGTGCTGCTGCCCGGCATGTACGTAAGGGTGGTGGCACCGGCGGGGGTTGACCCACAGGCGCTGTTCGTGCCGCAGCAGGCGGTGCAGCGTGGCACCGACGGACAAGCCCGGCTGATGCTGGTCGACGCCCAAGGCGTGGTACAGGAGCGCATCGTCAGCACCGGCGCGATGCTCGGCCCCGACTGGCAGATCATCCAAGGATTGAAGGCGGGTGAGCGGGTGGTGGTGGAACGGGCCGACAAGCTCAGCGCCGGTAGCAAGGTCAATGTCGATACCCTGTCTGCACGACAGGCCGCAGACTGAAATGGTCGACTTTTTCATTGAGCGTCCGAATTTCGCCTGGGTTATCGCGCTGTTTATCGTACTGGCTGGGGCGTTGACGCTCGGCCGTTTGTCGGTCAGCCAGTACCCCGACGTTGCGCCGCCGCAAATCAGCGTGAGTGCCAGCTACCCTGGCGCGTCGGCACAGATCATCAACCTCAACGTCACCAGCCTGCTGGAAGAGGAACTCAACGGCCTGCCGGACTTGCTCTACTACGAGTCCACCAGCGCCAATGGCAGCGCAGACACGACCGTCACCTTCAAACCGGGCACTGACCCGGATCGCGCGCAGATCGACGTGCAAAACCGCCTGCAACGGGTGGTGGGGCGTTTGCCCCAGGCGGTGATCGAGCAAGGATTGAAAGTCGAGCAGGTACGCGCGAACTTCCTGATGATCTACGCCCTGTCGTACACCGACGAGCAGCAGGACTCGGTCGGCCTGGCCGACTTTGCAGCCCGCGCGGTGAACAACGAAATTCGTCGTGTGGCCGGGGTCGGCCGCGTGGAGATGTATACCGCCGAACGCGCCATGCGCATTTGGGTCGACCCGGCGAAGCTGGTGGGTTACGGCCTGTCGATGGCGGACGTGAGCAAAGCCATCGCGGCGCAGAACGTGCAGGTACCGGCCGGTAGCATGGGGGAACGTCCGGGCCCGGTGGACCAGCAGATCACCGCGACCGTCATGGTTCAAGGCCAGTTGGAGTCGGTGGAGGCGTTCGGCAATATCGTCCTGCGCGCCAATGATGATGGCGCCAGTGTGCGGATTCACGATGTGGCGCGGGTGGAGCTGGGGCGCCAGGACTACCGCTTCGATGCCCGCCTCAACGGCAAGCCCGTGGCCGCCATGTCGGTGCAACTCGCGCCGGGTGGCAATGCGTTGCAGACCGCACAGGCGGTCAAGGCGCGTCTGGAGCATCTGTCGAGCACCTTGCCGGGCAATATGCGCTTGAGCGTGCCGTACGACACGGCGCCCTTTGTCCATGCCGCGATCAAGCAGGTCGTCTACACCTTGATCGAAGCCATGGTCCTGGTATTCCTGGTGATGTGGCTGTTCTTGCAGAAGCTGCGCTACACCCTGATCCCGGCAGTGGTCGTGCCGGTGTGCCTGTCGGGCACGCTGGCCGTGATGGGGGTGCTGGGGTTTTCCATCAATATGATGACGCTGTTCGGCATGGTGCTGGCCATCGGCATGCTGGTGGACGATGCCATTGTCGTGGTGGAAAACGTCGAGCGCTTGATCAGCCAGGAGCGTCTGTCGCCCAAGGACGCGACCCGCAAAGCCATGCGTCAGATCAGCGGAGCCATTGTCGGCATTACCCTGGTGCTGGCAACGGTGTTTTTGCCGCTGGCCTTCATGGGCGGTTCGGTGGGCGTGATCTACCAGCAGTTCGCCCTAGTGTTGTCGGTGTCGATTCTGTTCTCCGGGTTCCTCGCGCTGACCCTGACTCCGGCGCTGTGTGCGGCATTGCTGAAGCCTTTTGATCCGACACGGCGGGTACCTGGGTTCAATCGCCACTTTGATAGGTTGACCGCACACTATGAGCGCGTCGCCGGCACCTGGGTGCGGCGCGGCACTCGCAGCGTCTGTCTGTACCTGCTATTGCTGGCGGTGCTGGTGTTGGCCTATCACCGTTTGCCATCCTCCTTTATTCCCAGTGAGGACCAGGGCTACACCGTCACCGATATCCAACTGCCGCCAGCGGCCTCCGCCGCGCGTACCGAGGTGACGGTGAACGCCTGGGAGCAATACGCCCTGGCACAACCGGCCACCCACCAGGTGCTCAGTATCCTGGGCTTCAGCTTCTCGGGCGAGGGGGCCAATGCCGCCTTGTCGTATATCAGCCTCAAGGACTGGTCGGTTCGCGGATCAGACCAGGCCAGCCGCGCCGTGGCACAGCGCGCGACCCGGGCCTTTGAAGATGTCAGCGACGGCAGCGTGTTCAGCACCGTGCCGCCGGCGGTCGATGGCCTTGGCACGTCCGCCGGCTTCGAACTGCGCCTGCAAGACCTGACCGGCCACCCTCACGCCGAGTTGCTGGGAGCCCGCGCACAACTGCTCGCGGCGGCCAAGGCGTCCCCCGTGATCGGCAGCCTGCGCGATGAAGGCCTGGCGGACGCACCGCAGATCAAAATCGACATCGACCGGGAAAAAGCCGAGGCCCTCGGTGTGAGTTTCGATGTGATCAGCGCCGCGTTATCGGCGGCCTTGGGCTCACAACAAATCAACGAATTCGCCAACCAGGGGCGCATGCAGCGCGTGATCGTCCAGGCCGACGGCAGTAGCCGCCAGACACCTGAAGCGCTGCTGCGCCTGCAAGTGCCCAACCGGCAGAACAAACTGGTACCCCTGGAAGCCTTCAGCCGTTTCGAGTGGCAAGTCGGCCCGCTGCAGATCGTGCGTTACAACGGCTCGCAATCGCTGCGCTTTACCGGTGATGCCGCTGCCGGCTACAGCACCGGCCAGGCGATGCAGGCATTGCAGGACATCGCTGCGCAACTGCCGGCCGGCTTCAGCCTGGAATGGGCCGGGTTGTCTTTGCAGGAGCAACAATCCAGTGCCCAGGTGCCGCTGTTGATGGGTTTATCACTGTTGACGGTCCTGCTGGTGCTCGTGGCCTTGTATGAAAGTTGGGCGATACCGTTTGCCGTGCTGTTGATCGTGCCGGTGGGCGTGTTGGGTTCAGTGGCTGCCGTCACCGTCATGGGCATGCCCAATGACGTCTATTTCAAGGTGGGCTTGGTCACCATCATCGGCCTGTCGGCGAAGAACGCGATCCTGATTGTCGAGTTTGCCAAAGCGCTGCACGCCCAAGGTGCGAGCCTTGCAGATGCGGCGATCCAGGCCGCACGCCTGCGTTTTCGCCCGATCATCATGACGTCACTGGCATTTATCCTGGGCGTGGTGCCCCTGGCGCTCGCCACCGGGCCGGGTGCTGCCAGCCAGCAAGCGATCGGAACCGGGGTTATCGGTGGAATGCTCGCGGCAACAGTGCTGGGCGTGTTGTGGGTGCCCGTGTTATTTGTGAAGGTGATGTCGGTTTCTCAAAGACTTCAGGGTCGCCAATGGGTCGTGGACGCGAACAAAGGGCCTTGAGTCAGTTTTGACATCCAGCGCTGGGTAGGGGCACTCAAGGCAGGGCGTTTATGGCGTGTATGACCGCATCGGCGATGGTCTTTGTAATAAGCCGACGTTGCCCCTTATCAACCTTCGAGCTCAGCCAGGTGGGTAGGCTGTTCAGCAGGGGCAAAATCGCAGTAAGCGCACCCTCGCGCAACGGCCCGCCGGGTGGATGGCCCAACTGACCGACCAATTTCATGAATTCTGACTCATAGGCTAGCCTCAATCGCTCAACGCGTGCCTGCATCGGGGCGCCCAGGCAATTGGCATCCATCACCGCTAACTTGAAGTGCCCGGTCATCTGCTCATGCAATTTAAGATGGCCTTCGATCAGTTTTGTCAGGCGTTGCGCGGGCGTCAATCTTCGGGCCTTGAGCAGGTCGACGTGCGACAACAGTGCCTGATACAGCTCTGTCAGCCATTCAAACAGCATGGCTTCCTTGCTCTCGACATGGTGATAAATCGCCCCCGGGCTGATGCCAACATGCGCCGCCAATTCGCGCATGCTGACCTGGCTGAAACTACGCTCCTTGAACAGCTCCAGGGCTCTGCGCTGAAACTCCGAGCGGCTCAGCGCGGGAGCCATACGCCCGTGAGTCATGTGTCGAGTGCCTGCTGTTTGGCAATTTCCTGGTTGCGCAGAATGAACCGCTGCACCTTGCCACTCGGGGTCTTGGGCAGTTGTTCGACGAACTCGATTTCCCGGGGGTACGCATGCGCAGCCAAGCGCTGTTTGACATGCAGGCGCAAGACTTCCGCCAACTCCGCACTGGGCAGGTACTGACGGTTCAGCACCACAAACGCCTTGATCAGCTCGGTGCGTTGCGGGTCGGGCTTGCCGATCACCGCGGCTTCGACGACTGCCGGATGTTCGATCAGCGCACTCTCGACATCGAAAGGCCCCACGCGGTAGCCGGATGTGGTGATCACATCGTCGTTACGGCCTACAAAGCTGATACTGCCGTCCGCATTGAGCTCCACGATATCGCCGCTCAAGTAGTAACGGTCGACAAAAGCCTTGGTGGGCATATGCAAGTAGCCATTGAACCAGCACAGGGGCGAGCGCTCGCGGTCCACCGCCAGTACGCCCGGCTGACCCGTCGGTAATTCCTGATACGCATCATCCAGCACGACAATCCGGTACCCCGGCACCGCGTAACCGGCAGAACCCTCACGTACCGGATGGCGTAGCCCATGGTGATTGCACAGCACCATGCCGATTTCGGTCTGGCCGTAATGGTCGTGAATGACCACGCCGAGCTGTTCGGCGAACCAACGGATGACTTGCGGGTTGAGCGGTTCGCCGGCGCTGCTGACGACACGCAGTTGACCACGCACGGCGTCGGCGAACTCGGCCCCGGCAGCAATCAGCAGGCGATAGGCCGTGGGCGAGCCGGCCAGGTTGCTGATCGCATACTTGGCGATAATCCGGCAGGTGCTTTCCACGGTGAAAGGGCCGTCATGGAACAGCGTGGCCCGGCCGCACGCCAGTGGCCCGGTGACTGCGTAATACAAGCCATAGGCCCAGCCGGGGTCGGCGAGGTTCCAGAAATGGTCGTCTTCGCGCAGGTCGATTGAATCGCGCATATAACTTTTGAAGGCCAGAATGGCGCTCAAAGGCACCTCAAGCGGCTTGGCAGGTCCTGTAGTGCCCGAGGTACACATCAGCAGGAAAGGCGCACTGGCGTCCAGCAGCTCAGGCGTGCAGTCGGCGTGTTGACGGCCGAGGGCGTCCCAGAAACCGTCATCGCTCGGGTGCTGTGGGGGGCCGTCGGCCACGATGACGCGAGGGCAGTCGGGGATGTCATCCAGCTTGGGACGGTTGTGGGAATCGGTCACGATCCAGCGTGCCCCGGAGCACGCCAATCGCTGCTCGATCGCCTTGGGCCCGAATGCGGTAAAGAGCGGTTGGTAAACCGCGCCGATGCGCCAGGTCCCGAGGACAGTAATCACCAGTTCAACTGTGCGTGGCAGCAGTCCGGCGACACGATCTCCCGGCTGTACCCCTTGCGCTCGCAGGAAGTTTGCGAAGCGCGCAGCGTGCACCTGCAATTCGCTGAACGTATAGCGCGTGGCGCGGCCATCCCGCGTTTCGCAGTACAACGCCACGGCATTGCCATGAGCGTGCCGGTCGCAGCACTCGATGCAGGCGTTCAAGGCTTCCGGTTCGCCGTGCAAGTCTTGAGCCGCCAGTTGTAGATAGTCGAACGTTGACACCGCTGAGTCGTAATCGCGCATAACGTACCTGATTATTATTGTTGGAAGTTGCCCTGTGCCCACGCACGCCGCGCAGGCGCAGGGATGTGGCTAGTTGTCCATCATCTCGGCCGCTTGCTGGGTCGCCTGGCTGGTTCGCGTGGCGAGCTTGCGCACTTCATCGGCGACCACGGCAAACCCGCGACCGGCTTCGCCTGCTCGCGCCGCCTCAATGGCGGCATTCAACGCCAGCAGGTTGGTCTGGCTGGCAATGCCCTGGATGGTGGCAACAATCTGCGTCAGCTTGGTGAGGGTTTCCTGCATCACCCGATGTTGTTGCGCCTGGGCCTCGCGCATCGTGCTTTCTTCATGGTGGGCATGTATGTCGGTGATGGCACCCACCACCCGTTGCGCAGAGCCGTCCTGCGCGCGGCGCGTTTGCCCGCGGCCGCGAAACCAGCGGTAAGTGCCGTTTTTGTGCTTGAGTCGATAATCCACATCGAACGGTGTCTTGCCGCTGCGGTCGTCCACATGGGCGACGAATGCGCCGATGGCCCTTGCGCTATCGTCGGGATGCAAGCGCGAGGTCCAGCTTTCCAGGGTGTTGGGGAACTCCTCAACCGTGTTGCATCCCAGCAGTCGGCGCATTTGCGAAGACCACCAAATGGTATTTTTTGGGTTCGCCGGGTCGCCTGCCACCACCTCGATGTCCCAGAGCCCGTCATGCAGCATCTCCCGGGAAATATCGAAACGTGTGGCCGCCAGTTCGAGCGCCTCGTTGTGCAGGTACTGTGCATGAATGTCACGCACGGTCCCCGCGATGCAGAGCGCTGCGCCTTGCGCATCGCGCCGCGAGGCACCGCTGATGCTGCACCAGCGGTAGTCATCGCCGGGTGCAGGCTTCATGCGCACCTCGAGCGCAAATGCCGTCCGCCCGCTACGATCGGCAAGGTGCCTGGCGAGCGCTGCCATATGCGCTTGCCGGTCATCCGGGTGCAACTGTTCACTCCACGCGCCGAGCTGATCCATCGCCTGGGCCGGATTCGACGCAGGCCCCGTCCACGTCATCGCACATTCCGGCCCAGGTGCAGCGGTTCCATCCAGCTCCAGTTCCCAGAACAGCTCATCTGCGCCCTGTATGATCAGTGCCCAGCGCGCCTCCCATTGCTGCAACAGCTTGTCACGGCCGGCCAGGTGCTCTTCCAGTTGGCTGACGCGAAACGTCAGTGCGCTGGCCTGCTCCTTAACGGCTTGCCGCTCTTGCAGCAGGTGTTCGACGCTTGCCAGGATGCGGTGCACTGACCGGTTGTTCGACGACAATGGCGTGCTCGCCTGCCCAGGCTGGTACAGCCGGTCGGCGAGCTGCGCCAATACCCGGTGTGTGGTGCGGCGGAAAAAGAGCATAGGGCACCTCTACCTCGGTCAAATGGGAACAGCCTGCAAGGATTGCATTGGGGCCGATAAGGCCTGGGCGTCAAAGACGTTCGCGCCCGGCAGCGTTTGCCAGGCGGATGGGCCGGCGGCGATTTCCTGGGCACTCAGCAAGCAGTCGTCGAGGGCGCGCTGTAACACGTGGGTATCCATATCCTGGCCGATAAAGACCAACTCCTGCCGGCAATCGCCGACAATGCTGTCCCACTTGGTCATGATGCTTCGCAACCGATATTCATCCCGCGGCCATTGCGACGGCTCGATGAAGTTCCACCAGTGCCCGACATAGTCCCACTGGAACTGCCTGCCGCTGTGCACCAGCAGGCCGGTTTCCAGGTGCCGGCTGGCGAGCCAGAAGTAACCCTTGCTGCGCAACAGGCGCCCGTTGCACCAGGGGCGCTGCAGAAAATCGAATAATCGCTGTGGGTGAAAGGGGGCACGCTCGCGGTACACCCATGACGTCACGCCGTAGGTGTCCGACTCGGAGGCCGGTGTGTCATCGGCCTGCATTTTTTTCATCCAGCCGGGTGATGCAGCCAGGCTGGGTAAATCAAACAGATGAGTACCGAGAATGCCTGATAGCTCAACGTTGCCGTGTGTCATCGGCATGATCCGCGCGGTCGGGTTAAGGCCGGTGAGGATCGCGTGCACGGCCTGGTAACCGGGCTCGTCGATCAGGTCCAGTTTGTTGACGAGAATGACGTTGGCGTACTCCACCTGCTCAATCAGCAGATCTGCCAGATGGCGTTTGGGTGCGTCCGCTTGGGCGTCGTCGCGGGCCACGATGTCTGGCGCGTCGAGCAACGCCTGAAAACGACTGCCATCGACCACCGTCACCAAGGTATCGAGCCGCGCCAGTTCGCTGAGGCTGAAGCCTTCTGCGTCAAGGAATGCAAACGTCTCGGCAACCGGCATCGGCTCGGAAATGCCCGTGGACTCGATGAGCAGGTAGTCAAAACGTTGCTGGCGTGCCAGGGCACTGATCTGCTCGAGCAAATCGGCGCGCAGCGTGCAACAGATACAGCCATTGCTCATCTCGATCAATTCATCTCGACCACGGTGCAGCGCCACGTCGCGCTGTACCTCTTCAGCATCGATGTTGACGTCGCTCATGTCGTTGACGATGACTGCCACTTTCAGGCCGTCGCGATTGCGCAAGATATGATTGAGCAGGGTGGTTTTGCCGGCGCCGAGGAAGCCAGAAAGCACGGTCACCGGCAGTCGGCCCGCCTGGGCGCCGTCAATCATAGGTTCACCGCTTGCGCGCTGGAGGCCTTGTCCAAGTAGCTTTCGAACAGGTCGACCACCACAAAACCGTCGTCGGCTGCATCCCCCCACAGGTCTTTGACGCGAAACTCGACGTGGTAGGTTGGCTGATGCGCAGCGCTCAAGTCGCCATGACCTATGGCGTCCGGGAACGGCCATTTTTCTGAAGTTCGGTGCAGGACCACGCCTTCCTTGCCGCGCACATAGGCCGGCATGCGGACATGCCCGGCCACATACTCGTCACGCACGACAACCCGGTCGCCGACTTCAAAAGGCGGTCGGCCAGTGATCGCCGGGCGACCCTGCGCATGCGCGGGGTTCGCCAGCTTGAAGTGAGCACCCAGGGCCTGATCGAGCTCCGCCTGGGTGATGACGCCGGTTTCGACCAGCAGGGTGGCGGTGGCGATGACATAGCGTTCGTAGTACTGGGTGCCGACATGCTGGCGCACGTCCAGGCGTTCGACGGCGTGGCGCACTTCATCCACGCTGAACTTCTTCAAGTGATCGGCACCGATAAACATCAAGCTGTACGCCAGGTGCTCCCAGTCCTGCTTGAACACAGGTTGGTAGCTCAGACTGTTGACGGTGTGAGGGACTTTGCCAAAGCCTTGGAAACCGCCGAGATCGTGAAAGCCATCCATCGTGGATACCTCTTAATAGCGAATGAATAGAGAATGAAAATTGAAAGAAACAAAGCACCCTGATTAGGCGACGTACGGTAGCGCCACGCCAATAAGGACATCCTTGGTAATCAATTTTCGAAGTGCCTCTTCATCCATGGATTCGCTCCCCTTTGGCCGCAGAGGCAGCACCAGGTAGCGGCTTTCGGCGCTGGTGTCCCACACTTTGATGGTGACCCCATCCGGCAGCTCCGTGCCCAGTTCACGCAGCACGGTGCGCCCTTCGCGAACCAGTCGAGCGCGGAACTCGAAGCCCTTGTACCACTCCGGCGGCAAGCCCAGGACGGGCCAATTGGTGCAGGAGCACAGGCTGCACACGATCACGTTTTTCACACTGGGCGTGTCTTCCAGCGCAACAATGTATTCACCCTGCGGGCCGGTATAGCCAAATTGGGCGCACGCAGCGGTACCGTCCTTGAGCAGCAGCTCGCGGAACTGCGGGTCCACCCATGCCTTGGCCACCACCCGAGCACCGTTCTGCGGGCTCCATTCGTGTGCCATCAGCTGTGTCATGTGCTCGATGTAACCGTCGGGGATCAGGTCCTTTTGTTTGAGCACGTGCAGTAATGCCTGTGCTCGCTCACCCGGGGTTGATGTTTTATTTTCAGGTGTGGTCATCAGTTGGTTCCTCATCGTTGAGCTTCTAGGCAGCGCCCGGCGGCTTATTCTCTTGCGCTGCAAGGGGACGCACCGGCTACTGACTGTTTTTCCAGTCAACCGATGCCTCGAATGCCGCGGCAGCCTGGTAAATTGTGCCTTCGGCATAGTGTTTGCCCACCAGCATCAGCCCGACAGGTAAACCGTCTACCAGGCCACAGGGAATCGACATGGCCGGATGGCCAGTGATGTCCTGTGCGGAGGCATTGCCGATCATTTCCAGCGCTCGGGCCACGTACTCGGTGACCGAGCAACCGGGCTCCGGATGGGGCTGGGCAATGATTGGCACGGTAGGCATCACCAGCAGGTCATAGCGCGCCAATGCGGCGTCATAGCCGGAGCGTGCCAGGCGCCTGAGGTTTTGTGCCTTGGCGTAGAAACGACCGTTGTAGCGCTCCAGACCGTATTGCCCGACGAACATGCACAGCTTGAGAGAGGCGGACAGGTCATTCGCCTGGTCGCGCCATCCGGCTTGCTTGTCCAGCAACCCGAGGTCATACAGCCCTTGCCAGTTAAAGCCGGCCCCATTGCCGTGCATCATCTGCATCGTCAAGCCTTCACAGCCGATGGGGTGCCACAGCGCACCGGCAATCTTGTGCTCAGGCACTGACACCTCTTCGACCTGCGCACCCAGCCGTGCAAATGCGTCGATGGCATTGCGCACAGACGAGGCAACACGCGGGTCCTGGTTGGCCAGTTCAAAGCCTTCGCGCAGCACTCCGATCCTCAGCCCGCTCACACCGCGCTCCAGGTAATCGCTGTACGTGTCGACCTGGGGCGCGGCTTGTCGCGGATCGAGCCCATCCGCTCCCGCCATGACCTCCAGCATCAAGGCGTTGTCGCGTACGTTTGCCGTGATGGGGCCGGCATGATCGATAGTCGCCTCGATGGCCATGATCCCGGTGTAAGGCACCAGTCCGTGAGTCGGCTTCATCCCGTAAGTGCCGCAGAATGCGGAAGGAATCCGGATCGACCCTCCTTGGTCACCGCCGACTGCCAGGTCAACCTCGCCCGCGGCAACCAGTGCGGCGCTGCCGGAAGACGACCCACCCGAGGAAAATCCGTGGCGATAGGGGTTGTGCACCGGCGCCGGATCGGAGGTGTGACTCCCCCCGGACAGGCAGTAATGCTCGCAGGTTGCCTTGCCGAGGATGGTTGCGCCGGCATCCAGCAAGCGGGAGACAACGGTGGCATCAAATGATGGAACGAAGCCTTCAAGGGGCTTTGCACCATTCATCATGGGGACGCCCGCGAGTGAAATATTGTCCTTCAGTGCCACGGTTTTACTCGCCAACTTGCCTTCGCGGGCACCGCTGACTTCCGTGCGGAAGTACCAGGCGTTGAGCGGGTTGTGTGCAGCCGAGGGTCGATAGCCCGAACTGCGTTCGTAACGCACCGGCGGAATGAAGTCAGGCAGCTCGTCAATCAGGTCATAAGCATCGAAGCTTGACTGCATAAGCGCCAGGTATTCGTGGGCTTGCTCCGCACTGATCTGCATGTGCAGGCGGCTCGATACATCCAATAGCTGTTCAAGGGTGGGGCGCACAATTGGCATGGTTGGGCTGTCCTTATCGTAAGTGGCCGAAGAGCACTGCTGCTCATCAATATCAGTGGGCCTGGCGCTCAAGATAGTCCGCGCCTCAAGTCGCAGGCTTGGTTGAGAAAGACATCGACTTGGCTGAGCCGGACACCGCTGTGCAAAGACGCAAAGGGCACGCGGTCGCAGACCCTTGCGTTAAAAAATGCGCGCATAACGCAGGTTCATGCGGAAGTCTTCCTTGGTGCCGCTGTCCACCGAGAGGTCCTTGCCCAATTGCAGTTGGATCTGGTCTTGGGGGGTGACGAATTTGGTGGCGGTGAGACGGAAGTTGGTGGTGCCAAGCTCGTTATCCTGATTGACGTGCTCAATGTTCGTCTCACCTCCCCAGGTGCGCCCGAAGCCGATACCAAACGCGGTGCTGGCGTCTGGCATGTAACGCCCCATGATCTGCGCTGCGTAGGAAACGTCCTGCTTCATACGGTCGGCATTGGCACCGTAGTCTGTGTTGTCGCCATACCAGGTGGCACCGCCGACCAGGTCCATCGCCCATTTTTCTGTGAAGTGTTTGACGTACGCACTCTGCAGTTCGAATTTCCAGCGGTTCTCGCCGAGATTGAGCGCGTCGTCCTTGTCATACGTACCCGTCGGCACATACAGGTAGGGGGCGATACTGAGGGTGTCGCGGGCTTCGTTGAACCGCCATTTGACCGGCGCCGTGAGGATCAAGTCGCCAACGCCGCGAGTGCTGCCCAGGGCTGAGGCGTCACCTGCGCTGGAGACGTGTCCGAAAGGCAAAAGAAATTGCGGGTCGATGGTGACGGTGTCGGAGAGTGCGTAGACATGCAGTAGCCGCAGGATGCCGATGTCAGAGCTCACCCTGAAGTCAGAGCTGACCTTGTGGCCGTTGGCATAAGCCGAGTCCGTGGTGGCGTGCTGGTAATAAATCGCCCCGATCGTAGCGCCGACCGGGTATTGCTCGTAATCGCCGGGCGCTACTTCACCGGCGTTGGCGTGAAGCGCGGGCAACAGCGTAGAGAGCGTCAGCAGGCGGATCTTATTCATCATTTATTCCTCGCACAGGGAGACCGGCCACCCGAGGAGGGTGGCAAGGCGGCAGAAAGGGGGGGAGGTAAACGCCGATGGTGCTCAGGTGGTTGGCGGCAGCGCGTCGCGCAACATGCCGGTCTGCGAGTGACAGTTGATGTACTCGAAGACCTGGCTCTTGGCGTCCGACACGGACACTTCGTGGTACAGCCTTAACTTCTTCAAACCCGCGGCCACGCGGAAAAACGTCACGAAAATACGCAGGTGAGTCGGGTGAGATTCAGCCCAGCGTTCGAGTTTCTCCACCGAGCGCCAGTGACCGATGTTGTAGCTCAGGTCGAGAAAGTTGCCGTCCAGGTCGATATTGCGCACGAACCTGTTGCTGTAGCAGCCCAATGGCTGGCCGTTGTCACGCAGGAAGTCCATGCCGTCCTGCAACGTCGGCAAGATTTCGTCGAGGTAGAGCGAGCGCTCCTCAGCCTCGGCATCCGCCCAGTCCTGGCCGGAACGAATCAGTGTGAGGTTGTCATGCCCCAGGACCAGGACCCGTCCGCCCTGGGCCGGGTCACCCGCGATCACTTGCAGCTCGCTCGTGGGCTTCATCCAATCCGTCTGGGAGATCGGGAAACGGTCGCGCATCGAACCCCAGTAACCGTGCTCTTCGATCTCTCCACTGGTCGTATCCATTACTGCGCCGACACCGGGCAGGTTCTCCTGGAAGGCGTACAGCGTCTCGAACTGCTCGGTGCGCGGCGCGGTGATTTCGCGGAAATGACCAAGGCCTTCACCGAGCCGATCCGGCGAACTCCACCAGTCATTCACTTGGGGTGACCGCAACCAGCGACAGTGGGCGGCCGGGTCTTTCCAGTACCCGACCACAATCAAATTATCAAAGCCGCTGCTGTCGGTGTGGTGGGTCAAATCATAAGTCTGCGGGCCATCGGCCAGGCTGAAACTGCCGACGATGTGACGCATCGCCTGCAATGCAGGCTCGCGCTGGGCGTCGCCGCGATATTGCACGCCCAGATAGGCCATCACCACTTGTTCCAGTTGCTCGTCAGCGCGTGCGACCCACATAGGGAACGGCGGTTGATACTCGTCCGGTACACGGCGGGACAGGGTGCGCGGGCATTTGAGATGTGTGTCGATTGCAGATTCCATCTTGAGCTCCTCGTTATTTTCGTTCAGGCCTACGGTTGGGCGTTAGCGCGTCGGTGGCTGGTCGCGCTTGGCGATCTGCCGTCGGTGCAGCAGCTGCATGGCACTCCATTCAATCAACCAATAAGCCGACTCTTCAGGCGCAAGGTCGCGCCGCTGCAGAAGCCAGGAGGAATCAGCCAATCGTTGTGAGTCGTGTCGATGCATGGCGTGCCTCATCAGCGGATGAATGAGCTGCTGTGAGGTGGAAATTAGGCTGGGCGAGGAGGGGGCGCTTTGTTCGGCGAGACAACCATTTGGTTGGAAAAGACAAGGCTGGAGCTGAGGTTTACCCGTGATCCGCGCTGGTGCGCGTGCACCGACCGGGTGACGTGCCATGCCCTTAAAGGGTGATGGCGGCACCGGGCGACAGCCCGCGAAGGCCGCCGACAATCGCGATGGAAACCACGTGGCAGCGCGCTCAAGCAGGCCTGCCACTGCGCTTGGCCTGTTAATTGCTTTTCATGCCTGAAAATTGGCCGCACGTTACAACTTCTCGAGCGCCTCTTGCATCGTTGTCGAGGTCAGTGTCATGAACCCAAGCACTCAGTATTCGACCCTTGCTGTTCCGGCACCCCGTCGGTTTGATTATTGGAAAGAAGTGGTCTGTCGCCATTGCCTGGCCGCCGATAGCAAACCCTTGTCCCAGAGCAGCTTTGATGGCTCGCTCACCGTCAATACCGTCGGCGAGCTGGACATCTGTTCGCTGTCTTCGCCGCTGCACTACTGGGAGCGTTCCGAGCAGCACCTGCGCAGCGGTCCGGCCGAAGATTTATGGTTGGGTTTCGCTCGAAATGGCCATGGGCAAATAGAACAAGGCTCAAGAAAAGCCAGCCTGGCAACCGGCAATTTGTTTCTTTATGACGCAACTCAGGCGTTTCGCTTCAGCCTGGGTGGTACCGAAAACCACTTGATCCGTATTCCGAGAGCGTTGCTCACCGAGCGCCTGCCGCGTATTGCCGAGTACACCGCGATGGTCCTCGACGACCGGCGTCCTGGTGTCGTTCCTTTACGCGAAATGCTGCATCAGGCCGCGAGCGCGCCGGCATCGCTGCAGGACGAGCGCATCTCGAATCGTTACTCAAGTGCTTTGCTTGATCTGCTTGTGATCAGCCTGGAACTCCAGGACCTGAAAACAAGCCATCAGGAGATGGACCTCTACGGCCGCATCATGCAGTACATCCAACGGCACTTGACTGAGCCGGACCTGTCGATTGAAGCCATCGCCAAAGCCCACAATGTGTCCACCCGCACCGTTACGCGGGCCTTCGCACGCTACCAGAAAACCCCCGTTGCAGAGATTTGGAAAGAGCGCCTGAATGCCAGTCGAGAAGCGATTGAACGCGGCCAGGTACGCAGCGTGTCCGAGGCGGCGCTGGACTTCGGGTTTTCTGACTTCTCCCATTTCAGCCATGCGTTTCGCAAGGCATTTGGTGTGGCGCCGAATACGCTGTTACGCCGCAATTGAAATTGCCGGGGTGCCAAATCGATGAGAGAGGGGGCCTCACGCCGATGGGCATGCCGAATTGCCCTGAAGGTCGCTCTGCTTTTTTAATGGCATCGACGCATGTTTTTCGTGAAGGGAAGTGTGGGAGCTTGGACGGGGGGTATCCTTTTTAAACCATCCAAAGCATGCCCTCAGATATGCCCCCACGTTTACCCCCAAGTCGCTCGTGGTACACGAGCGAACGGAAAGGGCGAGTGCTGGCAAAATTTAGCATTTGGCGTGTCCATGGCGCCTACCTCAGGAATGCTCTATCACCATCACTGCAGTAGTGTCCGCCTCAAGTGCTTCGAACACGTGAGGCACATTCGCCAGGTAGCTGATGTAGTCGCCGGCATTCAGCAATACAGGCCCAGTCGCCGGGCCAATATGGGCGCTGCCGCTGCACAGCACTACGTGCTCTACGGTTCCCGGTGGGTGAGGCTGAGACAGTCGAACTTCGCCGGGCTGCACCTTGAGCCGGTAGATGTCGCGCTGTACTCCCGCCTGGCAATCGGCAAGCAGTGTCGCTGCGTAATTGGCAGTCTCGGCATAGGTGGTCATGCCCTCGTTGGCGCGAATCACCCGCAACGGCTGCTGGGGTTGTTCGAAGAACCGGGTGACTTGCAAGCCCATTGCCATCGCCAGCGACCATAGGGTTTCGATGCTGGGGTTACCGATTCCCGACTCCAACTGAGACAACGTCGACTTCGCCACACCGGCGCGTTTCGCCAATTCGGTCAAGGAAAGCCCAGCGGCCAAGCGTTCGCGCTTGATTGAAAGCGCCAGCAGATCGATTCGGCTCGGGTTGTTTTTCAATAGAGTGTTCGCTATGTCGGTCATTTGTTTTTTAAATCATCCTTAAAAGGGTTGACGCTCTCAGGCGCCTTGTTCAGTATATCGGTCATTAGTTCATTATAAAGTTTGATTTGCCGAGCCACCCCCGCGAACGACGGCTTAGGTTACGGCAATGTCGACGGCAAGGAAGCAGTGAGTGATGAAGTCGCAAACCCGTGGGACGCTCGAAATGATTTCGGCCATGGTGATCTCCGGCACGGTGGGCTGGTTTGTCATCATGTCGGGGCAGAGCCCGGAGGCCGTGGTGTTTTGGCGTTGCGTATTCGGCGCCATGGCGATGCTGGTCGCGTGCCTGGTGCTTGGGGTGCTGCGTCGCTCGCTGATCACCGCCCGGCAGTTCATTCTGGTGTGCCTGGGCGGGGTGGCGCTGATTCTCAACTGGGTGCTGCTGTTCAGTGCCTACAAACATTCCTCTATCGCCATCGCCACGGTGGTCTACCACGTTCAGCCGTTCATGCTAGTCGGTCTGGGTGTGCTGTTTTTCGCTGAGCGCCTCAGCGCCGCCAAGGTTGGCTGGCTGCTGTTGGCCTTCGCCGGGCTGATGCTGATCGTGTCCGCCAAGGGTAGTGGGCAGGCCCCCGGCGCCGACTATGTGCTTGGCGTCTGCCTGGCCCTGGCTTCGGCCTTTTTCTACGCCGTGGCGGCGGCGATCACCAAGCGCCTCAAGGGCCTGCCCGCGCACCTGATCGTGCTGATCCAGATGGTGGTAGGTGTGCTGGTCCTGGCGCCGTTCGTGGATTTCAGCAGCGTCGATACGGTCGAGGGCGCCTGGACGTACTTGATCATTATCGGCGTGGTCCATACCGGGCTCATGTCGACCCTGCTGTATAGCGCCATCCAGAAAATCCCCACGGCGCTGGTCGGCGCACTGTCGTTCATCTATCCGATCGTCGCCATCCTGGTCGATTGGGTTGCCTTCGCCCATCCGCTCAGTGCCCTGCAAGTGCTTGGCGCGAGCGCGATCCTGCTGGCGGCGGCGGGCATGAATTTTGGTTGGTCGCTGGGCCGTGCCCCGCGTCAGGAAGTGACCTAGGGCTGGGCCCAACACTACACACCATCTGAACCATCGTTAAATCAAGGGAGTTGATCGTGACTGTGATCTTGTGTGGCCTGGGAGGCTGCCTTCCGCCTAAGATAATTGACAATCAGCAAATTTCCAGCGGGCTGGATACCACGCCCGAATGGATAGAATCGCGCACGGGCATTCGTGAGCGTCGAATGGTCAGTGATGGGTTGAGCATGCTTGACCTGGCCATCAAGGCCGGCGCCCGTGCGCTCGCCTCGGCAGAGGGGCGGGCGGTGCAGGCGGTGGTGGTTGCGACCACCTCCCCGGAGCGCATCTGCCCGGCGGTGGCGCCAGAAGTGGCGTCGGTACTGGGCCTGGGCGACATCGCCGCCTATGACATCACCTCTGCCTGCAGCGGCTTCGTGTATGGGCTGGCCACTGCTTCCGGACTGATTGCCGCGGGCATCGCCGACAGTGTCCTGCTGATCGGCGCTGAAGCCTTTACCACCTTCGTCAACCCGCAAGACCGCGCCACCCGACCGATCTTCGGTGACGGTGCCGGTGCCGTGGTGCTGCGCCGTGGCGAGGTGGACGAGGCCGGCGCGCTCGGGTGCTTCGACCTCGGCAGCGACGGTGCCCATTCGGACCTGCTGGCCATCCCAGCCGGCGGCTCGCGACAACGTTCGGCCAGCGCCGGGCTGGGCCATGAAGCGGTAGCGCCGGGTGAGTTCTATCTGCACATGGACGGTCGCGCGGTCTATGAGCAGGCCGTTGCACGCATGTCCACATCGGCCCAGAGCGTGCTGGACCGCTCCCACTGGTCGCTGGACCAGGTCGACTGGTTCGTCGGTCACCAAGCCAATGTGCGCATCCTGCAATCCGTGGCATTCGAGCTTGGCCTTCCCGCAGATAAGGTGGCGGTGAATATCCAGCGGCTGGGCAACACCCTGACAGCCTCCATCCCGCTGCTTCTCAACGACCTGGCCCTGCGCGGCGACCTCAAGGCCGGCCAACGTGTGTTGGTGAGTGCATTCGGTGCGGGCCTCTCGTGGGGCTCGACCGTACTGCGCTGGCCGCAACTGACTACCCGCAACAGCGAGTGGCAGGACTGATTCAGACTTTTCCCAACCTACAGTTCCACACAACAGGAGTCATGTGATGACCGTAAGTAACGAAGCTATCGCCCAAGCCATTGCCGCGCGTTTCAACATCGAAGAAAGCCGTATCGTCCCTGATGCCTCCCTTGAAGACCTGGGTTTCGACTCGCTGTCGCAGGTCGACCTGGCCCAGTTGCTGAGAAAGAAACTGGGTGTGCAGATCAGCGATGCGCAGCTGTCGGAGGTCGCCACTGTCGGTGACGTTCTGGCACTGGCCAACGGTAAAGCGTGATGGTCGCCGAAGCGGTGGTTGTGACCGGTATCGGCCTGGTCACGCCCGCCGGCATCGGTATCGAGGCGAACTGGCGGCGGGTGGTGGCAGGTGAAGCCACGGCCACGCCGGACAAGACCCTCAAAGCGATGCCGGTGGAGATATCGTGCCGTGTACCCGGTTTTGACAGCGCCTTGCTGGGCGTCAAGAGCCCCTGGCAGTGGGACCGTTATGCGCAGTTCGCCTTGCTGGCAGCGCGCCAGGCCCTGGAGGATGCCGGTCTCAAGGCCGGCAGTTGGAAAGATGAGAGCCGTGTGGCGGTGATCATCGGTTCCGGGGCTGGGGGCACCGCCACCCTGGAGCAGCAGCACGCGGTGCTGATTGCTGAGGGGCCTGACGATGTGTCCTCGCTGACCCTGCCCATGGGGCTGTTGAACATGGCCGCCGGGCAGGTTGCCATTGAGCTGGGCGCACGCGGTCCATGCCTGGCCCCCTGTTCGGCCTGCGCGTCAGGGGCCTCCGCACTGGGCATGGCCAAGGACCTGATCAACCGAGGGCTCTGCGATATCGTGGTGGCTGGTGGTGCGGAAGCACCGATCACCCCTTTGTATGTTTCCGCGTTTGCCAAGATGCGGGCGTTGTCGCGCAACACCGATGCCGGCGGCGCATCGCGCCCGTTCGATGTCGCGCGTGACGGCTTCGTCATCGGTGAGGGCGCGGGGATGTTCGTGCTTGAGTCCGAGGCGCATGCCCGCGCCCGAGGTGCACGCAGCCACGGGCGTCTGCTTGGGTATGGCGCATCGGCAGATGCTCACCACGTCACCACGTCACCACGCCCCATCCCCAGGGGCTCGGTGCCCGCCTGGCGATGCAGGCGGCGTTGCGCGATGCCGGTATCGAGGCTGACGCAGTGGATTACGTCAATGCCCACGGCACGTCGACGCCGGGCAACGACGTGATTGAGTCGCGTGCCATCGCCGAGTTGTTTGGTGCACGCATGCCGGTCAGTTCGACCAAAGGCGTCACCGGGCATCTGCTGGGCGCTGCCGGTGCCATCGAGGCGGCCTACACCTTGCTCGCGCTTGAACACGGGCTGCTGCCGCCGACGGCCAACTTGCGCAACCCCGATCCGCAGATAACGGTTGACCTGGTGCACGGCCAGGCGCGTGCGCAGCCGATCAAGGTGGCGCTTTCCAATTCGTTCGGATTTGGCGGCCAGAATGTCTCATTGGTGTTCGCCGCCTGAGACCTCGCTGCTCACTGCACAGGACATGTCATGACTCATCCAAGCAACCCGGGAACTGTCGCCCCCTTGGCGCGCGACGAACTGCGCGACCTGCTATTCGCCGGCACATTCGAGAGCCATCACCAGAGCATCCGAGAGGTGCTGCTCGACCCGATCTTCGACCCGCAGCCGGGCCTGAACATGGAGCAAGCCGGACGGCTGGCCTATGCCCGCAGCCGCCATGTGCACGCGGCGCTCGAACGCCCGCTGCAGATTCTGGCTAACCCGCGTCGGCTGTTTGCCTTGGCGGAATGGCCAAGCCTGTTGGACGTCGCCAGCTTCTCGCTGCTGATGGTCCACTACAACCTGTGCCTGGGCACGGTATTCGATCATGCCCAGGGCCGCCCGGACATCGCCGGGCTCACCGAGGCGCTGGACGAACTGACCTCGTTCGGCCCCTATATGGCGACTGAACTGGGTTTTGGGAATAACGTCGCGGCGTTGCAGACCGAGGCGGTGTATGACCGCCATAGCCAGACCTTCACGCTCAACACGCCGAGTGCCGGTGCGCAAAAGTACATGTCCTATAGTGGGTTCGGCGATATCCCCAAAGTCGCGACCGTGATGGCGCGCTTGAAAATCGAAGGCAAGGATCACGGCGTATTTCCGTTCCTGATCAGGCTGTCCACTGAGGCAGGCCTATGCCCCGGTATCCGCGCGGCCTTGTGCCCGGAGAAACCGGTGCAAGGGCTGGACAACGGCCTGACCTGGTTCGACAACGTGCGTGTGCCCCGTAGCAGCCTGCTGCACGGCGACATGGGCCATTTCGCTGAAGATGGCAGCTTCGTGCTCGGCGCAGGCAATGCCCGGTCGCGCTTTCTGCGCGCCATGTCGCGGATCGTGCCAGGCCGCCTGTGCGTGGCCAGCGCCGCCCAGGGCGCAAGTCGCGCGAGCCTGTACATCGCGTTGCGCTATGGACAGCAACGGCTGACCAACGCCCCGGGGACCAACGACATGCCGGTCATCGAATACCGCAGCTACCAGCGTGCGATGTTCTCGGCACTGGCCAGCACCTATGCGATGACGCTGCTGCTCAACGAAGCCAAGGCACGTTTCCTGGCTAATACAGCTGAGCCGGCTGCCGATGTCGTCAGCCTGATCAACATCACCAAGGCACTGGCGACTTGGGATGCCTCCGCCGTTATCGCCGAGTGCCGCGAGCGATGTGGAGCACAAGGCATTTTCAGCGTTAACCGCATCGCCGATTACGGTTCCCTGCTGCAAGGTTTGGTAACGGCCGAAGGTGACAACCTGGTACTGCTTGCGACCGTAGCCGGCCAACTGCTCGCCCAGGCCTGGCAAGGTCCGTTGCCGCTGCGGCCAGCACGTGCGCGGCGTCTGGCCGAGCCGGAGTGGTTGATCGCTGCTATCGCCTTTCGCGAGTACCAGCTGTGGCTGACGGTTCGCGAGGAGATGAACGCTGACGAGCGCGGCTATTTCGAGGTGTGGAACGACGCCATGAACCCCGGCCTTGAGCTTGCACGTCTGCGTGGTGAACGTTTGGCCCTGGAGCAACTCTGGAGTGCCGCGCTGCATGCGCAGCAGGACGAGGCCAAGGCGGCGCTCAATGGCCTGGCATCGCTTTATGGCCTGAACCTGCTGCAGCGTGACGCAGCGTGGTTTCTGGCTCATGAGCTTATCGACGCCGGCCAGGCCCTGTCGCTGCCAGGGAGGATCGACCAGCAGTGCGTAGCCCTGCGCCCTTGCGTGTCGACCCTGATCGACGGCTTTGCCCTGTCGCCTGAGCTACTGCGTGCGCCCATCGCAGAAGGTGACTATATCCAAGCGTTCTGCAAGCAGGTGCACGCGAATGTCGACTAATACCGCCAGCGCACGCGTTGCCCCTTCGGCCACTGCGGAGACTTCCATGTCCGTACATATTTATCAATGCCCCGTCCGCTGGTCCGATATGGACGTATATGGGGTGGTCAACAATGTTTCGTTCCTGCGCTTGCTCGAAGAAGCGCGGGTGGACTTTATCTGGCGCCTGGGCGCGGAGCAGGGCGATGCCTTCTTCAGCGGCGGCTCCGTGGTGGTCAGGCATGCGATCGAGTACAAGCGCCCGCTGGTCCACCGCCACGAACCCGTGGCCATCCATATGTGGGTCTCGGACGTTCGTGCCGCCGCCGTAACGATCGAGTATGAAGTGCGCGACGGCGACACGTTGTGCGCCCTGGCATCGACCACCATGGCACCCTTCAATTACGAAGGCCGCTATCCGCGCACCATGAGCGATGAGGAAACGGCGTTTTTCGAACGCTTCCTCAACCCACGCAAGGCGCTGTCATGCGCCTGCTGAGGGTCGGTGCACCGGGGTGCGAGCGGCCCTGCGCAGTCGGCGTCGATGGTTCGGTGCGCGACCTCAGTGAGTGGGTCAATGACTGGACTGGGGCAGCGCTGGCCGTAGCGGCAATGGAGACGTTGTCACGGCGCTTCACGCTGGAATGGGCCCAACTGCCCCAGGTTCATATCGAGCACGAGCGTATTGGCCCGGCCTTACGGCCGGGGCAGATCCTGTCGATCGGGCTGAACTACCACCGGCATGCGCGGGAGGCCGGGATGGCTGTGCCGGAAGAGCCGATTGTGTCGAGCAAATCGGTGCATGCGTTGGGAGGCCCGTTTGATGACCTGGTGCTGCCAGTCGACGGCGACAAGACCGACTGGGAAGTGGAGTTGGGCGTGGTCATCGGGCGTCGCGCTCAGTACCTCGCCACGCCCGCTGACGCGGCCGCCTGCATCCTGGGTTACTGCACCGCCAATGACCTGTCCGAACGCAGTTGGTTATTGGAACGGGGCGGGCAATGGATCAAGGGCAAATCATTCGATGGGTTTGCCCCGCTGGGACCGTACCTGGTGACGGCTGATGAGGTGCCGTCGCCCCAGGCGCTGGAACTGATCTGCCGGGTCAATGGCGAGGTCATGCAGCGTGACAGCAGCGAGGACATGATCTTCGACGTACCTCATCTGATTCATTACCTCAGCCGCTTCATGACGCTGCACCCTGGTGACGTGATCCTCACCGGAAGCCCGGGCGGCATGGCCTTGGGACGACCAGACCAGCCGTTTCTACGCGACGGCGATGTGGTCGAGGCCGAAGTGGTTGGCCTGGGCGCGCAGCGTCAAGTATGCCGCGCATTTTATAAGGAAGTGACATGACCCAACTCGCCCAGGCCTTTACCCCTCAGGTACTGCGTGAAGCGCCGGCCGAGCTGATCGAGGCGCTCGCTGCGCGTTTCGATGAGCGCTGTTCGACCGCGACGGCCATACGTGAGCAGCATGGCCGCGACGAGTCGGCCTATGTCGATGCGCCGTTGCCCCAGGCCGTGGTGTTTGCCCGCAGCACCGAGGACATTGTTGACACCGTACGCCTGGTGGCCGCTCACCGCGTGCCGCTGATCGCTTACGGCGCGGGGTCGTCGGTCGAGGGTCATCTCTTGGCAGTGCAGGGCGGTATCAGCCTTGACCTGAGCCAGATGAACCACATCCTGGCGATCCATACCGAAGACATGAGCGTCACCGTGCAGCCGGGCGTAACCCGCCGCCAGCTTGAAGAAGCCTTGAAAAGTACCGGTCTGTTCTTTCCCATTGATCCTGGGGCTGATGCGTCCATCGGTGGCATGTGCGCCACAAGTGCCAGTGGGACCAATGCCGTACGCTACGGCACGATGAAAGAGAATGTGCTGGCCCTGCAAGTGGTCACCGCCGGCGGCGATGTCATCCGTACCGGCACCCGCGCGAAAAAAAGCAGCGCCGGGTACGACCTTACCCATTTGATGGTTGGCAGCGAAGGCACATTGGGCATCATCAGCGAGATCACCTTGCGCTTGCACCCGGTGCCGGAGTCGATCTGCGCTGCCGTATGTTCGTTCGACAGCATCGACCAAGCGGTCAACGTGGCGATCCAGGTCATTCAATCCGGTATCGCCGTGGCGCGAATCGAGCTGATCGACGCCAACACCGTGCGCATGGTCAATGTGCACAGCAAACTGGAACTGCCCGAGACGCCGATGCTGCTGATGGAGTTCCATGGCAGCGAACTGGGTGTGCGTGAGCAAGCGCAGGCTGTGCAAGAGATTGCTGGCGAGTGGGGCGGCCAAGCGTTTGAATGGGCGACCAGCGTCGAGGCGCGTCGGCGGCTATGGACGGCCCGGCACCATGCCTATTTTGCCGCGATTCAGTCGCAGCCCGGCTGCCGCGCAATCAGCACCGATACGTGCGTGCCGATCAGCCGCCTCGCCGAGTGCCTGCTTGAATCCATCGCTGAAGTCGATGCGACAGGACTGCCGTATTTCCTGGTAGGGCATGTGGGTGACGGGAATTTCCATTTCGGCTACTTGATTGATCCTGACGACCCTCAGCAAAGGGCATTGGCCGAGTCACTGAACGATCGGCTGGTGGCACGGGCTATTCGGCTCGCGGGCACCTGCACCGGCGAACATGGTATCGGGCTGCACAAACAGGGCTACCTGGTCGACCAGGCAGGTGCAGGCGCCGTCGAGATGATGCGCGCGATCAAGCGCACGCTGGATCCGGACAACATTCTCAACCCCGGAAAGATTTTTTCCTTCGATACACCTGCCAGGGAGGCGCATCCATGACCGATACATCCAACGGCGCTGGTAGCTCAATGCGTACGGTTCTAGTAACCGGCGGTTCACGCGGGCTGGGCGCCGCGGTAGTCGAAGACCTCGTGGCACGGGGCTTGAACGTGTGTTTTACCTACCTCAATACCACGGAACAGGCCGAAGAACTGGCGGCGTTACTAGGCACCGACCGGGTGCTGGCGGTGCGTGCCGACGGGCGCGATGCCACTGCTATCGAGCAGGCGGTCAAGCGTTGCGTGGCGCACTTTGGCGCCCTGGAGGGCTTGGTCAATAACGCCGGTATCACCCAGGACCGCAGTGCGTTGGCCATGAGCGCCGAACAGTGGCACAGCGTGATAGGCAGCAACCTCGACAGCGCGTTTCATGCCTGTAAGGCGGTGTTGCCGCTGTTCGTCGAGCAGGGCTTTGGTGCGGTGGTCAACATGGCCTCGATTTCCGGGCTGATCGGCGTCCCTGGGCAGGCCAATTATTGCGCGAGCAAGGCGGGCTTGATCGGTATGACGCGCTCGATGGCAGTTGAATTCGCTGCCCGTGGCGTACGTCTCAATGTCGTCGCCCCTGGGTTTATCGACACCGATATGACCCGCAAGCTTAACGAGCGACGGGTGGCGGAAATGGAAAGCCGGATCCCCATGCGTCGCTTCGGCGCCCCGCAAGAGGTGGCCAAGGTGGTGGCTTTTCTGTTGTCGCAGGACGCGGCCTACGTGACCGGCCAGGTCATGGTGGTGGACGGTGGCCTGGTGACCTGAGCGGTCGGCTGAGCACTCGCCGGAACCGGATGCCGACGCGCTACTTTGAATTTTTCGGAGCCTATCAACATGACAATGGATGCCAGACTTGGGGGGATGCACCTGGGTGCTGCGCTGCAGCTTCCCGTTGACGTCGACCCCGAGGAAACCAGGGAATGGCTGGACGCCTTTGATGGCGTCGTGCGCCACGTTGGAGTGGCGCGCGGGCGCTACTTGTTGCAGCGCCTGATCAAGCAGGCCGGGCGTTGCGGCATTGCAGCGTCTACCACATTGCGCACGGCTTACTGCAATACGCTTCATCACAGTGAGCAAGGGCTCTTTAGTGGTGACCTGGAACTGGAACGCCAGCTGGCGGCGTGGGTCCGCTGGAATGCCATGGCCATGGTGGTCCAGGCCAACCGCCGTGAGGGCGAATTGGGTGGCCACATTGCCAGCTACGCGTCGGCGGCCGACCTGTTCGAAGTAGGCTTCAATCACTTCTTTCGCGCCGGGCCCAGCGGGGAAACCAATGACTTGGTGTTCTTCCAGGCCCATTCAGCGCCGGGTATCTATGCGCGCGCTTACCTCGAAGGTCGCTTGAGCGAGCGCCAACTGGCCAACTACCGGCGCGAAGTCGGCGGGGAGGGCCTGTGTTCCTACCCCCACCCGTGGTCAATGCCTGATTTCTGGCAATTTCCCACCGGTTCCATGGGGTTGGGGCCGATCAGCGCCATCTACCAGGCGCGCTTTATGCGCTATCTGCAACATCGTCACCTGCGTCCATCGTCGACACGCCACGTCTGGGGCTTTTTTGGCGACGGCGAGATGGACGAGCCTGAGTCGCTTGCAGCACTGGGCCTGGCGGCACGTGAAGGGCTCGACAATCTGACGTTCGTGATCAACTGCAATCTGCAGCGTCTGGACGGCCCGGTGCGTGGCAATGGCAAAGTGATTGAAGAGCTTGAGGCCCAGTTTCTGGGGGCCGGCTGGAACGTGATCAAAGTGCTGTGGGGCAGCGAGTGGGATGCACTGCTCGACCAGGACCATGATGGCGTGCTCCAGCATTACCTGGACATTACCGTTGACGGTGAATACCAGTCGCTCTCCACGCTGGACGGCGCGGCCAGGCGCCAACGCTTTTTTGCTCGACACCCACGGTTGCTGGAGAAAGTCGCGCACCTGGAGGACAGCCAGCTCGAGAAAATGCGCCGTGGCGGCCACGACCCGTTGAAGATTCACGCCGCCTACACGGCCGCGCTGGCCTGCAAGGGGCGCCCGACAGTGATCCTGGCCAAGACCGAGAAGGGTCATGGAATGGGGCGCTGGGGGCAGGGCAAGATGATTGCGCACCAGCAGAAACAGCTCGACGATGAGGCGCTACTGGCGTTTCGCGACCGCTTCGCGCTGCCCTTGAGCGACGATGATGTTCGCGCGGCCCGTCTGTTCAAACCTGAAGCCGATAGCCTGGTGATGCGTTACCTGCATAGCCGTCGCCAGGCCCTCCACGGCTACCTACCGAGCCGCAGCAGCGTTGCAGTGCCTTTGGAAACGCCGGCGGCCAGCGCATTTGCGGGCTTTGCGTCAGCGGGGGAAAGCAAACCGATGTCCACCACCCTGGCATTCGTGCGCATGTTGGGCTCATTGCTCAAGGCTCCGGTGTTAGGCGAGCGCATCGTGCCGATCGTGGCCGACGAGGCGCGCACGTTCGGCATGGCCAATCTCTTCCACAAGTACGGTATCTATTCGCCCCAGGGCCAACTTTATACACCCGAGGACAAGGATTCTATCGTGTCGTACCGCGAGGCTCGCGATGGTCAGATCCTTGAGGAAGGCATCACCGAGGCTGGGGCGATGTCTTCGTGGATCGCAGCGGGTACCGCCTACAGCACCCATGGCATGGCGATGCTGCCGGTGTACATTTTCTATTCCATGTTCGGTTTCCAACGTGTTGCCGATTTGATCTGGGCTGCGGCTGACCAGCGCACCCGCGGCTTTCTGATCGGGGCGACGTCAGGGCGCACGACCCTGGCCGGGGAGGGGCTGCAACATCAAGACGGTTCAAGCCATGTTGTCGCGGCGACCGTGCCCAACTGCCGAGCCTACGACCCGGCCTTTGCCGGTGAATTGGCAGTGATTGTGGACCATGGCCTCAAGTGCATGATGACCGCCCAGGAGGACGTCTTTTACTACCTCACCGTGACCAATGAAAATTACCTGCAGCGGCCGCTGCCGGACGGTGCCGAGGCGGATGTGATCAAGGGCATGTACCTGCTCGACACACTGGACGCCGGGCCGGAAGCGCCTTTGGTACGCCTGCTTGGAAGCGGCGCGATCCTCAATGAAGTGCTGTCGGCGGCGAACCGACTGCGCGAGCGATGGGGCGTGACGGTGCAGGTCTGGAGTGTCACCAGCTTCAGCGAGCTTGAACGCGATGCCAGGTCTGCCCAACACGCGCGTCTGGCGGGTACGCAGACGACATTGGGGCATGTCGAGCAATGCCTGGGCGGGTCTGCGCCGGTCGTTGCGGCGACGGACTATGTCAGAGCCTATGCGCAACTCATCGCTCCCTATGTCAGTGCGCCGCTCAAGGTGCTGGGCACGGATGGTTTCGGCTGTTCAGACACCCGAGGCGCCCTGCGGCGTTACTTCGAGGTAGACAGCCAGGCGATCTGCGTGACGGCCCTGCAGGCACTGGTGGAGCAAGGGCGCCTGGCCGCAGATACGGTTGCCAAGGCCCGCTGCATCATGGGCGGTGCGGACAATCGCCATGCTTGACCGCCATGGATAGCCAGGATTGACCTGGGGGATGTTCCAACTCAGTTATCTTTGGCTGTGGCTTGTATGGCAGATGCTGTCATATGACCTTGCGGGTTGGCGTACTTTGCTGGTCGCCACCCACCTGGCTCAGCAGCAGTGCCTGCAGCTCTTTTGCGGGCCGTTGTGAGTGCCCGATCCTCCAGCGTTTAAGTGTGCGACGGCTTGAATCAAAGACTCTCAGGATCGCCGAAGAACATTTTGACTGGGCTCTGGAACGGTCTTTTAAGGTCCGAAAAACTTTTCGATGCCCCCATTTTGGCCCCCACGGCGAACATCTTTATTGATCAGCGATGGCTGTTCGCGGGGGCGCTTGGCGGCCTTGAGAATCCGGGGGCCCGAGGTTGACTCGCGCAGGGATAGGGTTGCGCGGTGAATTCGGTCTCTAACGCTTCTTGCGACTTGATATCAACATTTCAACGCTGAAACAAAATCATACATTTAATTGACGCCATCAAATCGCCACTCTAAGATCGCCGAAAAAAAATAGTGGCACAAGGCCATTTAGAGGGATCTAGAAATGTGGCGTTCGGTACGTCGGACCAGGCTTTGCCTGCTGTTCGCATTTTTTTGCCTGAGCACGGCCGGGATGGCC